>DDIK01000165.1 GCA_002338505.1 Bacteriovorax sp. UBA1852
AGCAATAATCGCAGGAATGTTTGGCTTTGGTGGTATCGCATCAACAAGTGTCGGAATTGCTCAGTTTCTATTCTTTTTATTTCTAGTTGGGTTTGTAGCATCAGTTGTTATGCACTTTGCTAGATCTGTCGAAAATAAGACTAACTAGGTAGATAGATTGTTGCGAGGCGTTTTGCCTCGCAGTATTTTCTTTAACTTCTCTTTATTGTTTAAACCTTTTCATTTAAAATGCATTCATTAATAAGGATGAGAAATGAATGATCAAAAACTAAAAGACTCTATAGGCCATCTCCTAAATAATCTTCCTCAGGATTGGTTAAAACTTACAACACACAGAATTGACAGATTCAACGAGAGCTTGGCAAAGACTGAATTTATTGAAGAGTTTGAAAAGCTTGGGCATGCGACCAGCGAAGAGTACCTCAACTTACCAACAGCATTTGACTATATTCGTCTAGGTCATCCACTGTCATGTGTTCTGGAATGGAGTATTTCAAAGAGTTACGATATCTCAGCGGATAATGTGATTTCATTTTCGTCTCAAACAATGCCATTATTAGCTGTTCTAAGAAAGAATAAACTGAATAAGATAAGAACACGTATAATTTATAGTGAAGTTAAGCCTATCGACTTTGATCAAAAAATTCTCGAAGAAGTTTACGGCTATGATTTTGAACTTGTACAGACCGATGACCTTAGCTCAATTAAAGATTTTCCTGGCGTTACAATTATCATTAATAAATTAGATGAAGTACTTGAGCATAAGATTGACAGCGACTTTGTTGTTAGTATCGATGAGAAGCTTGGAAGTATTATTCAAGTGTCCGCTCAAAAATCGGAGTATATTAGTGAGATTCAACACGTAAGAAGAAGAGAGTCGATTGCTATGACTCCACATAATTGTCATACGCTTCTTAAGACTTTGATGGGGGAGACTTTTGAATCAGTATTAGATGAGACTATTGATGATCTCGCAGAGACGATCAATGAAATCACTTCTACAAGTTCAATGCCTGTTATAGGTTCTTGTGGGCTATCTGTTCAGTACGCCATTATGATGGGACTCATCCATCACGCATTTGATAAATACAAAGGAAAAGATATTAAGTTTATCGTTCCGCCAAATTGCTATGGGGGCACTAATGATCAAGCAAGAAGAGTTGCCGCATGTGTTGATCAAGTTGAGATTGTTGACCTCGCAGTAGATAGCGGTAAGGATATGGTCACTGAACTAGAGAGAATTTTAACTGAGGCTGCTTTGAGTGACTGCGTTCCTTTTATCATAGCAGAGATTCCAACAAATCCTCGTGTTGAAATACCAGACTTAAAAAAGCTTGAAGAAACTCTCGCGAAAAAGAGAAAGACGAGCTCAGATAAGGAAGCGACTCAGGCTGTTTTTATATTAGATCAAACCTTTTGCCCCAATGTTAAATTCCTAGGGGAGGGAGATTATCTTTATAGCGTCCCGACCATTTCTTATGTAAGTGGTTCTAAGTTTCCAAGTGGAGGGCTTTGTACTGCGGGATATGGTGTTGCTAATGATCAGGCCAGTCACTTAATGGGCCATGTGGATCGTCACTTAAAGCTTTGTAAGAATGAAGCAACTAATTTTCAAGTAAGAACCTTGACTGCACAAATGCCATCAATGAATGAAAGAATCTCGAGTGCTTATGATAATACGAGAGCATTTGTAGAGCACATAGAAGAAGTTCTACCTCAGGCAAAGATAAACTTTGTTTCTCATGAACTTGCAAAAAATAGTTTCACTCCATCTGTCTTTTCGTTGGATCTTCCGAGTAAAGGAGATTCCCCTGAAGAGCGTGAAGCTTCTAAAAGAGAACTCAACCTTAAGCTGATTAATATGATGATCTCTGAAATCCCTGAAGATAGTAAGTATTGCGTGAGTTATGGACAACTTAAAGGATGTTATTGGACGATACCAGCGACTTCTACTCAGGGAACGACGAAAGAAGGGGACAAGGATTATATTGTTCGTGTCTCGGCTTCTGGTGATATGAACCTCGAGCAACATAAGAAAGTATTTTCACGATTTTGTGAGTTAAGTTATTAAGACATCTGACAAAGTCGCAATTGTTGGCGGTGGTCCAGCCGGTCTTTTTTGCGCGTACTTACTTCTTGAAAAGGGTTACAAGGTTGATCTCTATGACCACTCATCTGGACTTGCCAAAAAGTTTTTAATTGCAGGAAACGGTGGACTTAACCTTACACATTCAGAAGATTTAGACTCCTTTGCAAATCGTTATACAAATAACGAAGCTCTTTTTAAAAGTCTCTTAAGCGAGTTTTCACCTCAAAGTTTGCGAGACTTTTGTGCAAGAGTTGGAGTAGAGACCTTTATTGGAACAAGCGGAAGAGTTTTTCCAAAGAAACTTAAAGCCGCTCAAATGCTTATCAATTGGCAAGAGCTTCTTCAGTCATACTCTGGGTTTTCTCTATTTAAGAAGCACTCTCTAAAAAGTATGAACTCTGATAAAAAACTTCATTTTGACTTTGAAGGCGAAGATATCGAGGTTAGTGCTGAGAATATCATATTAGCTCTTGGTGGTGGTAGTTGGAAGAAAACAGGTTCTGATGGCAAGTGGACTGATATGATTACTAAGTTAGGAATAGAAGTCTCTGAGCTTAGGCCTATGAATTGTGGATTTGAAGTGAATTGGAGTGATTTCTTTAAGAATAAGTTTGAAAGAGGTCATTTAAAAAATATAAGAATAACTCATGGAGATAGATCCGTTAGAGCAGAGGTTATGCTTACTACTTATGGAATAGAGGGATCTGCCATTTACGCTCTCTCAAATTTTATAAGAGATGACATAGAATCATCAGGTAAGACCGTTATAAGTATTGATCTTAAGCCTGATTTAAGTATTGAAGAAATTGAAAATCGCTTTAAGGCTAAGAAGTCTAAAGAATCAATGTCGACCTTTTTGAAGAAATCTCTAAAATTAGACCCTATTGCCATTGGACTAATAAATGAAAATGGACATAAAGCTTCTGCTTCTAGGGTAAAGAATTGTGAGGTCGAATTACGTAACTGTCGTCCAATTGATGAGGCCATTTCAACTTCGGGCGGAGTGTTATTTAGCGTTTTATCAGATCACTTTGAGTCAAAGAAAGTTCCAGGTCTCTTCTTTGTAGGTGAAATGCTTGATTTTGAAGCACCAACCGGAGGATATCTCTTGCAAGGATGCTTTTGTACAGCTCACCGTGCTTGTCAGAACTTTTAACAAGTGAGTACAATGAACTTATGAAAATAGCGATTATTGGCTCTGGTATAGCGGGACTTGCTAGTGCTTATTTTTTAAGAGAACACGAATGTGAAGTGTATGAAGCAAAGCCTTTTATGAGCCTTGCTGGTCACGGTATGTCTCTTGAGAACGGGAAAATTATTGATATTCCCCTTCGAGTGATTCATCCAGAATATTACCCTCAATTATTTTCTCTTTGTGATGAATTAAAAATATCTTTAAGGAAACTTGAACATTCAGGTTCATTCTCACTTTCAAATCGCCATGATAAATTTGAATATTTTAACATCTCATTATTTAAAAAACGCTTTAATTTCATAAAACCTAGACTTAGTTATTTTAAGCTAGGCGCATCTTTTATGCGGTTTTACTATCTTTGTCATAAGTATAAGAATGATTCATCATATGACATGATCAGTTTTGGTGACTTCTTAGAAACTCATAAAGTTTCTTCAAAGCTAGCTAAGCTTGTTCTCTATCCTTTGCTTTCTAGCATCTGTACATGTGATTATGAAGAACTTGATAGATTTCCTTCTCGCGTTCTTCTTGAAATGATGTCTATGATCGCAGGACCTGTTCCTATGGAGCGCTTCTATGCCGGCACTCATGATATCGAAAATGCTCTAAGCTCACATCTAGGTAAGCTTCATTTAGAGAGTAAGGTTGATAAAATTATTGTTGATAGGGATGGGGCCAACCTCGTCATCGACGGCGTGACGAGGAAGTATGATCACATTGTCATTGGTACAGAGGCACATGTTATTAAAGAATTCTTAGAAGTTAATGAACATACTGAACATATTTTAGAAGACCTTAAAGTCGTACCTTATAAAACGACTGACACTATTATTGAGACTGTTGCTGGTGATCATGATCAAATCTTAAATGAAAAATCTCTTCACTATCTTGAGCATCCAAGTGGTGGGCAGGCCCAGGCATCAATGTGGCTTAATAAGGTAGAGCCTCACTTACTTCTTAATGAGGCAACCATGCAAACATGGAATCCTTATGGTAAGAGTGATCGAGAGTTAAAGCGCTCAAGTCTTAATAGGGCGCTGATGACTGTAGACTCTTATCAAGCCGTCAAGCGAATCCAGAAGTTTGAACATTCTGCTTTTTCTTTTGCTGGCTCATATCTTGCTCAAGGTGTTCCGCTGCTTGAAGGTGGTGTAGAGTCTGCGAGAAGAATTAAAGAACGTTTAGAAATGAGGAAGAACAGATGAAGAAAATAAGTGAACCATGGAATGAAGAAGAGAAATTAAACTGGCTTAATGAGCAAACAATTAAACGCTCATATAAAGAAGAAGTTATTCAGAAAATTGATAAGCTTAGAGACTCTTTTGAGGTTATTCAATATGGGGAATTATCATACGACCCAAAGAAGTATCCTCTTTATCTTATTAAGAATAAGAACTTTTCTGATTCGAAGAAAAATATTCTGATCACTGGAGGAGTCCATGGTTATGAGACGAGTGGTGTTCAAGGTGCGCTAAAGTTCTGTGAACTCGAGGCCTTGAATTATACATCAGAATTTAATTTTATTATCGCTCCCTGTTTAAGTCCATGGGGATATGAAACGATTAATCGCTGGAATCCATATACCGTCGATCCAAATCGTTCTTTTTTTAAAGATGGACCTAGTGAAGAATGTAATCTTATTATGGGGCAAATAGATTCTTTAAAACTTGATATATATGCTCACTTTGATCTCCACGAAACAACTGATACAGATAATAGTGTGTTTAGACCGGCACTTGAAAAGAGAGATGGTATTGCTCAAGAAGTCTGGGATATTCCTGACGGCTTTTACCTCGTTGGGGATATTGAAAATCCTACACCTGAGTTTCAAAAAGCGATCATAGACTCAGTAAGAAAAGTAACTCATATTGCTCCAGCAGATGAAAATGGCAAAATTATTGGAGAGAAATTAGCAGGAGAGGGGATTATTAATTACCCGATAAAAACCTTAAATCTCTGTGCTAGCTTTTCAGGTGCAAAGTTTTGTACAACGACAGAGGTATATCCAGATAGTGATCTTGTGGATGATGAAAATTGTGCCTTAGCTCAAGTGGCCGCGGTTAAAGGCGGCCTTGAGTATTTACTAAAATGAAATGATTAAAGTTGTGGTCTTGTGAGATAGAGAACGCCGTCTATACCTGCGATTGCCACAGTTCCTGAAGAGAAGAATGGAAAGATTGACCATACACCTTCAAATCTTGCACTGTCACGATTTGGCATTGTATCGAGAAAACCGACTTCAGATAACTTTCCTTCTTCAATATTTTCTAAGGAAAGAATTCTTAAGCCCGCGTTGTAGTTCGCTTGATAGACGTAACCATCTTTAACGTACATATTATGGTCTATGGCCTTTGTTTCGTGTGTGTGAATAGCAAAGTTTATCGGATTTTCAAGATCTGAAAAGTCCCAAATAAAAGTCTTCGTATTAACTTTAAGTCTCGATTCATCTAGCTCATCGCCAAGAAGAAAGTATCTATGATCTTCAGTAAGCCATCCTTGATGTGTATACTTAACACCATCGTAGCTTGCGACTCCTATTTGTTTCGGAGCACTCTTATCTGTAACATCAACAATATTTACAGTGTCCTCATTACTTGAAACACAAATTTCTCTACCAACATAACGTGTATCGACACCTTTATAAACAACACATTGAACGTCATGAGTGTAAGCATCTCCGTGCTTTCTTGGCACTTCGTAAACTCCTCTTCCTACGCAGTTAAGAAATCTTGGAACGAGTGGAGTTCTTAAATCCATAATATGAAGTCCTCCGTCGCAAGTTGATGTTCCAACAGCGTATCCAAATCCCGTTTCTTCGTTGATAAAAATATTATGAGCATTACCAAAGTCACGGTAACGCATATCTGGCTCAACTCTTTGTACAGTCTCTCCATTCATTGATCTTAGTCTATGAAGATCAAAAATCTGCATGCCATGTGACCATGCTTCACTGACGATGAATGCATAATTCTTGTAGATCTTAACATCTCTCCACTGTGAAGAACTTGTTGCTGTTTTCAAGTCTGCAAGATGGATAGGATTAACAGGATCCGTTACATCGATAAATGAGGTCTTACTATCGAGTCCCATCATGACATATTCTCTATTACTCGCTGGATCTGTCCAGCCCCATATGTCGTTCCCTTTTCTTGCTCTAATAGCACCTGTCTTTAAATTTAGTGCACTCGAGAGAGTGACATTTTTAGAGTTCTCCACCGTGACTTTGTCTGTGATAATATCTGTCGCGAAAACCGAAAACGTGAGACCTAAAGTCAAAAGTAGCTTTGTACCCTTCATAGTAACTTGCATAATAAAACTCCATTTTTATTTCCTTAATTATCCTTTAAAACCGTGTTGGCAGATAGTGAATTCATGCAATTGTCAGAATTTATTAGAAGGTATTGTCGACAATATCATAGGGAATTGACTAGAATTTCAGCACAGGAGTTTACTATGAAAATAATTATTCTGAGCGTTTTATTCAGCTATTCAGTGCTGGCATCTATGTCTGACTTTAAGTCGCACTTCTTTATAAATGGGAAGAAAGTAGAGGGCATGAAGCATGTCATGATTAAATCTAATACTCCAACTCTCATTGAAATGTACTTTAGTGACCCACGAACCGGCGAGATTTATAAAGATTATAAAGTTATGCATGGAAAATATATGCATATGGTTGTGGCAAGTAAGGATCTTTCTGTATTTAAGCACTTTCATCCATACTTTGATCCTATCACTGGGCGCTTTGCGATAACAGTAAATATGCCATACGCAGACCCTGATAATCAGGATGCTAATAGAACCTTTACTGAGCCTGGAATGTATATGGTTATGGCCGATGTCATTGTGGCAGGAGTTGGGATGAGAATGGATCATGCAATGGTTCATGTCATGGGGAGATCTTTAAGTACGCCACTTATTCAAGACTTTAATGAAGACGGAGTGATTACAAAATTCTTTTATCGATCAAATGAGGATGAACCAAGTTATAAGGCAATCTTTAAGAAGAATATTATAAATGGATGTTCAGGGAATATTGTAAAGTTTGAAGTTGAAATGTTTAGTCTCGTGGCTGGAGAGTATAGACCATTATTAGATTTTCAACCATGGCTTAGTGAGGCCGCACATTCAGTGTGGTTAAGTGAAGGTTATATGAAACATATGCATCATGGTGAGATGCCATTTGCTCATATGCATAGTCCTTTTATGCTAGATGATGACGATGATGATTCAAATGATAGGGTATATGATCACATCCTAAGGTTTAATTTTCATGATCAGGATGTCATGCTTGAAGGCCTTCAAAAAATGTGGATACAATTTAAGCATCAAGATAAAATCATGAAGATTCCATTTATTTTTCATTATGAAGCAGGTGAGCGAAGAGGCTGTTAAGAGATACCAGGAAGTGGATCTCTTTTGTTACCAAGACTCATAATATCAGGGTGAGACTTTGAGTACTTTGTTCCGGTATAGTCTCCATAGCCAACGACACCATTCTTTTCCCATCTCGTGTAAGGAACTCCGAAAGAATCCATGATCGTTGTGAGAACTTGGTTGTATGGATGTCCTACTGGTCGATACCATCTTCCATTTTTGTGAGTGTTAGAGTTTCTATAATCAATATACATACCAGTCTTAAAGTAACTATTAACATTTCCAAAAAGTACGCAAGGTACATCTACTCGAATATGATTTGCATCATTGCCTGATTGAGATGAGTTTCCTTGATTCCCAATTTCGTTAGACATGAATACTAACGTGTTTTCAAGAAATGACTTTCCTGGGTTGTAGGGATCCTCTCCTTGTAGTGATACAAGAAAGTCTGCAATGAAGTCATGATGCCACTTATGCATATCTGCAAAAATTTTAACCGTATCTGCATTATTAGAGTGAGATACGCCATGGTGTTGCTTTCCATTGAAGTAATTACCGATTAATGTATCTGGATTAAAGTCTAAATTAATCTGTCTTGTTCGATCACATTTGATAGCTAGGCTCATGACTTTAAATGTTAGCTCGATCTTATCGGCTAGAGTTGTATAATTGTCGTTTGTTACATTCGTAGGTATTGAGCAACTATTTTTTGGGAATGCTTCATTGAGCTTTTTTTGTGTCTCAAATATCTCTTGAGCAAACTCATCTAATCTCTTCTTATCGTCTCTAGATATGCGTCTATTATTTTTAACACTATTAAAGTGCTCGAGAACTTTGTCTATAACGAGGTTATTGTTTTCAATCTGAATTTGACTGTCATTATTAGAAAAGTTAAAAAAGTCGTTGAAGACACTAAACGGATTATTGTAGGCTGGGAGGTTTTTTAGAGAACCATTTTCAAGTGTATATGAATAAGATTTTCTTTTTGAGCTCCAAGAATATTGAATGTTGAGTTGTTTTGCAAATGGGTCATTTTCATAGAGTTTTTCTATAATCATTTGATCAATTGACTCATAAGCTGGATAAGATCCTGTGTTTTCTGGAAACTTTTTATAGTTCATCGCCGTAAGAATCGACTGGCTACCATGATCAGCATTTTTCTCCATGCCATTTATAGACTTTAAAATAAGCATCTGATTTCTAAGAGCATTATATTTCTCTCCAAAGCAGTATGATAGGTCTCCTTGAATCTTGCTAAGCTCAATCCCATGTGCTGTTGGTGCAAGCTTAGTGAGATCACTAAAGTTCAGATCAGGCCAAAATGCTATAGGAGCACCATCTCGTCGAAGTATAGAAACAAATCTGTTAACACTATTTGAAGGAGATGCGCTTGCACTTTGAGATAATAATGAAGGTAGGAGAGGGATCGATAGTAGGAAACCTCCTGCTCCGGTTAAGAATTGCCTTCTATTTGTTGTTATGATTTTTTTCATATTCAGTCTCTTTGGTTAATTATTAACCCTCTTTTTAAAAAATCGATCGTTTAATATTTGTAACTTAAAAATTTCTAATAAACTTTTTCCACTTTTAACTTGTTTGTAGATATTGTCGACGTCACAACCATCATGACTGACGATATTTCTTCCTTTTAAGAACTTTGTTAGCTTCTTTGAAAAGCATTGTTTTGCTTTATTTGATTCACTGATCTTTTGCGATAGTTCCACACCGTTGTTAACGGTACTCTTATCTCCATAATAGATTAAGGGAACTGTTTTTGTGTCAATCTCTACACTGGCTACGAAGTTTGCGTTAGCATCGTATAGCTTTTCTTTCTCTATGCTTCTTCCAATTGGGTCGATATTTTCAAATGTAAAAGCCAGACCATTTATACTCTTGTGACATCCTATACAATTAGGACTTTCAACTAATTTTTCAAATTTTTGTCTAGAGTTTGAAGCGAATTCGTCGCCTGCTTTGGTTTCCGGCACATCAAAGTCAGCTGGTGGATCAGGTAGCTCATCACAAAGAATATTTCTTCTTATATACGCACCAAAGTGCATCGGGTGCTTCCAGTTAGAACCCGTAATATGCATTGCCGCTCTTGTTAGTATTCCAGAGCGAGTTTGATTTGGTAATTTTCGTGATTTCTCATCAGTTCCATAAATTTCAGAGATATCATTTAATCCATTTAAGTTTGTCCAGTTTGAAGTAAATAGATCTTCAAACTTACCATCACTTTCAAAAACTATTTGCTCAAGAAACCTATCGGCTTCTATCATGGCCCTTGGATACACTTGCGCAACTTCGCCTTTATCAAAATTTGGACTTAGGAAATGATTTGTATATGAATTTGGTACTTCTTTGTTTAGTTGAAACCATTCTTTATAAAACTTAAGGATCGTTTTCTTAGCTCTTTGATCAGAAGTCATTCTATCTAGTTGCTCTTTGAATTTACTTCTCTCAGTCAGTTCTCCTTTTGCGGCAGCCTCATAAAGCTCGTTGTCAGGTGAAGTCTGCCATAGAGTAAAACTTAGTTTAGAGGCAATTTCATAGTTGTTGAGAGTAAATGTATCGCCAATAAGTTTTCCTTGATTATTAAAAACAAAAAAGAAGTCTGGGTTAAGGAGCATCCCAAGCATCAGTCCTTCCAGGGATTTTTTGATGTTTTGTTCATTTAGTGATTCAAATAAACTTTTGAAACTATTAATCTCATTAGCACTAAGAGGTCTTCTTAAAATCTTGAGTCCCCAATGAGATATTAATTCATTTATGCAGTCTCCTGTTATATCGTCTTTCTTTGAAGCTCCTAAATCATCGATGCAATTATTTTTGCCGATGATTTTAGTTGCAGCTATAGGTGCAACTTTTTTCATAATGTGAAAGTATGATCTTATAAGAATGGCATTAATCTCAGTTTGAAATGTCGAAAACCCACTCTTTGAATCATTCTTTATTGAGCTTAGTTCTACTTGAACTTTATCAACTGCCTCTTGCCCAAATAAGTCTTTTATAACATTACTTAATTCAGTTGCTGATAAAACTTTTGATTCTGTCTTAGGGACAGTTTCCTCATCAATGCACATCGGTTCTACTTCAGGCATGATAAAAGCAGATTCTGTTTCTATCTTTAAGGCTTTGGTAATCGCAATGAGTTCTTCTTCGCTTAATACTTTTAAGTGTGCCATCTCATCGACATCTTTAATCGCAGTTGATATTGAGTCCAATGTAGAGTCTAGTTTTGCAGAGTTATCAAGGACACCATGACAGCTCATGCAGTTCTTGTTGTAGCTCTTTATTCCATCAATACCAGAAATAGAGTCAGGTGAGCGGTTTCCGTTATCAAAGTCAGATGCTGAAGAGTTTTCATCGAATAAGAGATCACTTTTCTCTTTAGGCATAGGAACGCATGAGATAGTCAAAAACAACTGAAATATGATTAATATTTTCCAGAGCATTTATCTTCTCCATTCGCGATATACTTAACAAGAATACAGTGTCTTATCGGCCAAGGTACTAAAATAATTAGTTTTACAGTAATTTTAGATGTTTACAGAGATCTCATTCTTGTTTTTCTTAAACTCTGTTACTCATCTTTTTGGCAGCTTAGAATAGTGAACAGTAAATAATACAAATCTTCATCATTTTCTTGATTTTTCTAAATAGTTTTTAGATAGTGTTCGCCTCGATAATCTGGAGTGCGAATGAAGAAGTTATTAGTTATTAGTGTTATCACCTCATCAGTGTTTGCTGGTGAATATCGCGGAAAGCTTGTTAAGGATGGCCAAAAGAATATGGCCGATATCGTTGTTGATTCACAGGTTCAAAGAGTTGAACTTAAATACGCTAATAAGTATGAGAAATTCTTTGATAGAGTTCTTACGAACTCAAGCGCCTATAGCTTTGAGTTTGATGGTGAACTTGAAAACGGTAAATTAAAGATTGATTATATGCCAAGAATTGTCGCTGGCACTGAAGATAGAATAGGTGTTCTTACAAGAGTTGGTGATGACTTTTATCTCGATGATCAAAGAGTTAAGTTTGGTAGATCAAAGCCAATATATGGTTTTCAATTCGATGATATTTCGAAGAATTACTTTGTAGGAAAAAAGGTCCATACTCAGGGACAAACTAAATCTGGTATCTTTACTATCAATGCTATCGTTCCAGCTAACTTACTAAGCGCTTCTTCTGAAAAAAATGCGTATCCAGGCCCGAGTAAGTTTAAGAAAAATCCACTCAAGTATATTGTTAAAGAAATGCCAAAGACCGCGAGCTCACAAAGCCTCGTACCATTTAGAGGAACTTTAAGACACAGAGATAATTTCACTCCAAGACCTGGAGATGCTTTTTTTCTTGTGACTCTTTCTGGACGTCAAGGTGATGAGCCTGGAGCAGCAGCTGGTCATTATGCGATCGGAATGGGAACAGTACAAGATGATATGACTTTAAAAGGTGAGACTTTTAATTTCTATTTTGAAGGTGAAAAAGAAGTACTTGCTTCTAATACTGATCTTGTTAGCTACTATGGTCACCTTATCCAGGGCCAGGTTAATTATAGACCAACTTATACACTTATTTCTTACGGTCGATCAAAAGCCGAGCTTCTAGAAATTAGAAATCAGTATGAAGAAGAGCTTCATCGTGTAAGAACGGTAAAGGGCCTTACTATTACACCATTTTATAATTGTACAACGACTTCAAATGATCTTGCGAAGAAATATGGAATCAAGGGAGATCATGAATTTCTCATAAGTAACCTTCTTGATTATCAAACATATATTCCACTTTCAAGCAAGGCACCCGATAGTTATGCAGGTTCTGTTTCTCAATTAAGATATCTCTTAAAGAAAGATTCTGAGCACTATGTTCCAAGAGGGGCCTTTGAGTCTTTTGCTAAGGCAATGACAAGACAGTCAAAGAAGTTAAAGTTTCCTAAGACAGATTATATTTTTCTCCCTCAAACTCCATCAAGTAGACCAATGGGTGGAATATCTTATGACGACGTTATCAAAGAAGGAAAGAAAATTGTCGATTTTAAAGAAGATCGTCTGGCTAGACTAGCTAAAGAAAAAGAAGCCCGTGACGTTCTTAAGGATCCTAGCTCAACTCAGCAGCAAAGAAATGCTGCCCGCGAGGTCTTGGCAAATGCTCCTACTGCAGAGGAAGACAAAGAGCAGATTGATGAGATTCTCTATTCTATTGATTGAAGCTTAAGAGATTAACGACATAATATCAGTTACTTAGTATGGTCGCCCGCATTTTCTGGCGTCCAAGTGATTCAATGCTATATGTATACTTGAGAAGTTGACTGTTAAATATTTGAAATTATAAGAAAGTCTTAATGTCAAATATCGAATTCCCGATAAGAGCTACAATAGAAGAATGGAAGGTTCTATTGTTTAAAGTTCTTATACATCTCACATTTTTGTATTTTGTTATATCTTGTTCAGGGCCGAAGATTACTGCCGACTTTTTTAATAATACTATAGGCGGAAGTGATTCTGAAAATAATAATCTGACTGAATTTATTATTCAAATAGAGCAACATACTTCTCAGTATGACCCAACTAATAATTCTGAAATTGTTTTCTCTATTTCTTTCAATAGAGAAATTCAAAGAAACTCTTTTACGACTTCGGACATTCAAAATAAGGGAACAGCTAGCGGAGTTATGTGGGAACTTGTAGATCTTGGAACAGAGAAGAACTTTACTCTAAAAGCTTCAGGCATGAGTGAAGGGACAGTTATTCCTTATGTCGCCATTGGTGAAGTCATTGAAAAAGATGGTACCGAGACAAATGTTGAAAGTGTCTCCATTGATAACTCTGTGACTTATGATACGACTGTCGTTGAGGTAGAAGTTGATAAGATCTCTGCTGATCCTTCAACATCACTTCCGATAGACTTTAGTATTTCTTTTAGTGAGCCTATCAACCTTTCAAGCTTTGAGCTTGGTGATTTAGTCCTTGCTGGAACATCTAGCGTAAGTGTCGCACAAATTATAAATACTGGCGATAATCAAAACTTTATCTACCGAGTGCTTTCAACGACAGGAACAGGCTCAATAGAGCTAAGTATGAATGGTATGACCGTTAACGATCTTGCAGGAAATCCAAATACTGCATCGAGTTTTATAGATAAGGAAATAGTTTATTCAGGAGGAGGTTTAACAGCAGAGATCATTCACGCAAGAAATGAGAATGTTGGTAGCTGTAGTTTTACTCTTCAGCAAAGTACGACTTCTAGTTTACCTGTCAATTTTAAGTTGTCTTTTTCTGAACCAATTGATGCTACAACATTAACTGTAAGCGATATCTTGCAAACGGGAACAGCTTCAATTAATACATGGACAATAACTAGTTGTGGAGATGATAGAAATTTCTTAGTCGCTGCAACGGCCTCTTCTAGCATTGGAACTATCATTCCAAATATTGCTGCCGGAACAGTTAATATGCAAAGTGATGGCTCATCTCTCATTGATTTAGATGATAGCTCGTCTAGTGTGAAATATTTAGGTGCGAACGTTATCATCTGGAGTGGACTTGGGGGTGATGACAACTGGTCTACTGGAGCGAATTGGGTGGGAGGTACTGCGCCTGGAAGTTCTGATATTGCAATCTTTGATGACAGTTGTACAGATTGTAATTCTATTGTTGATATCTCAACTTCTATTGCTGGACTGTACTTATTCACAGACTTTGTTGGAGTATTGTCTTTTACCGATAATCAAGATTTGCAAGTAGGCAGTGAGAACGTTTATATTTCTGGTGGAACTGTTAACGGTGCTTCAAATGAGTTTATAATTGAAAGCGACTTTATTTATTCTGCAGGAACTGTTAATTGGAATGGAACACTATTTGTTTGCTCCTATCTTTGTCAAATCACCTCTAATGGTCTTAGTTATGAAAATGTCGAACTTCGAGTTGGAGGAAATCGTAATGTCAACTTCATTGATGTTTTTGATGTCAATGGTAGTTTATCTCTTAATGGTACTTCAGCAAATAAAACGATCATAGGAGATACAATTCTGTTGGCGGGAGATCTTACCATTGCTGACTGGACTGGAGGTAGTGCAAAAATAACTTTGGATGGAACCTCTGTTCAAAACATAACCGGAACAACTGTAGATGGTTATATTGGTGAGTTTGAAATTGCATCTTCAAGTGTTGTAAATATTTCTAATGAACTCATTGTTGATGGAGACTTTACTTATACTTCAGGAACAGTAAATTGGCTAAGTGGTTCAAGCCTAAATATTCAAGGATTCGATGATCGAACTTTGACATCAAATGGACTTCAATATCAAAATGTAGAATTTACCATTGGTAGTAATCATAACCTCACAATCGTTGATGAAATGAATATTGATAGTGAGTTACATCTCAATGGAGCTTCTGGAAGTATGACCTTTTCCGGTGCTGATATAAGGCTTGGAGGTGATCTCGTTTCTACTAATTGGTCAGGTGGAGCTACGAAAATTGTCTTTGATGGAACTGGAGTACAAAATATAACAGGTACAAGTGCAGGTTCTCTAGGTGGTATTGAAATAGCCTCATCGGGTTCTATCAACTTTAATGGAGAGATCCTGCTTCAAGGAGATTTTACTTATTCTACAGGAACTGTAAGCTGGGACACTGCTAGTGAATTAGTTTTTACTAGAAATGCTTCTATAACTTCTAATGGTCTTGTCTATGAGAATGTTGAATTTGCTGCAGGAGGTATGTCTTCGATATCTCTTAATGATGATATGGATATTGACGGTGCTCTCCACTTTAATGCATCTCCTGGTGGAGTCTCTATTAATGGCTCTGATATAGTTCTTGCGGGAGATCTAAATGTTGATGCTCTTAGCTCTGGTTCAACATCATTAAGTTTCAATGGCAATAGTGATCAATACATTCGTTATAATGGAGGAGTACTTCCTAGAGGGAACTTTAGTGTTAATAAAGTATCTGGAAGTATTATTCAGGTTGGAAATTTAAGTTTAAATGGTGCCGGACAAGACCTTCTTATTAATGATGGAGACTGGAGAACTTCTAGTTATGATCTCCAAATAAATGATCAGCTTTTAATTGGTGACGGGATAGGCTCATCAAACTCTGCAATACTCAACTCTGGGTGTGGTACTCTCACGTCCGGAAGTCAGACTGTCAATCCAGCAGATGGTTTGCTTCAAAATTCCGGGAGTAATCCAAATATTACAATAGATGATGTTTCAGAAGTCGAGGGAAATGATCTCGTTTTTACTATTAGTTTAAGTGAGCCGGTGTGTGGTAGTGCCACAAATATTTCCTATAGCACTACTAATGTCTCTACAAACGGATATGACCTAACAGTTATTAGCGGTACTTTAACTATTCCTGCGGGGTCAGTGTCTAATACCTTAACTTTGCCCACTTTTGATGATGCTATCGTTGAAGGAGTAGAGACAGTTCGTATCGAACTTGGCACCACTGATAATGGTGTTATTACTGATCAGTATGGCCTAGGCTTTATAACTGATAATGAATCTACTCCCTTTGTATGGACTGGGCTAGGTGTCGATGATAATTGGTCTAATACTGATAACTGGGCAAACAATACAGTACCAAACTTTGGCGATGTCGTCTTATTTGATGATTCATGTACAAATTGTGACTCTATCATCGATGGTACTCATTCTGTGGAAGGTATTATTTTGAGTTCTTCCTATACAGGCTCTCTCTCTATTCCATCTGGCCAAAAACTTGAAGTTGATGATTCTGATACCGGCTTCATACATAGTGGTGGAGATTTCGATATTGATGGAGAACTTGATCTTATACGCTCAGCATATATTCAAGATGGAGGAACCTCTGACTTTACAAATTCAACAGTCTTTATAAAAGGAACTGGAGGAGATATATCGCGCTTAAAGACCACGACTCCTTTATATAATTTAGTATTTACTAGAACTGGAAGCTCAACCAATTCTCGAACAAATGTAATTGATGAGGTGACGATTGAAAATGATCTCACATTCTCAACTCCTCAGGCATCACTAAACTCAGGGATCCTTGTCGCTTTAGGTGATGTCTATGCTAATGGTGTTGATTCATCAAGTGGAGGACTCTTAAGAATTGCGGGCTCAACAGATCAAGTTCTCTCAGGAGTTTCCGGTGGTGGTCTACCTTCTCTTGAAATAGCTTCTACTGGTGGTACAGTTTCAATTGTTGGTGACTTGAGAATTTCTCCTTATAGTAAGTTAATAAGAAGTTTTCTTTATACAAGTGGTAATACGGATTTTTCCAGCTCTCATATTATTTTCACCGGAGGAGGTGGTGATATCTATCCAGGTAATGTTAATTTTAATGACGTTACGGTAGATAAAACAGGCAGCAGTGTAAATACAAGAACAGATCTTTATGGAACTATGAGAATTAATGGTGATCTCACTTTTAGTGGATCGAGGGGAAGAATAGAGAAAGGTGTTATTGAGTTAGCAGGAAATTTTACATCTAGCAATGACCGTCGATCTTCTGAGCTTCATTTTGTCGGAACAGGCGACCAGTTAATTACCTCACTGGGTTACCTCTCTGAAAGTAATGTCACTGTAAATAAGCCAAGTGGTTCAGTCATCCAAGCAAATAGTATTTCCTTGAGTGCTGGTGGACAAGATCTCTCTCTCGTCTCTGGTACGTGGGATATGAATGGCTTTGATTTTGATATTGCTGATGTCTTGACTCTAGAGTCTGGAACTTTACTTGATTCTAACTGTGGAAATCTTTCATACTCATCACTTGTAAACAATGGCGGAACTCTAAACGTTCTTGGTGCGACTCCGGTTAGTGTTTTTGATGCCAGTGCCATTGAAGGAAATAGTCTCTTTTTCAACTTTGCCATGACAAGATCCTGTCCTCAAGACTTAGTTTTTAATTATGAGCTTATCTCAAATAGCGCTACTCAGAATGTTGACTATAATGACTTTTCAGGCACAGTAAAAGTTAACGCAGGAACATCTAAAGGTACGGTTGTTATACCAACAATAGATGATTCTCTTGTAGAGCAAAACGAGTCCGCACTTCTAAGTCTTAAAAAAACTTTGAGTAATAATTATTCACCTAGTGCACAGGCATTAATAATAGACAATGATTCGGGTAGCGAAACTCCAATGAAAGTAGCAATTGGTGATAAGCATCTATGTATTCTTATGAGTAGTGGAGATGTGAAATGTTTAGGTGATAAGTCTTACGGAATATTAGGAAACGCAGATAATGGAGACATTGGTCTTAGAGCGTCTGATATGGGATCAAATCTAGGTAGCGTCAACTTAGGGACTGGAAGTACAGCAATTCAATTATTTGGGGTAGATTATACATGTGCACTTCTTGATAATAATCAAGTGAAGTGTTTTGGGGTCCCAGATTCCAATTTGAGTTTTACTAATGTTGAAAGAGGTAAGTTTGCAAATACAATGGGCGATAATCTCGAAGCGCTAAACCTTGGAGCAGGCTTCTCAATTACAAAAGCACGCGGCGGTGATGACTTTGCTTGCTTTTTAACAAGTGACAATCGATTGAAGTGCTGGGGAAGAGATAGTGATGGAAGACTTCTCAACGCTGAGTCTACAAGTTATGGATATAATCGAAAGACGAGAGGAAACTTTATCCCATTTCTAAATTTTGGAACATCACGGACCGTTAATGATTTTGATCTCGGCTTCTATCATGGTTGTGCAATATTAGATAACTCAAAAATTAAATGCTGGGGTAATGGAAGTTTTGGAGCTTTAGGCTCTGCTGACACAGAGGATTTAGGAGATGACTTAAGTGAGATCGGTGATGGACTTCCTATTGTAGATCTTGGACTTAATTATATCGCAAAGAAAATCGCTCTAGGTCAAAATCATTCTTGTGCGATTGTTGATACTGATACTCATGGAACAAATGTTTTGAAATGTTGGGGCCTCGGACAACATGGAAGATTGGGTTATGGAAATGCAGATGATTTAGGTGATGAGAGTGGTGAAATGGGAGATGCCTTATTGCCTATTTATCTCGGTGCGGGCCGACATGCTATTGATATATCTCTTGGAATGACCCATACATGTGCGCTTCTCGATAATGCCTCTGTTAAGTGCTGGGGGAATGGAAATAGCGGTAAGTTGGGTACTGAGAATGATTCAGATATAGGAAATGGTGCTTTAGAGATGAACTCTTTAGGTGCTATTAATTTAGGAACCTCAAGAACTGCAAAAAAAATTGAGGCCTATGATAACCATACTTGTGTCATTTTAGATAATGATGAACTTAAGTGTTTTGGTAATAATGAGTACGGTCAACTTGGACAAGGGACAACAGACTCTAGTATTGGTGATCAGTCGGGGGATATGGGAGACAGTCTTGATTATGTTGATCTAGGGCCTAGTCGAACGGCCAAAAGCTTACATCGTGGTACAAGCTCTGATCACACTTGCGTGATCTTAGATAATGATGAAACCAAGTGCTTTGGGCGCGCTGAGAATGGACGTCTTGGTTTAGAGAATCTTGGGGTTGGAGATAGCTTAAGTGATCTTGGAGCTAACTTAAAGTCTGTTGATTTGGGAAGTGGAGCTAGAGTTAAGGATATTTCTGCAAATAATCAAAGTACCTGTGCACTATTAACAAATGGTGGTGTGAAGTGTTGGGGAAGAAATACTTATGGAGTCTTAGGTTATGGCATTTCTTCGTCTGGGTTTATCGGTCATCGAGCTTCTACAATGGGTGATAATCTAGCTTATTTGGATTTCGGATCAAGTCGTAAGGTATTATCTCTAAAGTCATATGAATACGTTCACTGTGCCCTACTTGATGACTTTGGACTCTCTTGTTGGGGGAATAATGGTAATGGTCACTTTCTTAGTGAGAATACTGTAAATCAGGATACTCCATATGAGCTAGATCTTAATGGTTTAAAAGTCTCAAATTATGATGTCGGAAATGATCATATGTGTGCAATATTTACAGATGGTTCTTCACGTTGCTGGGGAGATAATGCTGAGGCTCAACTTGTTCGTGGGAATACTACAGACTTCGGAAAATTGTCTGGTGAAACAATTGCTAATCTCGCTCCCATAGACCACGGGAGTAAAACACCAGTTAAGGTTGACGTGGGATATGAGCACACTTGTTTTGTCTATTCAGATAAGAGTGTTAAATGTTGGGGTGATCGTAATTCAGGTATTGGGCAAGAGGCAACTCAAGTCATCGGCGATGACTCTTCAGAGCTTGGTGATAATTTACCTGCTATTAACTTTGGTACTGGACTAAGTGCTCTAAAGATAACTGCTGGTGGAGATTCTCTTCGAGGTCACACTTGTGCTATTTTAGATAATAATAAACTTAAGTGCTTTGATGATCGATGTGCAGAAGTTGGCTATGAATATGGTGTAAGCTGTACAAGTGGCACAGTTAAAATGGGAGACAGTCTTCCTTATGTTAACTTTGGTGCAAATGATCTTATTAGAGATATTTATTCCTACACAAACGCTAATTGTGTGATCACAGCTAATAATGAAGTTAAATGTTGGGGAAAAAACCTTACGGGACGTTTTGGTTTTTATGATGAGAGTGGATATACTGGCGATAATCCGTCTGAGTTAGGTTCAAGCCTTGTTGATATCGATCTGGGGGTAAGTTCAAACCCAATCGGAAGCTTTCACATAACAGGTGTAACAGGGGGAACCGACTCGACATTAGATAATTATCTTGCGCATAATGAAGCTACTATAAATTTTTCTAGCGCTTCATCTGCGATCTCTTATAATATTACAATTTTTGAAAATGATCAGACGACAATAGCTTGCAGTGAACAAAATACAGTAGCAACAAGCTTTAGCTTTACAGGGTGTACTCTATCTGATGGAGAGACATACTATGCTCAAGTTATAGCACTAGATGGTGCAACCAATGAAAGAGTTGCTAGAAACTCTCTCTATTCTTTTTCCGTAAATACTAGTGCACCTACAGCTTTTAGTATCTTAGGTGTCATTGGCGATGCAGATCAGACCCTTGATTCATCTTTAAGTGATGGCCTCATTCCTACAATCAAGTGGGAGCCCAGTGAAGGAGTCAGTGAATATGAATTAAGTGTTTACCAAGATGCGGGTCGTTCTAGCATACAGTGTAGTGCTAAAATCCTTGATGCTAGTCTCAATGAGTATAATTTCTCAGACTGCTCAACTCCCTTTGTTCAAAGTGATAACGGCTCCACTTTCTATATCGATTTAATTGCAATTGACGAATCTGGAAACTCAACGAGTGCTAGTAATTCTCTCTTTGCATATACTCTTAATGACACTGATGCTCCTGTCGTATTCTCCATTTTAGGAGTGAATGGAGGGTCTGACACAAATATTGATAATGAGCTAAGTAATGGTTCTTGGGCCACGGTCAATTGGAATGATACAGTAGGTGAGAACTCTTATGACATAACAATTTACGAAGACTCTGGAGAAGTATCGGTAGCTTGCGCCACCGTTAACGTGCCAAGGAATACAGTTTCCTACACGTTTGAAAATTGTGAATTATCTAATGGATCAACTTATTATTTAAAAGTAGAAGCTAGAGATACATTTAGCACAGTCGAGGCGTCAAATAGCCTCTATTCTTTTGATGTTAATACAACAAGTGCAGGATCATTTTCTATATTAGGAGTAGAGGGAATTTCTACAGATACAACTGCTGATAATTTATTAGCTTTTGGAAACCTTGCTCGAGTCTCTTGGACCTCGTCTAGTGGAGCGACCTCATATGATGTTGCAATATATGATAGCGACAATAAGGCGCCTATTTGTCATCAAAAGAATACTACCTCGACGACATTTGACTTTGATGATTGCTATCTGAGAGGTGGGAATAGCTACTACTTAAGAGTAAGTAGTAATAATGGAGTATCTGTTGAGGCGTCTAATTCTCCATATCTCTTTAGTGTAAGCTCTTATCCTACTATAAGTCTTTCTGATTCAACTATAACCGAAGGCTCTAATTTAAGCTTTACTGTTACTGCAAGCTCGACATGGGTTAATGATATGACTTTTAAATACAAGATCACAAGTCTCTCAGCTGTCGCTGGTGTAGACTATACAAGAGTAAATTCAAGTGTGACCTTGAGTAGTGGATCGACTTCAGCAACTATTCTTATACCAACAATCGATGATAATTTAGCAGAGCTTGATAAAACACTTATTATATCTCTGCATGATCCCGAAAATGCGACTCTTACAAGCGAGTCAATTGCACTTGGTACTATCGGTAGTGAGGATGCCGGTACCGATATAAATGATACACGATCAGGACACTATCAAACATGTGCGAGAAGTTCTGACGGTGAGTTAAAGTGTTGGGGAGGGAGGCATGCTGGAGGTATCGCTGATAGCGGTAATGTCGGTGATGAACTTAGTGAAATGGGTGACAATCTTTCATATATTAATTTACCTCCCGGTAGGAGCGCAATCGACATTGCCACAGGTCTCACCGTGTCTTGTGTCGTTTTGGACGATGGAACCCTAACTTGCTTTGGTGATAACTTAAACGACTCTCTTGGGGCAGCAGCCTCTTACGGTGACTCACCTGGTGATATGGGTAGCAATATGATCATTTTTGATTTCTCACCACTCTTAGTGACAAAGGTTGTAGGTAAGGCAGATAGTTTTTGTATTCTCCTTAGTGATGGCGCGGTTCAATGTTGGGGGAAAAACTCACGTGGTCAACTTGGTGCTGGCTCAACTACTTCATCATTGAAAATAGCAGGAACTATAAATGTAGATCTCGGCTCAGGTGTGACTGCAAAAGATATCGCAATCGGTGCAGAAGCAGCATGTGCTATTTTAGATAATGATCTTTTAAAATGTTGGGGCGCTGGGGCAAATTGGCTACAAGCTGATGGTACTTCTCTCAATATTGGAACTTCTAGTGCTGATCTTGGTGATAACTTGGAGGCGATTGATTTTGGCCCTGAGGATAGAGTAAAGAAAGTTGCTCTAGCAAGAAAACATTATTGCGCGATACTATTTAACGATACGATGAAGTGCTGGGGTGATGGAGTTGATGGAGCTTTAGGAAATGGTTCTCAAGATGATATTGGTGATAGTCCTGGGGAGCTTGCAAGTACTCCTGCTATTAATTTTGGCGTAGGGAGAACTGTTAAAGATGTGTCTACTACAGAATCACACACTTGCGTTATTTTAGATAATGATCAGGTGAAATGTTTTGGTGGTTACAGCAGTAATAATAATGGATCTCTTGGCTACTTTGAGTACTTCAATATTGGTGACGACTCTCTCGAAGTTGGTGATGAAGTTCCTTATATAAATTTAGGTGTTTCGCGAAGTGCTAGCCAGATTTTAGCTGGTGATAAATTTACATGTGTTGTTCTTGATAATGGTGATTACAAGTGTTTTGGAGATAATAATTATGGACAGATTGGAATTGGCCCTAAGCGCTTAATTCCAGAAGCTGGAGATTATAATGGGGATGATTATACCGCAGTTAATCTAAGTTCAACAGAGTCCATTAAGAAAATTGCCAAAAGTGCACGAGACCATCAATGTGTCATTATGAGTAATGATCAAGTGAAGTGCTGGGGAAGAAGAAACAAAACAGGTAATAATATGGCGAAATTTGATGGCTGGCTTGGGGATGAAGATAGTTTTGTCGGTGACGATGCAAGTGAAATGGGAGCGACTTTACCTTTAGTAGATTTAGGAGTTTCTAGAACCGCAAAGACTTTTGATATGAGTTCGTGGGGAGTTTGTATAGGTCTCGATAATGAAGAGCATATATGTTACGGGAGAAACTATTATGGTATGATAGGAGGGCTAGGTTATGCTGAGACTAATGGAGACTTTAGCACCGAGAAGGGTGATAACCTTGTTCGTAATATCATGCCTGATGGAAAAAATGTCATCAAGCAAGAGATTCAAAATTCAATGGCCTGTTTTCTTCTTGATGATTACACACTGACCTGTCGTGGAAATAATTCAAAATATGCATTTGAAGGAAAGGGCGAAATTAACGAATTTAATAGTCTTAGAATAAATGAAAAAATTAACTTCGGTTCAGAAAGAAGTGTTATTAATTTCACTATTGTTAATGCTGGAACAGTCTGTGCTATTCTTGATGACTTTAGTGTTAAATGTTTCGGTGAAGAAAATCGAGGGAGTCTAGGGCAGGAGATTTCTGGAGATATTGGAGATACTCCAAACTCTCTTGGTGATTACTTAAAGTCGATTAATTTGGGAACTAATAGAAAAGCGTTAGAGCTATCCGCTCGTAATAGAACTGTTTGTAGTATCCTTGATAGCGAAGAGGTCGTTTGCTGGGGGGATGGTAGTAATGGAATTCGTGGTTCAGGCAATAGTGATGACGTAGGTCTAAACCCTGGAGATATGGGAGATAACCTTACTCGTTTACCATTTTCTGGAACATCACCAAAGGTCAAGTCATTGTGTAAAGCTGATGGAAGAGGTTTTAATACTATGTGTGCAATAATCGAAGATAGTGGGCTGGAGTTAAGATGTTGGGGTGGAGGTAATTCAGGAATGCTTGGTATCGGAGGCTCTAGTTCTCAGGGGGATCAGCCTGGTGAAATCGCAGCCTTAGGTGCAATTGACCTTGGAACTGGGAGAACTCCTGTTCAAGTTAGTTGTGGAAACAATCATAATTGTGCGCTCTTGGATAATGGTGACCTAAAATGTTTTGGTAACAATGAAATGGGTCAGTTAGGTATAGGTGATAATGATCATAGAGGAGATGATCCCTTCGAAATGGGGGATGCCCTGCCGGCTGTAGATGTTGGGTTTTAGAGAAAACTGATGTATAATCACATAGATTAAATTTCTTCAAAAAGGATATGCTTTGAAAGGTTCACAAAAAGTAATAGACGGTTTAAATAAGTTATTAACAAAAGAATTAACTTCAATTGATATGTACTTTCTTCATTCAAGAATTTACGAAGATTGGGGTCTGATGAAACTCTATACTCATATTGACGGTGAGAAAAGTCATGAGGGAATTCATGCTGATCTTGTTTTAAAGCGAATCTTATTCTTAGAAGGTGAGCCTGATGTTATTTCAAGAGATGGATTCAAAGTCTCTCTTGATGTGAAAGCAATGCTCGAGCAGTCTTTGAAATACGAGATTGAAAATCAGGCGATGCTTAAAGAGCTTATTGTTCTTTGTGAAAATGAGAAAGATTTTGAAACTCGTCAGATACTTTTGACTCTTCTTAAGGACACTGAAGAGGACCATATTGAATGGATTGAAACTCAATTAGGTCTTATCGAAAAAGTTGGCGAGAAGAACTACCTTCAATCTCAACAATAATTATAACTTGAGAGTCCTTTGATCCCAAAGTAGAACTCTATTTATTGACTTGAATAGTGATTCAAACGGAGTTTTTACACTTCTTAAATAAAAGATGTGCTACCCCGCATAAAATCTGCTAGATTGTGCAAAAAATGAGGTAGTTATGAAAAAAGTATTTAGTTTAGTTGATAAGAAAATCGCCCCTGAGCGTATGGCCGATAAGATTAAAAATGAGGTCAAGAAGTATATTAAAAGAGAGCGAAAGAAGAGCCTTCCAGAAGGTGCAGACTTTTGGGACTTTGATTGCCATATTGGTAATGATGAGCAAAGTACAATTGAAATCCATGAAAAAGAGATTAGTAAAAGTATCGATCAATTACTAGAAAACCAAACAGAGTCTTTCTATCTCGAAATAATAGCTAAGTCGGCTAAGAGAAATAAGAAGCCTAAACTTTAAAGAATGAATATCTTTGATATTGGCTCACATATTGAATCTCTCAATCTTTCTGATGAAGAGTTCTCAAGAGGTTGCAAGATTTTTTTAGAGAAAGAGAAAATCGATCTCTCTCTTGAAGAGATCGAAAGCTCTATTTTCAGTTGGAGTTTAGAAAGTCAGAAACTTCCGGATCAGGTTAATGTGTATAATGGCTTCGGTCAGCCACCTGTGACGATTTTTAATAATTCTCGCTTTGTCGTTGATATCTATTTTTGGCAAACTCTTGATACTTCAATTCATTCACATTCGTTTTGTGGTGCTTTCCAAGTTCTCTTCGGAGAGTCAAGACATGAAGTTTTTAGAGTACAAAAAGAAAAAGAATACTTTCCTGACATTTTTCAAGGAAGTCTTGATTGTATAACGGATGAAGTTCTATATAAGAATGATATTCGTGAAATTAAGCGCGGTTTAGAATTTTCTCACCGGGTTCTTCACCAGCATAATCCTACCGTGACACTTTGTATTCGAACCATTAATGACAAATCTCCTCAGTGGCATCATTTTGAAAATGGGCTTAGTATTCAAAAATCATCACCAGAGTCGTGTGACATCAAAAGATTGTCTATTTTTGATTACTTATACTCTAAAGATGAAGAAGAGGCCCAGATCTACCTTGAGCAGTTAATGGAGCAATTCTCTGCTAGTTTGATGATGAACCTCTATGAGCAGCTCTCATATGATCAAATGGGACTAAGAGAGGAGTCTGTTGAAGCGTTCTTTTCTGCGGTCGTTGAGCGCTATGGGGATGATGATTGGTTTAAGAGTTATATGAGTATGTGGTAGATCTTGACCGAACGGTCAAGATGTGTTAAGATTCCACTATGAGTAGAACTATAGACTTTAATAAAGAAGAAATCATCGACAAAGCTATGCAAGTTTTTTGGGAAAAAGGCTACGATGGAACAAGCCTCAAGGACTTGCAATCGGCTACAGGTCTTTTGAAAGGTAGTCTCTATAATACCTTTAAGTCTAAAGAAAACCTCTTTCTCTTATGTCTCAATAAATACGGACAACACTCACAAGGCTTTCATTACAAGTCTGGAGATCCTGGTGAATATTTAAAATCATTCTTTAAGCGTCTCGTAAGCGAAGGAATAAAGGAAGACTTCACTAAGGGTTGTCTCATAATGAATTCATGTCTTGAGTTTTCAAATGATCAGGGGAGTCTTTCTCAGAGTTCAAAGGCGCTTTTTGATGCTACCGAACATAATTTAAAGAATGTAACGACTAAGATCGTAGCAGATTCTAAAGAGGCCAAGAGAATTGGTGCCATTCTTATTAGTGCAGCATTTTCAATTAGAGAAATATCAAAGTTTAGAAAAGATAGAGCATTCTTAAAGCAAATTGCAAATAATGCTCTTAAAGAAGTTGAACTATCAATTTAGTTCTTTTTTTTGGATACGTATTTGACCAATAAGTCAAAAAAGGAAAGGTTTCATGTCAATAAGTCTAATTTTTAGTTCATTCTTTGCTGGAGTTTTAACCATCTTTTCTCCCTGTATTTTACCAATGGTTCCTTTTGTCGTGAGATCTTCTTTTCAAAAAACTAAATGGGGACCAGTTTTCCTTGCCCTTGGGATCGCGCTGAGCTTTTCATTATCAACTTATATTATAGCAACTTCTGGACAGTTATTAGGGCTTACTCCTGATAAACTTAAAATCGTCTCAGGGTTATTCTTGCTGTTGGCCTCGATGTTCTTTCTCTTCCCAAAGCTAATCGATAAGCTCTCTCTATTCTTAGCGCCAATTAATAATAAGTTGCAAACTGTGAGCGCTAAGACAAATGATAGCGGTAAAAATAAGCTTTTTATGGAGTTTTTAAATGGGTTGTTTCTTGGGCCCATCTGGGCGCCATGTAGCGGACCAACTCTTGCAATTATTATAGGTATCATTATTAAAACACCAGAAGTGAAGTCTTCAATTCTGTTGCTTGCTATTTTTTCGATTGGATCTATCTTGCCTATACTCTTCTTTTCTTACGGAGCTAAAGGTCTTGCACAAAAAGTTCAAAAGAAAAGTCTTGAAAACTCTGATGTTATCAAAAAGTCTCTAGGAGCATTTTGTGGTTTGATGGCCATCTTAATACTAACAGGTCTTGATAAGAAACTTGAAACTTTCATTTTAGGTATTTTACCTGAATTTATAACAAATCTATCTTTATCAATTTAAAAGGAGTTTATGTGAAATTATTAATTTTTCTAACTATGCTTATGAGTACTTTAAGTATTCAAGCAAAAGATGATTCAACTAAAGAGATACTTAAGTTTATTAAAACTAAGAAAAATGTCCTTGTGCATGTTCACGCTACTTGGTGCCCATCATGTAAGATGCAAAAGAAAATCCTCTCTCAAATAGATAAGAAAAATTTTAACTTATTAGAAGTTGATTTTGATAGTGATAAGAAGTTTCTAAAGCAGTATAAAATCTTCCAACAGTCTATGCTTGTCGCCTTTAATGATGGTGTTGAAGCTAATAGAGTGTTTGGAATAACAAAGGAGAAAAAAATCAAAAAATTTACAGATGAAAATTTTGAATACTCACTTCAAGCAGAAATTGATAAAAAGAGAAGTGGTTCTAAAGTTCCTGATAAGGCACGAATGACAATGGCAGAGGCCACACAAGAGTTAAGAGACTCTGGAATTATAGATAAGGCAGTTAAAAAGGGTGATAAGTTTATTGATTTCTCACTTCCTAATATTAATGGAAAAGCTGTGAAAATCTCAGAACTCTTAAAAGATGGACCAATCATTTTAACCTTCTATCGTGGTGGGTGGTGTCCATATTGCAACCTTCAGTTAAAAGCATATCAAGACTTTTTACCAGAGTTTAAGAAGGCTGGCGCCCAACTTGTTGCGATATCTCCAGAATCAATGGAGTCAGCAAATACGACAGTAGAAAAACACGATCTACAATTTGAAATATTAACAGACGATATGAATAAGATTGCAAGAAAGTATGGTCTAGTATTCAAGCTTTCTGAGAAACTTAAGGAAGTATATCTTAAGTTTGGATTAGACCTTGAGAAGAATCAAGGTAATGACTCTTGGGAACTACCTGTTCCAGCTACATATGTTATTAATAAAGATGGAAAGATTATTTATTCTTTTTTAAACGTTGATTACATACAAAGAGCAGAGCCAAGAGATATTTTAAGTACACTCAAGTAAGAAATAATTTTGGGAGATGATCATAATGTGATTCTCCCACTAAAATATCCACTTAAACATATATTTAATAACGTTTTCAACAGGGCCACGTGGTGCTGGAATACCGTACTTACGATCCCACCACTGGTACTCAATACCTATGAGATAATTATTTTTTTCGCCCCAGTTAGCTCCTAGGTCATAGAGAAATTGTTGTCCCGTATGACTATATGGTGCAGTGTAGGTCGAACCCTCTCCCTCCGCGCCATGAATAATGTCTATGTACGCGGAGTACTGAAAATTTAACTTCTCTCCAAGTTTAATAGGAAACATATAGGCGATAGTCGTTTGAAATGTCGTTCCATCTTTATCAGGACTGTTCTTGAGATAGAAATTAAATTGAAAGAATGCTGAGTAGGGAATCTTTAAGTCAAATCCTATTCCATGTAACCTTGCCCTTGATACTCCTGAAGCAGAGCGACCAAATTCAAATGTATTTGAGATGAGTATATCTTGAATGAATCTCTTTTGGTTTTTAAAATTAAAAATCTTCCCAAGACTAATTCGTGGTGAGAACTCCCCATAATAAGCTGCATTGGCAGTATTATTTGTTCCTTGCTGGGTATCTGTTACTTCAAACCACATAAAGAGATCACCATACTTGAACCCACTGGCGTTTTCCCAAGTAATTTCTGTTCGATCGTTATCTCCTAATTCAAAGTTATGTCCTCTTAAAAAAGACATTGATGTCTTGCTCCACTGCGCGGCCATAGATGATAAGCTTAGTAAGATGATCAACATCGTTTTCATTTGTACCTCATTTAAATAGTAAGTATTTAAATATTATAGTCTCATTATGTATTTGTTCATAGTATGAATGTCTCTCGCCATGTATACTGACCTTATGAAAAACATATCCTTGATAATTTTACTATTATTTACAATTTCTTGTTCATCAAAGAACTGGCGTACTGCTTCAAGAGAGTCTGCTCAAATTGCTCCTAAAGCAGAACTGTTAAAAGAGCATATTGTTCAAGTTTATCACGCGCGAGCATTTTCTTGGCGCGGTAACTTTGGGGTTCATCCATGGGTTGCTTGGAAGAGAATTGAGGATAGTGAATATACTGTGGCCCAGGTTACATCTTGGAATATTAGAAGACAGGGTACAGCTGTACGAGTTGAAAAAGATATTCCCGATCGACTTTGGTATGACAATAAGCCCACCATTATTTTTGAAGCTAGGGGAGAGCGAGCACAAAAGATTATCACAAAACTAGAGAGCTTGATTAAGAGTTATCCATTTAAAGACGAGTACAAATTATGGCCTGGTCCCAATTCAAATACTTTTGTCTCGTACATGATCAGAAATATTGATGAGATTAATATTGAGCTTCCTCCTCATGCCGTTGGAAAAGACTACTTAGGTGGACATAACTTTCTTTCTACAACGGCTTCACAAACTGGCTTTGTGTTTTCTCTATATGGACTTTTAGGATTAACTCTAGGTATTCAAGAAGGAGTCGAGCTTAATCTCTTTGGTCTTCACTTTGGTGTCGATTTTTGGACCCCAGCAATTAAGCTTCCATTTCTTGGTCGCCTCGGTTTTAAGGATCAATAGAAATGACTTTATTACTACGATCAATGCAAGCACTTTTAAGAGCATGGAGAAGGCCTCCAATAAAAGATGTTAACGAAGTAACAAGTCATAAGTTTCGAGTCTTGCCAATTGACCTTGATGTTTATATGCATATGAATCACGCTAAGTATTTAAATTATCTCGAAGCTGCAAGGTGGGACCTACAGGTTAGAAGCGGTTTTTTAAAGTTGGCTTTAAAAAATAAATGGATCGGTCCTCTTGGTCATGTTCAAATCGATTACTATAGACCTCTTGTCTTTTTTCAAGAATTTGAAATTAAAACTCAATTTGTAGCTTTTGAAGAAAAATGGCTCTATATTGTTCAGCGTATATGGAGTAATGATAAAGAAGTTGCTCGGGCATTGGTGAGAAGCACTATAAGAAAAGGACGCTTAAATATTCCCCCTGAGGAGTATCTTGTCCCACTGGGGTTTAAGCTTGAAGAACTTGAAGTTGCAAAAGATATAGAAGAGTGGGTAAGGCAGAGAGTGGGCCAGTAAATGACCCACTTAATAAATAATAATTTAGAATAATTGCTTTTGCCATCCTATGACAAACTTGTGGTCCATTCCAAGTCCTATACCATTTAGATCCTGATAGAGTGGTAGCCCATACTCAAATGCAATTCTATTGTCTGTACTTTTTTCACCATTAAACATGAGATTTGTTCCAATAAATACATCTAGTTGCTTTCCACCGTAGTTATCTGGATTAGCAGATGTATTCATATTAGAAGAAATTGTTAAATTCTTATCAGTACCATCTATACTGTCCATCCATGAGTAATTAAGTCTTATAGAAGAACTTACTTTACTTGAAAATGCATATGCTCCCCAAAGATTAAGTGAATACGAATCACCTCGAGAATAGCCTTCATCATTTTCACCAAGGCTAAACTTATAGTTAAGTTGAGTTCCTATCTCAAATTCAGAAAGATATTTCTTATAAGTTAATCCTAGACTAGGGTCAAATGTCCCAGAGCCTAATTGTATCCCATAAGGAAGTCTTGTTCCTGAAACATTTGTGCGATCTGTCTCTCCGGTCGGTAGTGAGAGACTCAGTTTTGCATTTAAAATCGTGTTTTGCGTTTTTGGAGCGAGGTCATAAATAGCAGTTATAGTTGAGTCTGCAATATTTCTGGCCGAGTTCTTCATCGTCATTCCAGACATATTATTAGTCATTTCCATTTCTTTTGTGACGTAGCTTAACATCGCCGCCATAGTTATTCGATCAGTAATTCCATACATGGCCCCTAACATCGTCATCGTCATATTCATTTCTTTTAATTTCATCATTTGCGTGTAGTCACTATTTGAGATGTCATCACTGCCTCTCATCGTCTGGTCTTTTTTCATACGTGTATGACGAAGACTCATCATAAATTCACCTTTCTTATGTGTGTGGTCTGCACCGACACCAATAGGAGCATGAGATATTGCTCCCCGATGAGTATGTCCTAGTGAGTAAAGAGATGAGAGTAAGAGTGTGGTTGTCATTAACTTTTTCATATATGTCCTTTTAAAAATTTAATAAGGACATTATGTATTATTTAGAAGGCTTAGGTAAGGAAAAAGCTACTGCCTATGAATGAGCTTTGTTGAATCTTCTTTATTCAATTTTCTGATAAAGCTCTTTGTTTGTTTTGAAACTTTTTGATTCTGCTCATTCATAAGAGAGAGAGAAATATTATAATTTTCTGTTGGCTTATAAATACCAGATATAGGAACACTAAATTCTATCGAATTTTTACCGATAGATTCTGTCTGATTAAGAGGTACTTTATATTTTAATAAATTTTCCTCCTTACCAAGAGTTGAAGTATTTAATAGAAAATTAATATGAATATCTTTCTTTGATAGAGGATAATGGCTAGTCATCTTGACATTCAACTTCTCTTGATTGCAAGAATTAATATAGTAAGAAATATCACCAATCCTAGGATTAAACTCATCTTGAATTTCATCAAGAATACTCTCTCTAACTTTTTTGATACCAATACTGTGACTATTACCATTGGTGTCAAGGATAACTCGAGATAACTCTTTTGCTGTCACAGCATATGAGAATTTTACCTTGTCTTTTGAAAAGCCATCACTTAATTCGACCAAAAGTCTTTGCGCCATAGATGCTTTTTCAAGAGTATTAAATATTTTTAGAAAGGTTTTAGCTTTATCAAGCTCTGTCTCTCTATTACTGAGCGCTACGATACTTTTGGTAATATCGCGTGCCATGTGAAAGTAGTTATAGCAGCGTCCAGGTCTATAAGACTCAATGCCTTTTTGATTTCCAACAACACCAGAAAATTCATCATATAATGGATTAACTTTATTTGTGATACCAAACTCAAAAAGAAATTCTGAACATTTCTTATAGCGGCTACTAAATTTTTGAGTAGAGTTGAATTGATCTCTATTTCCATCTTTCCATAGGCGATGATTTTTTTTCGCAAAAATATTTTGAGCATTAGGCCCAAAGAGTAGTTTTGCGATCGTATGATAAATTTCATCTTCCGATTTATTGGCTATTTTATTTAACTCTTGCATTGAAAAACTGATGTTTGAATTCATTGAAATTCTTTGAGGTCCACTTAATTTGAGATCTTTTAGGTAGCTGTAATCAACATCTGAAAATTTATCTCCAAAAAGAATCTTTAAAGTGTCTGCTATCTTATATAGATGCTTACTTTCTCCAAACTTGTTATAGTAATTGCATCCTACATTTAGAACGGTATTTTCTTGTGTCTTACTTTTTTTATTATCTAAATTGGCTTTGCATTCATTATTCCAGTTTTTTTGAGATATCTCAAAAAATAATAAATCTATTGCGAGCTTACTCCTGAGCCTTTCACGCATCAGCTTTTCACCTGTAACATAGTTAACGTCTTGGAATTCAGTACGTGTAATATTTGAGTATGCTCTATTTTGATAGTCAAGGACTCCAGGTACTTTTAAGACCAGTAGTTTATCTTCTCCTGAAGCATTATTAAAGATAGGTGGGTAAGCTTTTAGAGCTTCCTCGTATGGAGAATAATTAATAAGTATACTATCACTATTGAGTGATAGGTTAGGTCGGTATGAAGTTTTTAAAATCTCTTTGAAGAACTCAAGTCCTTTCTCTTTATTAAGATCTATCTCAAACTTCTGAGAAAGACTTTCTTCTTCGAAGTTTTCTAGACCCCATTTTCCAAGATTGATTTTGATGAATCTCAAAAGTCTTGGACGAATTCTGAAGATTTCTGCATCGTTACCTGAGATAGTAGTATCTTCGATTTCAACCATAACCTTGTTGCCTTTCAATTTCTTAAATCCGGTAGTCCTAAAGAAACGTCTAAAACGAGAATAGTTAGGTCTAATGAATTCGAAAATATCAAGTTTAAGTCCGAGGGGCTTTGCCGCATAATAAGTAGTATGATCAATGATGTCGCCAACTAGTATATCAGTATTATTTTCAAAGAATATATTGTGATCGATTGGAATACCTAGGAGGGCATGAATCTTTAATGGTGAAAGAGGGTCCTCTGCAAAAATCTTATGTTTATCAGTATCTATAAATCGATGCATGAAATCACTTACATGCTGAGAAAAGAAGTTAATGAAGTCTTCATAATATTGTGTGATTTTATTTTTTTCTCTTTCTTTGCATACACCCTCATGAAATAGGCGAGAAGAATATTCCTTTTCATTTAGAATTAATTTTAACAAGTTACATAATGATATTTTTTTTCCAGTAATTCTATTTGTAGAATGAGTAAGATCTATCCCGGCGATTCCCTCAGAGAATAAAATACCAGCTTCTACTTTTCCTTTTAGTTCCGCTTGAAAATTATTTCTAACTTTAAAATTAAGTATATCACTTGAATTAATTATATCATTTGTAGGTTTTGGAAGATGGTCCCTTACACTTCTAGTAGCCTGAAATGAAAACTCAAACATTGAACCCAGGTCAAATTCTATTTCTGGTGCAAGATCTTCAAAAATATCATCTCTTTTTGCAAGTTCGTTGAAGGCGAATCCACTTATTCCATCAAGAATCGATTGATCCCAAAGTGTTTTCTTGTATTCACCTATTTTTATTTCACGACACTGAAGTGCATTTGCACTTGAAGTATAAGTGTATAGAAGTAAAATAGTTGTCAAAAATGTAGTCAGTTTTTTCATAATGTTCCACTTTGGTTACTAATATATTGTTATACTTGCAATAGTTGTACCAAAGTGGAGCTTTATGGAGTTTTGGTATTTATTTGATTTGCTTTAGGATTAGTTTTCCAACTTCATGTGCAGATTGTGGGTTTTGTCCTGTGATTAGTCTTCCGTCTGCAACAGCGGAACTACTCCAAGGTTTACCGGCTACAGAAATTGCACCTTGTTTTTTGAGCTTGGTTTCTAAGAGGTAGGGAACAACCTTTTCTAGTTTTACAATTCGTTCCTCTTCATCCGAAAATACTGCGACTTTTTTCCCTTCTACCAGGTACTTCCCATTTGATAGTTTCACGTCGACTAGTGCTGCTGGTCCGTGGCATATCGCTGAGACAACGGCATTATTTTCATAGACATCTCTAATGAACTTCTTAATGGTGTCATCTTCGGTAAAGTCCCATACTGTTCCATGTCCACCGGAGAATACTACTGCTTTGTAGTCTTTAGGGTTAAGATCACTGAGTTTCTTTGTTGTTAATACTGACTTCATTAGTTTTGCATCTTCGAAGAATCTTTTATTGTCTTTATCCTTCATATCTAAACTTGTCGGATCTATAGGTGATGGACCTCCAAGTGGTGAAGCAATCTCAATCTCAATTCCTTTATCATTAAGAATGTAATAGGGATGTGTTAACTCTGAAAGATAAAATCCGGTCCTCTTTCCAGTGTCGCCCATTTGAGAATGGTTAGTTAAGATAAATAAGACCTTTGCTTGAGCTGTTGAGACGATAATAAGTGCTGTTAATAGTAAAGTTTTCATAGTGTCCTCGAAATTTGATTTAAAATCATAATATATTGTAAATACTAGACTTATGATATAGACATCTCTTTGGCAATGTCTATTGTGCGCAGCGGCCACGGCGGTAACACTTGATTAGCAGGGGCTGATGCTCTAGCATAAAAGGTAAATATTTAGACAGGAGGTTTCTATTATAGCTCAAGATTTTATGACGAAAACAGTTCACACATGCGGAGAGTCTAAGACATTAGGCGATGCCGTTAAGACCATGCTTGACAAAAACATTGGTATATTGCCAGTTGTCAATGAAAGCGAAAAGTTAGTCGGTGTTATCACTGAGTCTCATTTCGTAGGAAATGAAAAAAGTGTTCCACATTCTTTCAGGGACCTAAGAAGTCTTTTTGGAGAAACGTTTCACCTAAAGAAAATTGAAGATGTTTACAAGTCTGTAAGAAATAAGAAGATATCTGAGGTTATGACTAGAGATCCTCTTTCAGTTTCTCCTGATGCGTCGCTTATAAATGTGGTTGAATTAATGAACTTAAAAAACATTAAAAGACTACCTGTCGTTGATGGTGACAGCATTGTAGGTGTTATTACAAGAAGAGATCTTATTAGAGCTTTTAACATCGTAAATAGCTAAGCTTTTTAACTTTAAGTGCTCTTTTTTCTTCTATTAAAGCTGAGTTCAAAGTAAGCTTTAGGTGTATCATCTAATACTGAGGCTTTGAACATAAATGTATTTGATAGTTGTAACTTCTCTCATCGTTATGTTTTCTAGCTGTCATTCTTTTAAGAGAGAAAAGCCTGTTATGAAAGCAAGGAAAGAGCTTAAAGTCATTGGTTGGCGAGAGTGGGCAAAACTACCTGATCTTGGTGTTGATAATATTAAGGTCAAGGTCGACTCTGGAGCCAGAACTTCATCCCTTCATGCTTATGATATAAGTACTTACAAGAGAGGTGATAGTGAGTTTGTAAAATTCATTATTCATCCCAATCAAAAATCGAATACAAAGACAGTCGTCGCACGCGCAAAAATTCACGAATATAGAAAAGTTAAAAGTTCAAATGGTGCCATTGAAAAGAGGCCTGTTATCATTACGCCTATATCTTTTATGGGTGAGCAATGGGATATTGAAGTGACACTTACAAATAGAGATGAAATGGGTTTTAGAATGCTCTTGGGACGTGAGAGCATAAGAAATAGGTTTCTGATAGACACTGGAAAATCCTTTCTCAGTGATAAGAAAAAAAGTAAGAAGGTGAAAAAATGAAATTAGGAATATTGTCTAGAGAGTCTAGAAATTATAGTACTAGCCGTCTTGTTGAGGCCGCGAAACAAAGAGGTCACAAGGTATCCGTTTTAAATACACTTAAGTTTGCTCTTGATTTAGAAGAGGGAGACCCGGACTTATATTATAAGCAAAAGAGAATTGGCCACTATGATGCTATACTTCCAAGGGTTGGAGCATCAGTAACTTATTTTGGTACGGCCGTTACGCGCCAATTTCAACAAATGGATGTTTACACTCCTAATACTGCAGACGGTATTCTTAATTCAAGAG
>DDIK01000059.1 GCA_002338505.1 Bacteriovorax sp. UBA1852
TTCATAAGGATTATTTTCTCTCATGAATAATACGACTTTTTCGCCTTCTGTGGTTTTTGATAGTACTAATGCACATTGAGGTTCGTTAATACCTGTTAGGTACTTAAAATTTGAGTTTTGCCAAAACGGGAAGTCTGTATCATTACTTCTTTGTACGTATTGTGCAGAAGGAATAATGGCAATACCTTCTTCCATGAGATTAAATAAATTGCTGATTCTCTCTCTATAATTTGTTAGTTCCATAAAAAACATACCCTTAGACTAAATTTATTTTAAATAAATAGTATCATTCATAATAAATGAGGTCATGTTTTTTATAAAAAAAAGGGTCCCATAAGGACCCTTTAAATATTACTTTATTTTTTTATTTGTTCATTACATACCGATAACTTGGCATCTTCCATTTCCTCTACCAGACATCTGGCACTGTCTTAGAGCTTTGTTACATGCTTGTCTCTTGATTCCTGTACCTCTTGGACCTGTTGCTGTTCCATAGAAGTTTCTAGTCGCTCCTCTTCTTCCGACTTTTTGAGCTGTACAAGTTCTTGTTACGTATCTTTGTCTGTCTCCACCTCTAGCTGTCTTTTTTACACAACGTGCACCATATGGAGCTCTTGAAAGAGCTTTGTAGCATTTATTTTGAGCTTTTACGCAAGCTCTTTTCATGTTGTTGCCTTGTGCGTTGTGTTGACTGACCACTCTTGAGCGTCTTCTTCCATCAACGACCACTTCAAAAGTACATTTCGCCTTAGCTGGCCTTTGATTAAATGCAGTCGTACAGTAAAGGTTCCTGTAGCCTCTATGATTCCTTATTCTTGATTTTTCATAATTACAGTCTCTCATAGCTTGATTACACGCTTCAAAACCATTGTAGCCATAACCTTGAAAGCTTCTAATTGTTGCATTTCCATCCTTAAGATAGCTTGTGCAATACTCTGCAAAAGTTGGTAAACTAAAAAGTAATGTTACAAATACGAATAAATTTCTCATAAACCCTCCCACGAATTTCTCTTATTAATAGATTTAAAGAATTTCTGTTCTTTTTACAAATGTCAGTGGCCCGAAGTCGTAAAAAAGGGCGATATGTAAGAATTCTTGAGAAATCTTACACTTTTTTATTCCTTATCATATTCTGCGGTAACTTTTTGCCCCTGACTTATTTGCATGAAGAAGCTTTAAATAAATATTCTATATCTCCGACTTGATAATCATGGAGCGAAGAAATCTCGATTTTTCTACAATAGTTGAACTAGCAAATGATGTTAATATAAGTAATTTCCAGTACTTTGGAGATCGTATCATTCATCAAGGTGCTGTTGAAGAGTATATCTCACTATTAGATGAATATGATGAAGTTCTTCTTAAAAGATCTATTTCAAAGATTAGGTACTTTCGCCGTGAAAATATGCAAATAAAGCTACATTGTTTTTGTGGCAAGGTTCTTCTTTCAAAAATTATCCGTGGTACTGAGAGCTCAGTGTCTCACTTTCAAGAGATTAAGAACTTATGTTACGACCTTATATTGAAGGCAAAGCAGAGTGGCCTAGATATTAACTACATTGAGGTCGCCCATACACATTTAGGCGAACAATATGTCATTCTTAGAGACGGAAGAATCAAAAAAGTTATCTCTAAGGGCCTTTCAGCCCAAGATATAGCGACAATTTTAAATATCAAGCCATTTATAGATTATAAAATCTTACTTAAGTCCATAGGCGAAAATGAAGTCGCTTATTGTAAGTATCTCTAAGAAAGAAGCTTTATAACTCTATCTTTTCCAATTGTTCTAATAAAGCCTGCAAGTTTAGGCCCTTTTTCTCTTGTGATAAGAAGCTGATAGATTGGTTCAAAAATATCACCAGGCTTAAGTTCATGAGCGTGCATTATTTCATACATCTTCTCATGTAATTCCTTGTCTGATTCGATATTATCAAACTCTTTTTCAAGAAATGAGGTAAGCTCATCAAGATAACTTCTCACTTCAGAACTAACTTGAAGCGATGACTTTTCTTTATTTATTCTGAATTTGAATTCATCTGGAGCATAATTCTCAATCCAGTAGATGGCCCTTTCACTTCGCTCTTGAAAGCGTCTCTCATCTCTTTGGTCTGTTATCTCTGAGCTATAGGCTTTCTTCGCAGCACTGATATCAAAGTCATTGATTTGAAGAATATTACAAAGATGTCTAAATGAAGGCTGAATTGGGCATTTCTGTGGTTGTTCTCTTAGTTGAGACAGCTCAAGAACTCTCTTTGCCATATTTACTTTCTTCTCATTTCCTTTTTCAAGTCCATAAGCAAGTCTCTCTTGTCTATCAAAGTCTTCATAAACTTTAAGAACATCAAGATCAAATGAAATCGCAAAGTCGACATTTGATTTATAGCTTGCAAAGATCCATCTGATCATTTCAGGTTCATAGACTTTTAAAATATCATTCACGGTAATGAGATTACCTTTTGATGATGACATTTTACCGCCAAGGCCTTTAATCGATACAAAGTCGTACTGGAGATAGATAGGAGCTTGCCAATCAAATACTTTTACGATTTCTTTCGCTGTTGTATATGATCCACCTTGAGATGAGTGGTCTTTTCCGCCCGGTTCGAAGTCTACTTTCTCATATGCCCATCTCATAGGCCAATCTACTCGCCATGGAAGTTTAACGAGTGAGGTATCGTTAAGGTTGATTTCTCCCTCGTATCCTGTTTCGTTATGTCTGTAGCTAATAGTGTCTTTGCCATCATAGCCTGTAACGGTTGTCTGGTCAGTTTTATGCTTTTCACAGTAGACAGAGATTGGGTAGTACTCATCTCCGTAAGGTGTCTTTCTGTGTTCATTGAGAATATCTCTAATTTCGACTCGTTTTTGAAGGGCGAGCCTTATCTGATCTTTGTATTCACCACCACGATATTTGCGGGCCTGGTATATAGGCTCTAAGTCAACTCCAACTTTTAAAAGTTGTGCCTCGAAGCTCTTTTCGTGGTGTGCGGCGTAGCTCTCATGTTCTCCGTAAGGATCTGGAGTATCGACAATTGGTTGAAAGAGGTATTCTTCTAGTTGATCTCTTTTAGGAAGGTTCATTGGTACTTTTCTAAATGTATCATAATCATCCCAACTGAAGATGAATCTAACTTTCTTGCCACGGTCCTTAAGTGCTCTAGCGACAAGTTCAGTTGTGATAACTTCCCTAAAGTTTCCAAAGTGAACGACTCCTGAAGGAGTAATTCCACTTGCGAGAACATATTCGTCTTTATCGCCACGTTGTTTGATAATTCTATCTGCTGTTATATCGGCCCAATGTACATGATGTGGTTTTCTCTCCACGATAGACTCCATTTCTTAAAAAACATAAACTTAAGTGCTATAATGTAGCAAATTCAGTATAAATCGTCGAAAGGTTTCTTGACATAATTTGCAGAGTCTTCAAAGTTCGCGTATAAGATTGGATATGGGTATAATACTTTTTAGAATTCTTATTGTTTATCTGGTTTATCTTGGCATTAAGAGCTTGCTCAATAAGTTCTTAGGTCCAGTTAAAGACGATACTACTCCTCATCAAGCCTCTAAGAAAACTCATGATAACTCCAAGAAAGATTCACCAATAGAAGCTGATTATCGTGTCATTAAGTAATTGACACCTCTAATGATAATAGTTTAGATATGCTCTTGATTTTACTAACTGAATAGTCAGCTCATTTACTAAAGAGTTTTATGCTTATTATCAAGAACTTGCTTTTATTATTCGTACTAGTTTTTATTATTTCAAAGTCAGCTTTTGCCTCTTGTCACTTAGATTGTTATGTCTTTTATTTCAAAGATACTCAAGGTCATATCATCGCTACGGGAGAAGAGTTTGAGAAAAGTCACAATGGCTCTTCTGGTTGTCGCTTAGTTAAAAATTACAAAAGTGATATCTATCAATTTGAAGTCTACGAGCCAGTAATTGGTGAGTTTTCTCTTAACATAAGAAAAGGTCGAAACAATATCTTAAATGGTCACTTCTCAGGTAACTTTGGTGCAATCACATCCTTCGATGAAAAGTTGCGCTTCTCTTGTAATCGTCAATAAAAAATTCGTGACATAGTAGATTCTTATCTCTAACATTTTCTATATCTAGATAATGGAGCAATTCTTATGAAGTTAACTTTGACGATGTTTTTAACACTTTTTCTATTTACATCTTGCGGTGAAGTTCAAGATGAAGAAACAAAGCCTAGTTTTGAATATGAGCCTTTAAGTGATTCTAAAATTATTAAGCTAAATACAGACCAGCTACTTAGATCTCAACGTATTTGCTCCGCAGTCACTTCAAAAAGACTTATGATTTTCAATGACCTTGTTGGCATAACAAAACAATTTGCTCTAAGACAACAACAAGGAGATTGTTCTTCGAAAACTACTGAGCCAGTTGAAGTAAGAGTCTATGTCGAATCACCTCGCACTCTGACAGAGAGAATACTTTTTAAACCTCTTTATTCTAATAGTAAGACTATTGGCCCATTAAGCGAGGTCATTACAGACAAGAGCTCTCTTCTTTCATCTTTTTGTAAGTCAATCATCGATAGTGATATACCTCTAAATCTCGTTAGAGAAGATGGCATAAATTATCTCTATATATTTCCAGAAAATGAGGAAGGCGCTATTGAAGTTATCTCTTATTTGAAGCGTGATGATGGAGAATTCTATCCCGCTAGACTCGATCGTATGGTTGTGAATTTATCTAAAGGAAAAAATAAGGGTTTTCTATCCTCTCGTACAACAGGTTCATATTGTGCGAATAATAGAGATATAATTACGTATTTTAGACAGGACGTTGATTTCCTCTAAAAATTACATTCAAAGCCTTCATCTTTTAATTGATCTCTTAGAGTTTCATCACGATAAACTATCTTATCTTGCAAGCATATATAAGGAAAGATAAGCTTTTCATTTATGATGTAACTTCTTTTGTCTTTTTCCCATTTTCGTATATCACTATAATAAATTTCTCTAATCTCTTTAAAATTAATGTTTTCTGTCTGTTTTATAGATACTGCTCGCTGTAATGATATTAAGTAATTTTGCCATTCATATATTGTGTACGCTGCTTGAAATTCATTCATGATTGATGGGTTCATAATTGATAGTTTTATCAAGTGAGACATTTCATATTCTTTATCTCTTAAGATACCATAGTCATTTATGTGTCCTAGTTTAAGGAGGCAGTGACCTAGTTCATGATATATAAGAGCTTTTCTTATGTTATCAGTGAGTGTCGCCCATTTTGCACGGTCTATTTTTATAAAGGCAGGCCTAGCGTCTTTATATAAATAGCAGACACCTAGTCGATTAGAGTCTAAGTTTGCAAAGCCTATTTTCATTGGCGGATTTTTTACATTCATTTCTTTGATGAATTGATCTTGGTAATTTTCACATTGCTCACATCTATTCGTTTTATTAACGATGAATCTTTCATAGTCTATGATTTCAACTCCATTATCAAAAGTATTTGGTCCACACGAATAAGTAAGATAAATAATCAATATAAGATTAAAGGTTTTAATATTCATAATTCCATCATATCTAGACATTATTAATTAAGTTTTACTGACTCTATATAAGACTTATTTCTTACGTGATTCTGTGAGCTTAACTTATTTCATCTCAAGAGTTTGTCTTGACTGTCCAAACTTATTGGCAACGCTAAAGTTATGGGTTTTTAGTGATTACAGTCGGATAGGGATAGTTTGTGAGATTTCTTTGATAATTTCCACTTCTCGGTGAAAATCTAAGAGTACCACTCAAAAGGATAGATTAATGGATGGTTTACATAAAAAGCCAATTGATATCACAAGTCGGTCTCAGATTATGAGTCTTGTAACGACGGTGAGCAAAAGCCGTGTACGTCTTTGGCAAAAAGATCAAAAGGTTCGTAAATTCTCTTTTTGTAAAATTGTTCAAATTGATGAAAATAGGGGGAGGCTACTCCTTGAAACCGCAGATGATTCAGACCTATTTGGCTTTTGTGGAGACCATGTATATTTTTATTCTTCTGTGCGAAGTTTGATATTTAAGGCGAAAATTGAAAAAATTATTTCAAAAAATAGAATGGTCCTTCTCTTGCCACAGCTTGTTAAAATAGAAGACTCTAGAACTGAAAAGAGAAAGAATTGGGGCTATAGAAGTTACCAATTCCTAGATATGTCTATAGTTACGAGAGATTTGTCCAAGAAAAATATTGAGAAGACCCGTGTTCTTGATTCGTCAGATAATGGAGTAGGTATAATACTGAATATTCTTGATGCAAAAGATTTAAAAGTCGGTAGTAAGCTGATTACGATGACCAGCAGTATTGAGAGTATTGAAAATCGTGTAGGTGTTATTAGGTCTCTTTCATTTCTTGATAATGACTTAAGTGGAGAGAGATTTGTTCGAGTAGGCGTTGAGCTACTTTCAATCTAAGTTATAATAGTCCAATTAGTTCATTAATCTCTTCTTGAGTATGCTCGCCTTTTATCACAGAAGTTTGAACGACCATAAGTGCTTGTTGGTATTTTCTTCTCTCAAGAGCGTCTACTAAAGAGAGATCCAGGTGCTTTTGCTTATCAATATTTGAATATTTCACTGCATTTCTTAACAGGTTAATGCAATCATCAAAACTAGGTAGTTTCTCTGTCATTATAACTCCGAGATATTTTATTCATAAAAAATTACATGATCAAGAGTACACTGACAATATGTTTTTAATAATTGAGTTAAATACATGACATTTGATTTTAGTTACTTTAGCATTGTATTAGATTTTTATTTGATATCTTAAGGAGAGAGAGAAACATGCGATTTTTATTTTCATTATTTTTTATTTTACTATCCAGCTCTCCGCTCGCTCAACCCGATTTTCAAAGTCAGGTGAATGAAGTCTTTGGTATGTTAAATGGAACATATGCTAAGTTCCTATTTTGGCCTATCCCAATTATTCAACTTCCACTTGTGCTTTTCGTTATGGTAACTGGTGGTATCTTTTTCACATTTAGATATGGTTTTATTAATGTCCGACTTTTTCGTCATGCTATTGACGTATTAAAAGGTGACTATGATAACCCAGAAGATGAAGGGGAGATTTCTCACTTTCAAGCTCTTACTTCTGCTCTCTCGGCTACCGTAGGTCTTGGTAATATTGCAGGTGTCGCTGTCGCGATTGGAATAGGTGGACCTGGTGCAGTTTTTTGGATCTGGATTGTTGCTTTCTTTGGTATGTGTCTTAAGTTTTCTTCATGTACTTTTGCCCAGCTCTATAGAATTAAAGACTCTAGAGGTGAGATGCTAGGTGGACCAATGGTTTATCTTAGTGAAGGTTTAAAGAGAAAAGGTTTTACAAAGGCCGGTAAACTATTTGGTGGCTTCTTTGCAATGATGACTATTTTTGCATCATTCGGAGGCGGAAACCTTTTTCAGGCCAATCAAACTTTTGAAATTATAAAGAGTCAATTTCCTGGTGCTAATCCTTGGGTTGTTGGTGTCACGCTAGCTTTCCTTGCTGGTGTTGTTCTCGTTGGAGGTATTAAAAGAATTGCAGATGTTACTTCAAAGCTTGTGCCAGCTATGTGCGGATTCTTTGTCCTTTCATGTCTAGCAATTATTGTTTCTAATATTAGTGAAGTTCCCGCAATGTTCGCATCTATTATATCTGGTGCTTTTAATGCAGACGCTGCTTATGGTGGTTTTCTTGGTGTAATGATTCAAGGTGTAAGAAGAGCATCATTTTCAAATGAAGCCGGAGTTGGTTCGGCTGCGATTGCTCACTCTGCTGCTAAGACAGATGAGCCAGTTAGAGAAGGTGTTGTTGCAATGATTGGTCCGGTAATTGATACACATGTTGTTTGTACAATGACTGCGCTTGCGATTTTAATTACTGGGGCCCATAACGATCCAGCTCTCGCAGGTAAGGGTGTTGAGATTACTTCTGCTGCATTTGCAAGTCTTGGCTCTTTTATGCCATATCTTCTACTGCTTGCTGTTTGTATCTTTGCATATTCAACAGTTATTTCATGGTCATATTATGGAGAGAGAGCTGTCGAGTATCTCTTTGGTCAAAAACTAGGTCATAATGCGATTAGAATTTATAGATTAATGTATGTTTTCATTATTATTTTAGGACCTGTTCTTTCAGTAACTCACGTTGTTGAGTTTTCAGATCTTATGCTTCTTTCTATGGCATTTCCAAATATCATTGGTATGATTTATATGAGCTCCGAAGTCAGAGGTCATGTGACAGATTATCTTGATCGTTATAAGTCAGGTAAAATGCCTGTTTATGTAACAAAGAACTGATATATCACTTACTGCGAGGACTTTGTCCTCGCTTTTTTTTTGAGGAATAACATGAAAATAACGAATCCTTATATTGGTGAAATTATTCTCAGTAAAAAGCTCATTGTAAGCGATGTCTCAAAGCATGTTTCTAATATATTTAATAAAGAGTTAAGCTCTTTGAAAGATAGAGATATCTTTAGCAGTTTTAATTTTTGTACTGAGTCTCAAAAGGCAATTCATAATACTATTGAAGTTCTAGCTCTTGGTGATACACCTGGGCCCATTGTGCTAAAGGATCTTGATAAAGACGATGCTGATGAATTTCAATATATGAATTGTTATATTGAGTCTATTGAAAGTGGTTATCGCTTGATTCTGGTTGATCACACCACTCAGTTCTATGATAGAGTTGAACTCAATAAGGTCTACTCTCATCTCAAAGAAGCAAATAAGAATAAAGATAAATTTATCTCTCTCATTGCCCATGACCTACGTGCACCTATTGCAAACTTTAGTGTAGTTTTTGAAGAGGTTATAAATGGTGAACTTGTTCTTGATGATGAATTAACTCAACTTCTTTCTTCAAGTTCAAAATCAGCGCTTGCTCTGATAGAGGAGGTTTTAACTTGGGCACAGGAGAGTGATTACGAGTTTAGCTTCAAGAGCGTTAGCTTTAATTTAAATAAGCTAGTTGAAGAAGTTGTGAGTTTTCTAGGCCCCATTGCTGTTAAGAAATCGATTAAGGTCAATACGAACGTTTCTAATGATCTTGAAATTCTTAGTGATGAACAGGCCGTCATGACTGTCATTCGAAACCTGTTAAATAATTCAATAAAGTTCACTCCAAAGGGTGGCGAAATCTTGATCGATTGCATTTTGAATGATGAAAAAGTCGTTATCAAGATTCAAGATAATGGCGTAGGTATGACTAAAGAGTCTTTGAAGAAAATGATTGATAGCGAATCTGAGTCAACCCAAGGAACCTCAGGAGAGCAGGGGAGTGGGTTAGGTATGAACTTTTGCCAGATGCTTGTTAAGGGACTTGGTGGAAACCTCATCATTAAGTCGGAATTAAATATCGGGACTTCTGTAAGTATTGAGCTTCCAATTAAAAAATAATTAATAAATCCTAATCTCTTTAATACTTTCATAAAAATCAATATTCGTGGCCTCAATTGTTTTTAACTCCGCTAAAGAGCCGTTTGATTCAATCCACTTTCTAGTTTTCTCATTGCCATTTATAAGATCAATCGGCAGTTTCTCATATTCATATTCATAAGCCTTTTTAGTCCACTCAAAAGATGTTCCAAGAGTATTATAAAGTTCCTTGCATAGAAATTGCGACAGTCTCCATGATTTGAATTCTCTCTTATCTTTAATGTGAATATGAAAGCCACCGCAGGGTGTATTACTGTGTTTTTGAAAAGTAGGCATGAATACAATCGGCCTAAGCTTAAAGGAATTATAGTCTTCGAGCTTCTTTAGCCTTGGAGTCATCTCTTCTAAAAGCGAGAATGGCTCAATTTTTGGATGACCAATTACTTCAAGACTTCTTGTGGTTCCTCTTCCTTCTGATATATTTGTGCCCTCAAATAGAACTGTACCACAAAAGGTGAGTGAGCTTTCCCAAGTTGGTAGGTTTGGTGAGGGATTGATCCAGGGAAGTTTTGTATCATCCCAGAACATTTCTCTTTTCCATTCTTGCATTGAAACGATCTCTAGATCAATGTCGAGTTTAAAGTGCCTTTTTGCAAGCTCTGCCATTTCTCCCATTGTAAGAGAGTGTCTTTGTGGAATAGGCATGCAACCAACAAACGAAAGAAAGTCTTTCTCTAAGAGATTTCCTTCGATGATATCTCCTCCAACGGGATTAGGCCTATCGAGAATTACTACTTTTATATTCTGTTTACTACATTCCTTCAGAATATAAGTCATAGTGGTTATATAGGTATAGACTCTTGTTCCAACATCTTGAAGGTCGATGACAAAAGTATCAATACCCTCAAGCATCTCTTTTGTGGGTGACCTCGTCTCGCTGTATAGTGAATAAATTGGTAGCTTATAGAATGAATGTTCGTAATGATCAGTTTCAATCATATTATCTTGGACGTCTGAGACAAATCCGTGTTGAGGTCCAAATACTTTTACTAGTCTCTTTTGAAAAACTTCTTTAAATATATCAATGGCATTATTGTAATCGAGATCAATACTTGCGCTATGGCATAATAGGCCTATATTACCTTTGAATATATTTCTTATTTCTGAATCGTTCTTAACTCTTTCCAGTCCTGTTATCACTTGTGTCACAATAAAATCCCTTAATTCTTTTAATAAATAATTTTAGATACTTATACATGAGTTTGCAAATACTTTAGAATGTCTATTATTTCCTTTGGCCAGTTCGTCTAAAGATTTTTAAAATAGAAGTACACACACGGAGGGGTTAATGAAGCAATACCTAGATTTAATGAAGCATGTACTAGATCATGGTGAAACGAGAGAAGATAGAACAGGAACTGGAACTATTTCTGTCTTTGGACACCAGACGAGATATAATCTTGAGGAAGGCTTTCCTCTTGTCACAACTAAGAAATGTCATTTAAGAAGCATCATTCACGAATTACTTTGGTTTATTAGTGGTGATACGAATATAAAGTATCTAAAAGATAATGGAGTACGTATCTGGGATGAGTGGGCCGATGAAAATGGCGACCTTGGACCTGTTTACGGTTATCAGTGGAGAAAGTGGAAGACACCAGATGGAAGAGAAGTTGATCAGGTTAAAAAATTAGTCGATGGACTAAAGAATAACCCTCATTCTAGAAGGCATATCCTTACGGCTTGGAACCCGGCTGATGTTGATGATATGGCGCTACCTCCATGTCACTCATTCATTCAATTCTATGTTTCAAGCGATAAGAAACTTTCTTGTCAGCTTTACCAGAGGTCTGCGGATATTTTCTTAGGTGTCCCTTTTAATATAGCTTCTTACGCTTTATTTACGATGATGCTTGCTCAAGTTTGTGATCTAGAAGTTGGAGAGTTTGTCCATACGATGGGAGATGCTCATCTTTATTCTAATCATATCGATCAGGCAAAGCTTCAGCTTACTCGTGCACCACGTGCTCTTCCAGAGATGAAAATCAATCCTGACGTTAAGTCTATTTTTGATTTTACTTTTGAAGACTTTGAGCTCGTAAATTATGATCCACATCCACATATTAAAGCACAGGTTTCAGTTTAATGATCTCAATGATAGTTGCTCATGGACTTAATCGTGAAATAGGGAAGGATAATAAACTTCTTTGGCACATCCCTGAGGATATGAAGAAGTTTGTTAAGCACACTAAGGGAAAGACTATTATTGTTGGTCGAAAGACCTTTGAGTCCTTTGGTAAGCCTCTCCCTAAGAGAGAGCATCTTGTTCTTACAAATAATCCCGACTTTCGATATGATCATCCGTCTGTAAAGATCTTTCATTCAGTTGAAGCAATTGTTCAATATGTTCGAAATGAGCGGATTGAGGAAGCTGTCGTCTGCGGTGGTGCAAAGATTTATGATTTATTCTTTAATCACTGCAGCACTCTCTATATTTCTGAAGTTGATTGGGCGGGGGAGGCCGACACTTATCTCACAGAATACGACTTGAGCTCTTTTGACTGCTCTTACCAAGAGAGTTTTGATGAAACAGATGAAACTCCGGGATGGTTTTTTAAAATCTTCCATAAATCTTAGTTGTATATTTGAATTCTTGGCCTTAGAATTATACTGATTCGAGTATCTTACGGAGGAAAGAATGGAAGTTGTAAAAAGTACAAAAGCGTATACTGTTTTTAAGAAACGTAACGGACGTTATGGTGTTAAGAAAACTAATGGTTCATGGATCAATGGTGATGAAAAAGTTCAGATTCTTTTAAAAGAAGGACTAATCAAAGTTGCTGAGCCAAAGGTTGAAGCACCAGCTACAGATGAAGAGTCTTCTTCAGAAGAAAACTCTCAAGCCTAGTGATGGCCCGAGCTAGAGTATTACTTTAGCTTAGGCTATATGGCCTTAATTCCAAACTTTTCTAATGTTGAAATTAACTTAATGAGTGGTAAGCCCACTATTGCTGTGTGATCACAGCAATTTACTTCACTGAACAGGGCAATTCCAAGACGTTCCAATTTATAAGACCCACAACAACCATATGGCTCATCAGCTTCTAAATACTTATCTATTTGCTGCTGTGACAATTCTTTCATCTTCATCTTGGCACTAACAGTTTCAGTAATTGATTTGTCCTTATTCATGACAGTGAATGATGTTATAAGTTCATGAGTTTTTCCTGACAGTCGCACAAGCTGCTCTTTTGCGTTTTCTTTATTGCCTGGTTTTCCAAGAATTTCTTCATTAAAGTTAAGAACCTGGTCTGATCCAATTATAATAGCTTCAGGATAGAGCTTAAGAACCTCCATTGCTTTTTGTGTCGACAGCATTTGTGAGATCTCTTTTGGGCCTAGTCCAGAAGACTTCAGTGTATCTTCGTCTATATCTGGAGCATGACAACTAAATTCAATTCCTAGTCTTTCTAATAGTTCTTTTCTAAATGGTGATGAACTGGCCAAAATAAGCATAGATACCCCTAATAATTATAGTTACTTACTTTTACTATACTGAAATAAAAAGCTCAAGTAATTCAATATTATTACCGAAATAATAGAGTGAACATTTTTTCAGGAAACTATATTGAAATGGATTAAGATTCTCACAGTTTTTACTTTTTGTTCTTCCTTAGTCTTTATTTCTAAAAGAACAGGTGTTTCTCTTTTGAATAATTCCATTCAAGAATCTTTCTATTCTAATAAAGAAGTAAAATGGAGAAAAGTTGCTTCAAATGATCTTGGCTCAAGTGATCTTGACTGCAACGCAGCCATTACAACATTTCAGCAGCACAATGGAATTAGTTTAGGCATGTTTAAAGAGTATAAAGAATTCTTTGATGCGGGAGGAGAAAAGCCATTTAAGTTTAGTAACTTAGAGATGTATCTTGCCTTCTTAGAATCAAAAGCAAATGACGACAATATTTCATTTACTAGGTACTTTTTAAGTCTGAATTACAGAGAGTTGCGTTATAATGAGTTTATGATCACTAAAGTCGGACATAGAAAGTATCTTAGTTATTTCTTTAATGGATACATGAAGTCACTAATTGATCATAGCTTACGTCTTGATAATCTTGGTGAGTTTTCAAATAAGAATTTAGAAAGGGCCTTAAGAGAAAAAATATTAACCGACGCTATTGCAAAGATTGATGATGAGAATTCTAGGTTTAGTAAATTTATGCATTCAGAAGGCTTTAAGCATTTGGTTAACTGGTTAGGGGTAATACCACTAGCTTTTGGGGGACCACCGTTTTATCTACCAAAGTCTATTAATAGTGATGTTCTTGCTAAACTTCTTAAGTCACGTGATCCTAAGACTCTCATGGAAGATTTCGATAATCTTGACTATAGAAGTAATAAGTTCCTTCAAGCGCACTATTTCTATAATGATATTTGGATCTATTTAAATGTTGGTGTCGCTGCTTTATTTGTATACGATTTAATTCAAGAAGTTCATGAAAACGTAGAAATCATGGAAGATTCAAAAGTACGTCTCAAGCAAACAGAAGTAGCTTTTAAGGAAGCAATAGATATATTAAGTGAAAGTAACTCATGTAGGGAATTGGATCAATGTTTAGAGAAGTATGCATCATTTTGGAGAGGGAAGTCTGATGATGCAAGAAATGAAGTAGTTGAGAGCTGTAAAAAAAGTCATATGATATCGGAGCAATGCTTTTGAAGAATGAAGATATAGAAAGAAACATTAAAACGAGATTACTCAGTTCTCTTTTTGAGAAGAAGTTTCTTATATATATCGCTTCATTTAGTGCTTCTCTTGTTTATTCATATATAATCTACGACGATAGAATTTCCTATCGTATGGCAGCGTGGATTTTCGCTTTTGTTATTTATTTAGGACTTCGATATTCAATGACATCTTATTATAGGACCCACTTAGATGAGGCAAGTAATGATCCTTATAAGTTTGAGAATTATAATATGTATGTTGCAATTTATGGAGGTGCTTTATGGGGAATAAGTTCAGTCTTATATTTCCCTGTTATTTCAACAATTAAAATATTGATAGCTATAGCTATTTATACTGGTATTGCTGCAGGTTCATTAACAACAAATGCATCATCTTTTAAAAGTTCAAAAGCGTTCTTATTATCTATTTTTATACCAACTATTTTGACATGTCTCTTTGTTAATTTTGAGTACCACTATTACATTTCATTTTTCTTATTAATTGGTTTAATAGGCTATCTTAAAGGTGCTCAAGTCATATATTATTCAATCTACAAGAGTGCAAAAACTAGTTTAGATAATCAGTTACTTGTTCAACAAGTCATTGAATCAAATGAAAAACGTATACAGGCTGAAAGAAATAGTATGCACTCGTCAAAGCTTGCAACAGTGGGCGAGATGGCCGCTGGTATTGCCCACGAAATTAATAATCCACTTGCTATTATAAGTGGAAATCTTGAAATGGTTAAACTTAAACTTAAAAAAAATAGTGACTCTGAACTTAACTTAGATAAGTATTTCAACTCCTGTGACAAGAACGTTGCACGCATTAGCTCTCTTGTTAAATCACTTAAGAGAATGTCATATGAAGATAATCGTGCAGAAATAGAAAAAGTAAATCTTAAGCAGATTATTGATGATGCTTTTAGTTTTACTAAGGAAAAAGTAAAGGCCCACAGAATTGATTTTAGTATTGATGTCGATAACCAAGACCGAGATGTTTTTTGTAATGGACTGCATATGTCTCAGGTTCTACTTAATCTTGTTAACAATGCTGTCCACGCAATTGGCACTCATGATAACCCATGGATTAAGATCTCGTCTTATGAAGATAGAGACTATATCTATATTGAGGTGGTTGATAGCGGTAATGGTATCCCTAGGCATGTTGCAGAGAAGATATTTAACCCATTCTTTACGACAAAGGATATTAATTCTGGAACTGGCTTAGGTCTCAGTCTTTCTCGAACCATGGCAAAGACAAGTGGTGGCGATCTTGTGCTCGATATGAATTCGCCAAATACTAGATTCATTTTGTCGCTTGCTCTGCGACCCCAAGAAAATAAAGAAGCAGCTTAATTGATCTCGCAGCGCTCTAGTTCATACTTATGAGTCGCGATTGTTTTCTTTAAACCATTTAATTTACTTTGAGCAGAATCAAGTATGTAGATAGATACTCTATACTTATCTCTATCAACATCAATAAGGTCTCTGTACTCTTCGACTTCACTGTATGTTTCGTAGAAGTGTGATATCGTTTCATCATCTGTAGGCAGTCCGTTCATCAGGGACTCTACGATAAGTACACTTTCTAATAAGTAATCGTTAAGTTTTTTAAGTTGGTATATTTCATAGCCTTGAACCGCGACTGAAACTGCTGACGCGAGAAGTGCTGTTGCAGTAACTTTTCCAACTTTCTTTCTATTCTCTCTCTTTTCAGAAATTGAAGGTTTATGATTACTGAAAATTTCTACTAGATTCTTTAAGGCGCTTAGAGAATTACTATTTCTCAATGCTCTGTTTATAAATAGCGATGCTGTAAGAATACCTACAGGTAGTCCTACCATTTTTAGTCTTGCATTTCGCTTATCCGTGTTTGCCGTGTCGATCATTCTTTCTAGGACAATACTTAATTCCATTATTTGTCTTGTCTTTTCCTGAGTCTCCATATTAATTTCTTCGAGCAAGGCCTTATACTCTTTAGTTTCTACTTGTGCATACTCGGGTCTTCTTCTAAGTATGTTCAGTTTCTGATCAACTTTTAGTGAGTCTTTGACAGCGTCAATAAATAACTCAAGAGTCGGTATCTTATTTTGCATTCTTTCAATACCATCCCTGTGAGTTAGTTGATTTAACTCGCTAAGATTACACGTTGCTAGTGAGTTGTAGCTCATGCATATTGTCAGTATCAGAATTTTTAACTTTGTAGCTCTTATCATCTTATAATCCCTGGGAAACTACCCGTCTTCATAATTTCTTTTTCTAGAGGTGAAGGCTGGTTCTTCATAAATTCAATGAATGATTCACCAATTTTATAGCCATCCATATTGTCCAGTACATTTGCCGTATCCTTGTTCTCAATAAGTTTCCAAAACTTAAAGAAATTATCTTGGCCTCTGATTACTTGAGTGAATGACTTATCACCAATTTTTATACCATCAGTTATTTCTCTATTATTATTTAAATCGCTTTCTCCAATAAAGAACCATTTTTCATTGATCGTCTTGTGGCTCTTATTCGTATCACAAATATGTAAGACTCTTTTGTCTTTAATATTTTCTATGATTGAGCACTGCTTTATCCACGCCTGAAACTTAACTCCTATTGTAGATAGCTTGAGTGTCTTCTTGTTAATACTTGAGTACCATCTATTGAACTCCATCTGCATTTTACTGTTCACAGTACTTTCAAACTTTTCATGAGATTCAGTGTATCCGTAAGTGAAAAAGAAAATACTAGGTGGACCATCATAGTAGATTGAACCAGAGAGACTTGTTGTCCTTGCTTCAGTTTCTCCCCATGTTTCAGATGCTCTTGTACCATTAGCTGCCATATGTGAAACACCAAGCTTTATTGATCCATAGTTTTCAACACTTCCGTCAATGATGTAGCCCTTGGCCACATTATTATCGTAGGCTACTTGGTCTACTTGATTACCAAGAGTAGTATGGTCAAGCTCAATAATATGTTTTGCATTATGAAGTCTGATATAGTTTTGTATGTTTTCTATGCATGGGTTATCAAAGATCACTCCCTTCACGTATCCAAAGTAGTTACATATTTTCTTCCTCAACTTCTTAGGTACAGATAGTTTATTCTTGAGAACTCTAATCATTTGCATGTCTTTATTAGTGAAGTTTACCTTCTTTGCTTCTTCTGACTTTATGAAATCGTGATGAGTAAAACTCATGAATTTAGATTGCATATTTGTTTGCATATATGCTTTATATGACTCTAGAGAGTTGTTACGACTTGGTAGTGATCTTGAGAATGCATGCTCTTCTTCTAGTATCTTTCTTGCCATTACTTCATTGTCGTGTCCGATCTCTTTATTGTAACTAAAGAGATCTTCTCCTCTTATATCATCGTTGGCACCATTAAATCGCATGATGTAGCTTGCCTTACTGACTTCATTTAAGCTATCAGTTGGCATAAGTTCAATTAGCGCAATAGAGTTAAATGCCAGGTATTTTGCATCATTTATGTTAAATGGTAGGCTGATATTGAAGTGACTAAGCCCACTCTTTTCTATTGTGGCCATACCTTTTGCTGTAGAGAGTAATTTTAGTTCTTTAAGGTTAATTTCCTTAATGTTCTTTGTGTAGTTCTCTTTATTTTGTGAAAAAATTGTAACCTTCGCTTCAATCTTCCCACTTTTTATTTTCTTTTCGTCTTTTAGTTCTTTGTTTTCATTGTAAAACTCTACTCTAGGCATGAACCTAAAGTTATAGTTTATTTTATAGAATAATTGTATATCTTTGTTTACGTAGTAACTGTCTTCAACTTTACCAATATGGTCGTAGACAATATTATCCACAATAAGGTTTAATTCACTTTGTTGAAGGTCTTCATTTGTTAAGAACTCGTCATGCAAATCTTTGAGAGGGGAACTTTTATTTCCTGGTAGGATACCAAGTTCGCGTGTAACAACCTCTTCTCCAAATTCAAATGCTATTGTATTTTTAAACCAAATATTTTTCTTGAATACATCATATTTTTTACTAATGTAGAATTTAATACAGCCAAATACATCTGTGTTAGGTACCTTTTGCTCTACTTTAAACTTACTTTTGTCTGTACTGCTGATAACAACTTCCTGCTCTCCAATCGATTGTCCATACGAAGAGTATTTGTCATAGAAGCATACTTTGGTGAGTATTCTGTGGTTTTGTTTGTTGTCATATGATAATTCATCAAAGCTAGATTTTATCGGTGCTATAGATTTAATTCCAATGCTAGATGAGTTTACATTCTCTTTTATAGACATAACTTCGTATTGAAAACTTTCGTGATTAGAAGTCTTAACGATGTCACTGGCCTTAGTGAATGATATATCTTCTGATTCTATGTAGAAGCTATAGGCCTTAAGTTTTGAGTTCTTTGGTTTGATATTTAAAAGTAACTTATATCCAGAGCTTTTCTTTATAAGGTCATCTTGGATCTGTCCTGAGCTTAAGAGAAATTTTATCTTACCATTGATAATCTTAGTTTCATGTCTGCTATCACTAATAAGAACATTTCCATTGTTTTGCATTGAAAGAAGCTTCGCTTCTACTTGAACATTCTTTGCTTCAGTCACGACCTTTTGTGTACGTTGCCCTGTGATATCTGTTCTTTCGATGGCAGGTGTAAGTGTCAAATTTAATGTTAAATCCGAGCTTTTGTAGTCTAGTCTCTTAATGGAATTGCTTGTGATGACAAACTCAGTATCACGACAGTCTTTTTGAGCGCTTAGAGTTTCAATTGATTTATCTGAATATCTTAGGTCGAATAGCTTATTCTTTCCTGTTGGGTTTACGGCAATGTTTATATTTATTGTACCTGTATAAGAATCAATTCCTTTTACTTTAATTTCATGGTGTACAAGTTCCTCGCATGTGTCCATATTGAAGGCGGTATTGAAGGTCATTTTAAAACAACCACTATGATCTGTTTTATATACTTCTTCAGTATTCATAATGTATGTAGTGAAGCGTTGGTCCACTATAGGAGTAGCAAGTGTTGCGTCTTTTAAGCATACTTGTGTCTCATAGATTCCAAGATCTTTTACGTCGTATAAACTCTCTTCTTCATCTGTTTTAATAAGTGTCACATTAGAAGTCGATAATTCATCTACAATGAATGTTGCTTGTTCATACTCGTTCTGATTTTCTGAGCAAGATATCAAAATGAGTGTGAATAAAAAAACTAGCGAAAGTTTTTTAGTCACGTGTCCTCCCTTTGTAATATAGTTGCAAATGGAATGCCATTACTCTTATATATATTCAGGAGGTTAACGCTCTAAACTGTACAATCTTTTTACACTGTTGATGAATAACTTGTACATTATGTGAATGATTTCGGTGATCTATATATTGTATTTAGTCAGTTTCACAAGTGAGATTTGGCATTTCATGGGAAGATCTTTTTGTTAGAAGAGAGCAGGGTCTTTACTCTTATCGAGATATTCAATAACACCTTTTGCAACACTCTGAGCATAAATGTCTTGAAATCTATTGTTCTTTGCAAGTTTTGCTTCTCTGGAATTTGTTAAGAATGCCGCCTCTAGAAGTATTGAGGGCCGCTTTGATAATGCAAGGACATAGAATAGTCCTGGTTTGAGTCCTCTGTCTCTCATTTTAAATCTCTTTTTAATGTTCTTTGTAATTTCATTATGAACATAGTTTCCTAACTCTTTAGAGGAGGGAGCAACTCTTTCTACAACTAGTGATGCAAGTATCTGATTTATTATTGCTTTTTCAATCGTACTACCAGTGTTTTCGACGTCTTCTATTTTTTTTATGGCCGCATTGTCGTGATTATCAAGATAGAAGGTCTCAAAGCCCTGTGATGAGCTATCTGTAGCGGCATTGAGATGTATTGAAATAAATATATCTGCTTTGATTGTATCAGCTAATTCGCTTCTTTTTTGGAGAGTTACACTTTTATCAATAAGGCGTGTTAAGTAGGCATTATGCTGACTATGTGTCTCTATATGTTTTTTTATTTTCTTTGCCAAATCTAGCGCTATATCTTTTTCGCAAAGTATAGAAAGCTTCTTATTTTTCCATATCTTAGCCTTTGCTCCACAGTCTTCTCCACCATGACCAGGGTCTATTAATACTTTTTTTGCCGCTGCAGGTGTTAGCAAAAGTAGAAATGTGATAAAAGTTATGTATTTAGATATATTCATCATTACTAGTATATTTAATATAATAGTAATATACAACTTTAAGGTTTTAAATGTGCATGTTTTAATTGTCGATGACGATTCAAATGTTAGAGATTTAGTCATCCTCTTACTCAATAGTAAATACGAGGGACTAAAACTTAGCGAGGCCATTAATGCAAATGAAGCGATTTCTTATTTAAAAGAAAATTCTATCGATTTGATTATTTCTGATTTTCAAATGCCTGGTGGTAATGGTGATGAACTCGTTAGTTTCCTTTCAAGTACCAACTATCAGGGGCCTTATATATGCCAAACATCACTAAGTCTTGCTGAGTTAGGTGAAGTCGAAGCATTTATAAATAATGACTCATTTTCCAATAGATTATATCTTAAAAAGCCTGTCTCCCCACAGAACTTTTTCGCAAAAATCGATCTTATAGCTGGTGAACTTCTTAAAACAGATTTAGCTAAATATAGACGTATACATATTTTAAACTTCTTACGTTTTAATAAGGCCTTAGTTGATATCTATATTAAGATTAACGATAAGAAATTTGTTAAAATTATAAATAAGAATGAAACTTACCATAAAGTGGATATCGATAAATTCCTTGAAAAAGGTCAAAAGTTTCTCTATATCGAAGACTCTTCATTTGATAGTTTTGTTGACAGCTTCAAACTTACATCTATTCTCTCCGTTATTGACAGCTTAAGTGATTCTCCAGAGCAAAGGGTATCCACTATCCACTTTATGGCACAAGAGATTATAAAAAGTGTTGGAATAAATGAGAATGTTCTCTTGCTTGCTGATGAATATGAAAAAGAAGTACTTAGTATTTCTCAAAGTGACAAATCTCTTAAAAATTTATTATATAAAGTGAAAAGAAATAATGAATTCGTTTATGAACATAGTTTAATGCTTTCATGTATCTCTGTGTTCCTTCTTAAATCTCAAGACTGGTATAGTGTTCACTTTAGACACAAGGTTATTCAAGCATCTTTTTTTCATGATGTACTATTTGATGACAATGAAGAAATGGAACTTGATAAGAGCAACGGATCGTCAAATAAGTTAGATGATCATGTTAACTCCATTGTCGCCTTGCTTTCTCGAAATATTCAAATTAGTAGTGAAGTTATAGATATGGTTAGAGTTCATCACGAAAGGCCTAGCGGGCAGGGGAGACCTCGTGGAATTTCAAACTTTACTGCTTTAACTTCTCTTTTTGTGCTCTCGCATGCATTTGTTATGAATTTATATGAAATTGACTTCGATGAACAAAGGCATAGTGAAATCCTGACTGACTTGTTTAATAACTATAATTCTGGTCACTTTAAAAAATTATTCGATGCTCTTTATAAAACTCTAGATATAGGGCCTTAGTTACTTTTTCGTTGGGAATATTTGAATGGCGTGGTTAAGTGTTGTTGTGGTCCACTCATATTCTCTTAAAATTAACGCTGAGTTTAGATGCTGGTCATCTTGATTATCTTGGGTGGCGTATGTGTATAACGGCATTTGCTCGTCTGGGTAAATCGAGTCCCTGACATAGAAAGCACCTTTATTGGAACATCCAATTTTTTTAAATCTTTCTTCGACCTTCAGTGCCTTGCCTCTATACTTTTGAGCCTTTCTTAGTAATGAATTCTTTCTTTTTTCTGAATCTGTTTTATAAGCAAGCTCTTCAAATCTTCGCGCTTTTTCTTTCATTCGTACTGGGAAGCTTCTTACATACGGACAATTGTGATTGATATTGTCATTAAATCCGTAGATGTAATTAGCATGCCAAAAACCTTTGTGATTGTAGATAACAAGAACTGGAGATTGATTTTGAACTAAAGCATTTTTAATTCTTTGTGCAATATCTAGAGGTGCAATAGCGACATTCCATTGGTTTCTTTCGATGTCAGAGAAAATAACTTCTCTGTCAAATTTTGGTATATTAAACAATTTACTTTCTTCTCTCTTTGTCGTCTGATCAATCCAGTTATACCTTGTTCCGTATTTGGCTTGAGGATTTTCTTTAGTAGTCGCTACTCTCTTTCCTTTTATTTTCTTGTAATAGGACTTAGTAAAAGGATAGTGCTCATTTAGTATCATTTTTGAATACTTATTAAGTCTTTGTATGTTGTCAGTTCGCCAATTCTCAACTTTCTCTTGGTTTACTCGGTTTGTCTTCAATGACATGTAATATCTCTCAGAAAGATCTATCCTTGCCTTTTTCTTTGATAACTTATTAAGCCACCACTCAATGACGCCTGTGTGGGACATGTAAAGACACGAGCCTGCGTTTTCCTGATATGGTGCTGGTATTACGTATTCAACCAGTTGGTTGTAGCCGCCATAGTAAGGTGAATTTGAGTTTATAGTATCTGACTCTTGAAGTTGCTGTATGTAATCTATCTCATCGATATATTTTAAGTCTGAGATTTCTGCTGCTAATGTGTGAGCTGTAATGGCCAGAGAAAATAATAAAAATAGTTTACGCATAACATCCTAAGTGTTCGAAATTGCTTAACTTCAGTTTTTAGCATTTTAATTTTCTTAAAATTTACTAATTTTGTCAAAAATAGCTCAAGTATCAACAACATCTGACCGAATTGCTTTTGTCGGATAATGTAATAAGGGAGATTCAAATGATTCTAAAAAGAATCTTGATTGCTTGTATCTTTATGATGAGCACTCAAGCAAGCATATTTAAGCTTGCAGATGTATTTGTAAGTAAAGGGCTTTTAAAAGAGCGGATTTCAAAAAATGGTGTTAGGGGAGCCTCGCTCTCTGAGTTAAAGAGAAGTGTGAATGTGGCAGTAGAGTCTTTATCTCTGGGCGATCGTAACTTCTATAATTCAGTTAGAAATTTAAGAGTATCTAAAACGGATATCGTAAAAAAGAATCGTTTGATTAATGCCCTTACAAAAGATAATTCGAAATTGTCCAATAGTGACTTTGTCACGGCACTCAATGATCTCTTTTATCTTTCTGAAAGATATGGAAAAGGTGCAATCTCTTGTTCTGTTTGTAACCCAGATGATTTAAAACTTTTAAATATTTCAACAAGTATCAAAAAAGTTGGTCACCCTGAAGTTAGAAAGCTATTACTTCGTGTTCCCAAAAAAGGCGTTAAGCTTAATCGATTTATAAAATCACGTCTTTCACGTCAGGGGCTTGATACAAATATTGCGAGTTTGAGTCCAGATGACCAAAGAGTTTTTGGATTATTTTTGAATCTCTCTGAAAAAGGCCCAAAGATCTATAAAGATTTCGCAGGTGCCGTTATCGCATTTAATAAGACCGCAAATAAGAAGGCTTCTCTCGTTGGTAGAGACTCCGTAAGTAGTATTTGGAAGCTCGTTGTTGATGAAGTTTCCGATGGAGACTTAGTTAAGCTTACAGCAATTCTCAATAAGGTTTCTAAAGTAACACCACAAAATAGAGAGAAAGCTTTCTATGATGAATTATTTAGACTTGCTGGAGATGACACTAAGAAGGTTAATAAAGTTCGCCAAATCAAAGCGAGCAATTGTTACTTTAAATAATTTTAATACAACTTATTAAGGAATTATATATGAAAAAGAAAATTACCAATTTTGGAGCTTATCTCTCTCTAGCTGGATTGATTGCTAGTTGCTCGAGTACTAGTTTAAACCGTATCGTCGCTGATGACGATGGTTTCTCTCCGCGAACGGCCTATGAGGCATGGGGTGAGCTTAATTACGCTGCTACCTCTTATAGTGCCAGAGCATTACTCGTTGGTGGAGAGTCAATGGATGGCTTTCGCTCGGGAGTGACTTATGGAGCTGAAAAAGAGGCATCTTCAGCACTTATAACAAGAGTTATGGGACCTCCTTCTTCAGAGTTTATTGAAAAAGTTGACGCCTTATCTGAAGAAAATAAAAAAGAGTTTTTAAAAGATTTCCTTTCAAACTATGTGAAAGATTCAAATGGATATCGAACATATCTTAATGATGATGGTGTTAAAGTTGATTTAGCAGTAGATGTTAAAGACGCTGAAGGTAACCCAAAGGTTATAGACTTATCTGAAATTAAGGAAATTAACTTTGAAGAAGCATCTGTTGATGAGTTAAGTGCAGCGTTTAAAAAGTTTATTGATCAAACTGACGATAAACCCATGACGTTCATTAAGCCAATGACAAAATCTAAAATTTTTAATGGTGAGTTACCTGGGTTGGATGGAAACCTTTTTAAATCATGGGGTAGTAATCCAAATTATATGACATGGACACCTAACTTTGGTAACGCTCAAAAGTATCTTGTCAATGCTCACGGGCATGGTGGCGGTCAAGGCGGTGGTTGGGAGATTAATTTCCAGCCTCTAGATACATATGGTGAATTTGAAGAGATGGTTCTGTGGTTTAGAACAGAGTTAAAACAAGTCATCAAAGATCCAGCGACTCTTGAAAAGAAAATTAAGCTTTTTCAAGCTCCAGGGCACCAAAGAATGGTCTTTAAGGAGCATCCAGAATTACCAAAACCTAAACTTGCTGAATTATATCGTATGATTCAGTCTTATATTGTACTTAAGGGGATTTCTGGTCGTACCGGGATTGAGTTTGCTAACTTCAAGAGAATATATCCTGACAGCACTCTTGCTGAAATTGATCCCGCCCATTGGCATAATAGAGGAGTTTTAAGAATTGAAGGACCTCGTTGGGGGAGCGGCACACACGGGATAGAATTTAGGGCCGGAACCAAAGATCTCGATACAGCTCGTTTCTATCAAACTGTCTTAGCTGCTCGAGTATCCTCTAATGACTTTAATGGTCTAGCTGAAATTGGTAATTATAGTCTTTATTCTGGAGATAATACTGTTTCTTCTAGTGCCGTTGCTCAAAGAATCGGCATGGATGAAGCTCAAGTAAACAAAGCGAAAGATGTTTTAAGAAGTGTGGGTATTAAAGATAGTTATCAAGTCCAGTTTTGGAATTGGACCGGTGATGACATCCCATTTATAAAAGCTGGAAAGAAAGAGCTTGTAAAAGGTGTCACGAGAGACTTTGTTAAGTTAGTCGCAGATTTAGAAAGCATAGAAGATATTAGTGAGAGAAAGACGCTAGTCAGAAAACTTAATAAAGAATGGGTCTTACAAACTCGAGTTATCCAGTCTATTGAAGAATACATTAGACCGAGGCAAAACTTTGCCCCTGACATGAATTCTTTAGAGTATAAAGCTGCTGAAGGAAGGCCTGTTAGAGCGAACCCAGTTGATGTAAATAATATCGATCTTGGTATTGAATATTCTGGGAAATTTCCTTTGATGGTTAGGGGAGACTTTTCTGATGAAAGACTAGGTGATAATAAGCGAGCATGGATTCAGACGAGAGGAGATCTCACTGAAGAAGAAAGAAAGCAGATTATTAAAAATGTTGCCACGTCACTTAAGTCAAAACTAGGTGGCTCTGGAGATGTTGTTGAAGTCGATGCCGATGGTCACGGTCACGGTCTTGATGTTGCGTTCAATATACGAGATGCACAGGACAGAAAGTGGATTGTTGAATGGGATGGGATAGGCCGCTCATATGATGATACTGGCGAGATAATTGAAGACTCACCAAGAGGTGGCTCTATCGAGCTTGTTACGCCAAAATTTGTTCCAAAGATTGATGAAATTCAAGCTGTCTACCAAGCTTTTGAAGAGAATGATATTCTTCCTCAATTGCAAGGTGGTGGCGGTCACATCAATGTTGACTTAGCAGCGTTTGATGGAAAGCCAAAAGAATTGGCAAGATTCTTAGCTGTCTTTCATGAGCATAGAAGTGTGATTTCTCTTATGTTTCAACATGTGAATAGAGTCAAAACTAGTGAGCCAGTTGAGGTGAGTGATAATCTTAGTCAAAAGCTTAGAAGCTTTGATGGATCAGAAGAGGATCTTAAGAACCTTCTCTATGAAGAAAGATACTTTAACACCCGTTTTGGACGTAAGACAAGATATGTACAAATTGATATGTCTGCTTACTTTCAAGATATTATACCTGATGAGTTTGTGACCGATGATTTTGATATTGCTAGTCCAACAGTTCCATGGAGAAGACAGTTTAGAGTCGATCCAAATATTAGGAAAATGGAATTTAGAATGTTCAATGCTCCAAGAGACGCAATGGAATCTGGTTTACAAATCAAACTTGTACGAGCAATTCTTAATAGAGCGCTTAATGAAACAGATGAAGTCTCAGGTACTGTTTCTAAGACAAGTCACCTTGAGTATCTTGAAGAGCCTGATAAGGCAATGGAAGACCTTAAAAAGATGTGTGATGATTTAGGACTTGATGTTGATGAATTTAGACCACAAGTTTCTGAAGGTTTAGCAGAAACTGATAAGGCATCTCGTTCAGTTTTCTTCCAAAACTTTGAAGAGAAGATGGTACTGCATCCACCTCAAAGAGGTTGGGGAGATCCTGTTGGTCCAAGAAGTTCTGAGAATGCACTTAATAGTGCAGATCGTGAATGGGTACCGGGGCCATCAGATGAATTAAATACGATGACTAATGAGCATAGAGTTGAGGCAGCTCAAGAAGGAATGCGACAAAGACAGAGTATTGTTCCGGCGCGTGAAGTACCGGGAGAGTTTGTTAGAACCGAAAATTGCGCAGATCTTTTAACAGATGTCTTATAGACTATTTTAAAGAAGTGTACTTAAGAGGCCTGCAATTGCGGGCCTTTTTTTATGCATTCATTAAAGTTTTGATGTATTCTTTGAGGACTTTATGTCCCAAGGGCTTATAGAGAATGTCATTTGCGCCCTTACTCGTTGCTTCTTCTTTAGAGATGTCGACGTGAGCGGTAATAAAGATAAAATTTTTAATATCTAGTTTCTTAGAAATTATATTTTCTAGTAATTGAAATCCATCCATCTTTGGCATTCGGATATCTGAAAAAACTACATCAAAATGTTTGTCTGATATTAACTCAAGTGCTTCAGCACCATTTTTAGCTAGAGTGAAATCAATATCCATATCCTCTAAGAGCATTTCATAAAGTTCAAGTAACTCAATTTCATCTTCAACAAATAAAAAATTCATATCCCACACTTTTAATATGTTAGAAGTCTATTATATAGCAAAGCTATACATCTAGAAAAGAGAAAAGTAATAATTTCTCTTTAGTTAAGCGCTCTATTTACTTGTAATCACTATTTTTGAAAAATAAAACTTTTGGAAACTTCTCTTTGACTAGCTTTAGATCCCACTCTGACCTTACGATAAAGCAAACTCTATTTTTATTATCGTATGCGACATTTATACTATTCTTAGAAATAAAGCTGTCTTTTT
>DDIK01000182.1:0-1535 GCA_002338505.1 Bacteriovorax sp. UBA1852
ACTAATCATCAGACATTTGATGTTCGTGAGTATGAAAATAAACTTGTAAAGGTTATAGTTCGTAAGAATACTAATAAGAAGAAGTTTGAGAAGTTCATTGATAAACTTCATTCTTCTGGAGTTGCTGACTTAAAAGTTGTAGAAAATTTTGCAATAGAAGAACCTGAAGAATTTGAAGTATCGGAATCGGAAGATACACTTTCTATTCTTAATAGATTTATTGAAGAGTCTGAATTTGATTTTGATAAATCAACTGTAAAAAATATTATGAGAGAGACATATCAAGAAGCCTGTGAGATGATATAAAATGTATATTTTAGCATTAGGTTCTGACGGAGAACAGGGAGCATTCACTGTAATTGATGATAATGGTGAAGAAATGTTATATCTTTTTGAAGAAGAAGACGATGCTACTAGATTTTCTATACAATTAGAGGAGACTGATGAAAATAAAATTTCCGTTGATGTTGTTGAAGTTGATGATGAAATGATAATTAACGTATGTGAATTTAACGAAACTCAATACTCTATAATTACAAAAAACGATATAGTCACCCCTCCAAATTATTTTTAATTATGTTGATCTTTGAAACGATTCGCTGGAAGAATTTTTTATCGACCGGCAATCACTTTACAGAAATAACTATCACCAGTTATCAAACAAATTTGATTATCGGTCAGAATGGTGCTGGTAAAAGTACTATTCTCGATGCTCTTACTTTTTCTTTATTTGGTAAACCATTTCGTAAGATTAATAAACCACAACTTCTTAATTCAGTTAATGAGAAAGACTGTGTTGTGGAGGTTGAGTTTTCTATTGGCCCAACAAAATGGAAAATCGTTCGTGGAATGAAACCAAATATTTTTGAGATTTGGAGAGATGGTAATAAGTTAGATCAATCAGCAGCTGTCGCTGACCAGCAAAAGTGGTTGGAGCAGAATGTAATCAAGATGAACTATAAAGCTTTCACTCAGATTGTTATTCTTGGTAGCAGCACCTTTGTTCCCTTTATGCAATTATCTGCAAAGGATCGTAGGGAGGTTATTGAAGATCTTCTTGATATACGCATTTTCTCTTCTATGAATAATGTTTTGAAAGAAAAAATTCGTGAATTGAAAGATAGTATTCGAGTTTATGATTTGAAGAAAGATTCTCTTCAGGAGAAAGTTAAAATGCAGGAGAATTTCATTGACGAATTAGAAAATCGTGCTAAAAGAAATGTTGTAGATAAGGAAGAAAAAATTGGCAAACTTCTTGTGGAAGAGAATAATTTGATGGGATCTAATGAAGAGAAGAATAGAGAACTGGATGATCTCCAAAAAAAGATAGAAAATTTTTCTGGTGCATCTAAAAAACTTCGTAAACTTGGGGATCTCAGAGGCAAGATTTCTAACAAAGTATCAACGATTACTAAAGAGCATAAATTTTTCACAGAAAATACGGTCTGCCCTACCTGCAATCAGGATATTGAGGAGAGCTTTAGGATAAATAGAATTAACGACGCTCAATCTAAAGCAAAAGAGTTGCAATCTGG
>DDIK01000182.1:1932-5692 GCA_002338505.1 Bacteriovorax sp. UBA1852
TTGCAAACAGAAATACTGAGCATGAAAAGTTAACAACCTTCAAAGATACTCTAAAAACTACATACGACGAATTAACCAAACTCAAGGACACGATTAATTATTACGATTTCTCGTATAGTTTATTAAAAGATGGTGGAGTCAAGGCTAAAATTATCAAGAAGTATCTACCACTGATAAATCAGCAAGTTAATCGTTATCTGCAGATGATGGATTTCTACATTAACTTCTCTCTTGATGAAGAGTTCAACGAAACCGTTCAGTCCCCAATACATGATAATTTTTCATATGCTTCTTTCAGCGAGGGAGAGAAGATGCGTATTGACCTAGCACTTCTATTCACTTGGAGAGAAGTGGCAAGAATGAAAAACTCCGTCAACACTAATCTTTTGATTATGGACGAGGTGTTTGACAGCTCACTAGATGGATTCGGGACAGAAGAGTTTTTAAAGATTATTAGTTATGTTGTTAAAGATGCTAATATATTTGTCATATCACATAAAGAATCTCTACACGATAAATTTCAAGATGTGATAAAATTTGAAAAAGAAAAAGGATTTAGTGTAAAAAAATAAATTGATGGATAAAGTAAGTTTTAGTTTTTTAAAAAAATGTAAAATTTAAACCAAACTTCATTAAGTTAGCAAACGCTAACTAAATAATAGAAGAATTGGAGATAAAAAATGATTTGAACCCTCGTTATGTTACATGGTATAATGGAGGCGTATTATGCACAATTTAATTTCATATAATCAATTGGCGGGATGGCAGCAAAGCGTACATCGATTAACAAAAACTTTAGATAATACTATGGAAGAATCTGATATGCTAAATGACTACTACAACTGCTTAATTGAATGTGACGACAATCAACATACATGCAAAAAAATATGTAAGCACTTATTGGAGGAACAGAGGTAGAAATAGTCCAATTTAAAAAGTGTCACTGAGGGACCCTCGCGAAAGCGGGGGTTTAGTATTATGGCCACATAAGAAACAAGGTTCATGGCAGTCTCTCACGAAATCAAGTCGCAATTAGCCAAACTATTGGCCACAGAAGATCTGGTGGTAGAGCACCGTCATGTGGATACCGCACAGTTTGATGTTCACAATCGTGTTTTGACTTTGCCCTTGTGGGACCGCGCTTCCAGCACCGTCTACGATATGCTCGTGGGTCATGAGGTTGGTCATGCCTTGTTTACGCCCGATGAAGACCCTCCAGAGGGCATACCGCACCAGTTCATCAATATTGTGGAGGATGCTCGTATTGAGAAATTGATGAAGCGCAAGTATCTTGGCCTTGCCAAGACTTTTTATAAGGGGTACTCAGAACTTTCTGACCAGGATTTCTTTGAGTTGGAGGGTCAAGATATTTCTGCAATGAATTTGGCTGATCGTGTTAATTTATTCTTTAAAATTGGAAACCATGTCGATATTCCTTTTCATAATGATCAGGAGAATAATATCATTAAGATGATAATTGATTGCGAAACGTTTGAAGAAGTTTGTGATATCTCCAAGAAGTTGTATCAATACTGTAAGGGCCATCAAGAAAATGATAAGGAAAAAGTTATTGATATACCTCAACAGTCTCAAGGTGGTGGGTCTACTGGTAGTTCTGATGATTCTGATAGCAATCAATCTGTAGAACCTGAAGATGGAGAATCTTATGGCGGAACTGCGGAGCAACAACACAAGCCTCAAGAAAATTCTTCTAAAGACGATCCTATCGAAAGTGTTGATGGTGAACCGGAAGTTAAGACTGCGGATAGTTTGGAGAGTAAATTAAAAGATCTTATCAACAGCAATTCGACCAGAAATACTTATGTAGAACTTCCTAAATTGGATCTTGACACGGTAATTGCTAGCAATGAAGATATTCATAAATTAATTGATAAAACATTTATTCGGAGTCAGAAAAAATCTGAAGATTGGTCTAGGGAAAATAATTATTCTTCTATAAATCTATTTGAGAGTGTAGATGATAACTATCTAAAGTTTAAGAAGTCTGCAAATAAAGAAGTAAACTATTTGGTGAAAGAGTTTGAATGTAAAAAAGCAGCAGAATCTTACGCTCGCGCTACGACATCTCGTACTGGTGTTCTTGACTGCTCTAAACTTCATACTTACAAACATAATGAAGATCTATTTCGTAAGGTTACGACTCTTGCTGATGGTAAGAATCACGGCCTAATCTTTATTCTTGACTGGTCTGGGTCTATGAGTCATGTTCTAGAAGATACAATCAAACAACTCTATAGTTTAATTTGGTTCTGTAAAAAAGTTTCTATTCCTTTTGATGTATATTGCTTCACTAATGAATGGAAGAGACCTGTGTACGATTATGATAATAATAAGTACATTCCTGCAGATATTAGACCTCATTATGAAAAGAAAGAAGGTCTTCTTGCTGTAGATAATGATTTCTCTATGATGAACATTCTTACCAATAAGGTTTCTTCTAATGAACTTGAGAGACAAATGCTTAATATTTGGCGAGTTGTTAGTTACTATTCATCTTCTGGACAATATAGTATTCCGGAACAACTTGGATTGTCTGGAACTCCTCTGAATGAATCTATTGTGGCTCTTCACCAGATTCTTCCTAAGTTTCAGAAAGAAAATAAACTGCAGAAGGTTCAGACTATCATTTTGACTGATGGTGAAGCAAATCATCTTGCTCATCATGTTATAGTTGATCGTTCTTGGGAGACGGATCCTTATATTGGAACACGTCGTCTTAATCCTGATACATTTTTTATTCGTGATCGCAAACTTGGTCGCACATATAAGGTCCATTACGAATGGAACAAGTTTACCGATAGCCTCCTTCAAAACTTGAAGGATAAGTTTCCTGATGTTAATTTCATTGGCATTCGAGTTCTCAATCCTCGCGATGCTAATTCTTTCATCAAAAAGTATACTGAGATTGATGAATATGAAAAAGTATATGCAGGATGGAAGAAGAATAAGAGTTTTTGTATTAAAAACGCTGGATATGATGCGTACTTTGGTCTTTCCTCAACAGCTCTTTCGCAAAATACTAATTTCGAAGTGAGTGAAGACGCAACCAAATCTCAGATCAAGAATGCATTTGTTAAAAGTTTGAGAACTAAAAAACTAAATAAAAAAGTTCTCGGCGAATTTATTTCTCTGGTAGTATGAGTAGAAAGCATAAACTCCCTTTTAAGCATATTGTCTTAGAAGATACAAAGGAGGTCCTCATAGTTGTAAGAAGTTCTATTACATCCATGGGAGTAACTTCTATGGTAAATAAGTACTATCCTGATTATACTGCCAAGATTATTTCCGAGCGTTACTATCAAGAGCAGACAATTGATTAACCGTCCATTGGGACTTAAACGACCAATTTTTTAATTTATAATGGCCACAGTTCAAACAAAGGAAATGGCACTCTCTGCCGATTACATTCGCACTTCACTCCAAAACCTCTATGGTGAGTCTGTCACCTCTGGCGACCTTCGCGCATGGTGCGCCATGAATGGAACAACTTATGCTACAGTGTCCAAGAAACTTGAAGAGTATAAAGTCGGCCGTGGTAAGTGGAATCTTGAAGTAACAAAGGAAACAGTGGATGATTTGGAAGTATCTTATAGTACTCCTGCAGTTCTTCCTGCTGTGAAACAAAACCTTATCCCTCAAAAAGATGATACTTTCGTCCAGTTTGGTCATTTCAATGATATTAAAAAAATTATTAAGTCCGGTCTATTTTATCCGACGTTCATTACGGGTCTTTCTGGTA
>DDIK01000216.1 GCA_002338505.1 Bacteriovorax sp. UBA1852
TCAGCTCTAGCGCTTTAGACTTTGGTCGTCCCCCCACTGCTGGGGTTGGGTGAAGATCTTCAAGTATTTCAATTTCTTCATTTCTTGTAAGAGTTGTGCTGATCTTACTGTGCATATGTTCAACGTGCTTAAGGGATAGAATTCTCTCTTTGAATTCGTACTGAGGAACAATGTCATGACTTTTAAGTATCTCCTCAACACTTTGACAAACAATTCTATGCTCTTCTAGCTCTTTTTGGTCTTTCTTGAATAATTCTCTAGAGTTTCTTGCCTCTGACTCAATTTCGCTTTTCTTAATTGTCCCGGCTATGCAGTCTATTTCTAGTTTTTCAGCGTCTATTCTATACAAGGTCTCTGGGGTGAGACTTACGAATACTTGCGTTTTATTCTTATAATATATTTGATAGCTATTACTAAATGATTCTCTAAGATTGTTGAAATACTGTATGTGATCAATAGATCTACTGTATAAATGTTTAATTTTGCGACATAGTACAATCTTTTGAATTTCTCTCTTGGCCATCTCTTTTTTTGATTCAATGACTTGCTTTGTCCATTGTTCTTTATTGGTAATTTCAAAAGTTTTATTCAGAGTATTTGGAATGTTATTTGGTGATTCCTTTAGTGATGCTAGCTCTTCAAGTTCTTCAAGTTCTTGACCTTTAATACTTATACTTAGGAGACTAACTACATCTGCTTCTCTTAAAAATATATAGTTTGGAATATAGAATGAATAATCAAAGTCATTCCATTCATTTTCTGGAGCTAATTCTTGTACTGAAGTATTGTAGTCATAAAAGCCACGTGCGCCTAAAATGTATAGGTTTTCGTTTTTGAGTTTAAGTAAGTTCGTGCATTGTGTTTTTGTTAAGTTTTTCTTTGTGACACCAAAGGCGCAAATTTCAAAAGATTGTTCTTTGTTCCTAAAGTAGAAAACATCTTCATTGTCAAAGTAAGATAAGGCCTCACTAGGTGTGTGTGATGTTGAGAGCTTGTTAATGGTTAAGGTGAGCTCTCCACATGTAATCTCTTTTGAATGGATTATTGAAGAACTCATCATTCCTAATTTCCTTTTTAGCTATTCCTTATCACCTATGTAGAGAGTGGCTATACCAAAAGTAAGCTCAATAAAGTGAACGTTTTTGAAACCAGACTTTCTCATCATCTCTGCAAATTCTTCACCGTAAGGATAGTCCTCTACTGTCTGGTTGAGGTAGCTATATGCATCTTTATGTTTTGAGATGAGGTTTCCTACGAATGGGAGTAGGTATCTAAAATAGAAGAAATAAATCATTTTAAAGAATGGATTCTTTGGTATGGAAAACTCTAGAATCATACTTCTTCCGCCACTTTTAATAACTCGGTACATATTATTCAGAGACTCTTGAGTATCTGGAAAGTTTCTGATTCCAAAAGACACAGTTGTGACATCATAAGAATTATCTGGCTTTGGTATATTCACACCATCACCGATTTCCATAGATGCTTTATCACTTAGTTTTCTTTGATTGATTTTCACATCTCCTAGGTCAATCATTCCTTTTGAGAGATCAATTCCGAGAACGCTCTTAACTCCATCGGCCTTGGCCAGTGCAATTGTGAGGTCACCTGTTCCACAGGCTAGATCTAGAATTTCGAGATCTTTTCTCTTAGGAAGATTTTTGATAACCACCTTTCTCCAGTAGATATCAATGCCAAAGGAGAGTATGTGATTGAGGAGGTCATAAGTACCCGCAATCTTGTCAAAGATCTTATACGACTCAGTTTTTCTTGTTTCGAGATTGTTTTTACTCATAGCGTCCTATTCTTTCTATTATTTGCCTAGGTTTTTATCAGATTATAAGTGTTTTGATAATGAAAATAAATGTTTTACACTCGAGAAGGTGTTTGATAATTAAATGTCTAAACTAGAGAAAATATATGACAGAGCTGTTAAATCGTATCCCCCCAGAAATACTAGAGCGAATAGGTGAACTTGACCTTGACGTTGAGAGTACAAATTGTCTTAAGGCCATTGAAGAACTTCTTGAAAAGACTGTTTTAGATGGTGGTAAGCGACTTAGGCCTATGATTACTTTTCTTATGGGAAGAGTCTTACTTGAAGATCTCTCTGTCCTCGATCCCTTTGCTAAGGCGATTGAAATGGTACATGCCGCTAGTCTTGCTCACGATGACGTTGTGGATGAGGCGACAATGAGAAGGGGAAGTCCTTCAATTAATAATGTTGCCTCAAATAAGAGAGCTGTTCTTGCTGGTGATTATCTTTTAGCAGATGTTATTTACAATCTTAGTCATCAAGGTGACTTGAAGATAGTTCAAAAAATGTCTTCTGTTATAACTGATTTGGCCGTTGGTGAATGGGTTCAAAGTGATGCAATTGAGCAACGAGCATATACTGTGGAAGTTATTGAGAGAATTGCATTTTTAAAAACTGCCTCTGTTATGAGTTGGTGTACTTGGGTTTCTGCCTATAAAGCAGGCCTAGGTGAAGATCAGTGTTCTACTGCGTACAATGTTGGAAAACATATAGGTATTGCTTTTCAAATGATGGACGATGTTCTTGATTTCTCTGAAGATTCGAAAAAAGATCAGCTATTAGACGTGAAGAATAATATCGTAAACTCAGTAATTCTAGAATGGTTAGAATTAAACCCTTCAAAGTTAAAGAGCTATAAAGATGGGGAAGACCTTATTAATCTTTGGTCACTAGATAATATAGAGCTTGCTGTTAGCAATGTTAAACAAAGGGCCACAGAGCATATGAGCAAGGCTCAGTCCAGTCTTGAAGATATTATTAAATTAAGCCCATTAGGTGAACCAACGGCTTCTAAGAACGCTCAGCCAATGTATGATATTATGAAATTTATCATTGAAAGAAGTTTCTAATCCAGCTTGAGTTTTGCCCAGATTGGAAAGTGATCACTAGCAAGTTTAAGTTCTACTAAATCCTCATTATAACAATCTTTCTTTGTGAAATTACTTCGAGGTTTAAGTTGTTTTGGGAGTTCAGAGAAACTTAGACAACTGCCATCGTTTTCTTTTGGGTAGTATATACCAGAGTCTATGAGCGTTAAGCCCTTATAACCAATGTAGTCTAGTAATAATGGGTTTCTCTTATCTTCAAAGCGCTGTATTTCATGTGTGTGTGAAGGGGACTGAAGCCACATTTTGGTAGTTTGAAATATTCTTTTAAGAATTTTACTTCCAGGATTATCAGAGTAAATAGAAACGTTGAAGTCACCCATGATAATATAACGGCTATTCTTTTTTAAAGGTTTTATATGCTTAAACCTCTTGGGTAATTTAACTGATAAGTCTGTTCCACCAGTTATGTACCATTCAAGAAAGCGTAACTGATCTCTATTTCTGTCGTAGTTAGCACTCCATTTATTGCCAAAGTGGTAAGATGGCACGGCATGGAGTGAGATGATGTGTACTTCTTTACCTTCTACTTCAATGATATTATCAGTAAAACTCTTATCAAATAATTCTGGGTTCCTCTTAAAAGGTTTTCTATTATTGTCTTTATACTTATTATAGTTAATGTCTTTGTTGAACTCGTTCCACTTAAGGTCTTTAATAACTATTTCTTCCTTAATAGGGTAGTAGCTTAGAAGCGCTGTTGAGAATTGTCCTGGAAATAGTCCATAATTTATTGGGTCTGCGAGCTTTCTTGCATGTATGGTATTCTTTGTGAGGTAATTACCTTTTTCTTTCTTTGCGTTTTGTCCTGTATTTGCCTGTGTAAAGCTTATTGCCATCGATCCAACGTCACTTCCTAGTTCTTTGGCAAGCGTTTCAGCATTCTTTCCTATTGTCTTATATTTATAATTCGGGACTCCGTCTAAGTCGTACTGAAGTTCATTAACGGAGAGAATATTATATTCTAAATTACTCAACACACTTTTTATATTTCTTATCTTTGAGGGATCTTTTAACTTTTGATTATCAAGTTCTTTAATATTCCAATGCACAATATTTATTGTCTTAATCTCTTTTGAAAACAAAGAACAACTTGTGAATAATATAAAGGAAATAAGGCTGTATATCTTCATATTTTAATCTTTCTTTTTGCAGGGATTAATATCATAGGACATATCTTTTACTGCTAGCTTACATCTCTCATCACCCTTTAAAGTATGGCGAGGGAACTTTCTTGTGCTTGATTTTCGCATGATACTTGTATCGGTTAGGCTAGGATAGTCAGAGTTAATTTTAAATATTTCGACTTCAACGAAGCAGCTCTTATATAATCTTCCCATGAGCTTTTTCTTAACTGTCACTTTAAATTCGCCGGGGATTACTCTCTGTCCTTTCTTGTAAAGCTTTAGTGTATATCCCTTGTCTTCAAGAATCATTCTTAGTGGTTCTTCTAGATGATTGGGTAACTCTCTTTGCTGATATATGACACAGGTAGGATGATCAATAAGAGTCAATCCTTTGAGTTTTTCAAGGTCAGTAATTTGCGCTAGAGCTTGCGATAGTATTAATACACATATAAGTGACTTAGAAAAAGTTACTGATATCTTCCTTGCATGCATCTTCAACTTCCTTTATTTCTTTTGGGATCATCGATGATAAGTTTTCATGACCTTTCTCTGTAACAAGAATATTGTCTTCAATTCTTATCCCTATCCCCTTCAGTTCTTCTCTGACTTTGTCGTCTTCTTTAGGGAAGTATAGCCCGGGCTCTATCGTAAAGATCATACCTTTTTCAAACTTCACAAATTCGTTATTATCATCAAAGTATGGACATTGATCATGAACGTCAATGCCAATCCAATGGCCTGTTCCATGGGGAAAGTATTTTCTATGGAGAGATTTTTCAAGAATCTCATCAACACTTTGATCTAGCACTTTTAAATCTCTTAGTCCTTGGGCCAGAACTTTTGATCCTGCCTGATGTAATTGATTTTGATTTCGACCTTCAAAAACATGGGAAATAGAGGACTTCTGTGCTTCTAAAACAATTGAGTATACATCTTTTTGGATTTCTGTGAATTTCCCATTCACTGGAAATGTTCTAGTAATGTCTGTGGCGTAGTGATTGATGTGACTTCCGGCATCGATCAGTAGTAAGTCACCATCATTAAGATTGGAATTATTATTTATATAGTGAAGTATATTTGCATTATTTCCACCTGCCACGATATTGTCATAGGCCCTACCCTGAGAAGCATCTTTAGTGAAGAAGTAGTCGAGGAGTGCGGTAACTTCTTTCTCGTTCTTGCCCGGAGCCGCTAAGGCCATAGCCGCTCTATGTGCTTTGTCTGTCGCGATCATTGCTTTTTTCATAGTAAGAATTTCATTCTGATCTTTTACAAGTCTCAGTCTTTCTATTAGTAGCGCTATATTTTTAAAACTCTTTGGAGGAAGCTTTTCAGCTTTTCTCTTTTGATAAAATAATTCTCCTGTAATTTTTCGGGCCATTTCAAAAGTTTCTGGGCTTTCATGAAAGTGGGCGTATAAATTCTGGTGACCAGGTATCAATTCTCTTAGTTTGCTTTCTAATTTCTCTATTGGAAAAACAGCGTCTGCTTCAAGGTG
>DDIK01000035.1 GCA_002338505.1 Bacteriovorax sp. UBA1852
CCAAAAATAAAAAGACTAGTTCTAAGAGCTATCAATCAAAGCAAGGCCATGAAGGAAGCAAAGGCAGGAGCTTTACATGATCTTTCGAGCTGGCCTCTTAGTGGTATGGAAGAAATATTCAAGCAAGGTCAAGATTTTAGCACTGTCGTTGCTGATACTTGGGTTATTGGATTTAACACAAGAATAGCACCGTTAAATGACCTAAAAGTTAGAAAAGCTTTTCAACAAAGCATTAATGCCGAGAAATTTAGAACAACATTTTATCCAAGCGCTGCTCAAGCTCATGGATACGTTCCAGTTGGTTTTCCCGGCCATGTGAAAATGGCAAAGAAGATTGAAAAAATTGAAATACCTGAACACTCCCAAATAACTATTACTATCCCTCAAGGTTTAGATAAAACCAATGCAATTGCTGAGTTCTTTGAAAAGAGCCTGAAGAGTAAGGGGTGGGATATAAAAACAGAAGTAATGGAATGGACAGAAATGATGAAAAGGTATGAGGCTAAAACTCTTCATACGTTTCTTGTTTCTATGATTGTAGACTACCCTGACAGCGAATTTTTATTAAATAAATTCTCTTCTAATAATCCTGATAACTACAGTGGGATTAAAGATAAATTAATTGATTCTCTGCTTGTAACCGCCAGAGGAATGCAAGATAGAGTACAAAGATTTAAAGTTTATAAGCAAATTGCAAAAAGAATTGATGATCTTGCCTTAACAGCAAATCTTTTTCATTCAAGGCCACATTATTGGGTGCATGAATGTGTAAGAGGCTTTAAACCAAATCTTTTAGCTGTCGCTTACATTGATTACAGAAAAGTAAGTTTTGATAACTCATGCTTTAAAGGGGTCAATAAATGAGCCGAAGCCTGAGTTTTAAAGAATACTTAAACAAGAAGCTCTTACCATATAAGATTATTCTTCCTATGGTTTTAGCGTTTATTACTGCGATTATTACAGCGTATGCAATCACAGTATTTTATTCTGATTCAGATTTATCATTTGCAAGAGCAGTATCACCGCATATTTCAACTCTTATAGAAACTCAAGATAGACCTGAGCTTCAAAGATTTATCACTGCAATTTCCAAAGAAAAAGAAATTAGGATTGAAATTTCTCAAAATGAAGAAATTATTGCTGCCAGTGAATCTACTACTGCTATAGGCAAGAAGTTTAAAGATATTGGAATAAACATTCTAGGGCTTAAAACAAAAATATCAGCAACTGATCTCATATCTAATGTAAACATTAAAAGAGAAGGTGGCCCTCAAAACTTGAGTGCTCAAATGAGAATATATAATCCAACTTTTGAGCTTTTTACAATGGTCATAATTATATCTGCCATCATATTTGCATTTAGCTTCTTAATTCTAAATATTTTGGCAACTAAAATAATCGCGACAGCTCAAAAATCAATAGAACCGATAAAAGAACTTGAAGATAGCATTAATCAACTAAAAAACTTTGGAGAAATTAACCTATCAGGGTATATGCACATTGAAGAACTTGAAAATATTTACAATGCCATTTTAACAACTAACTCAAGACTTAAAGATAGTAATAATCAATTAGCAGAGTCAAAAGCAAAAGAACTTACAGTCGGAGCCTATAAGAAACTAATACACGATCTTCACACTCCAGTCGCTGCTTTAAAGCAAATGATAAAAATAATTAATAAAGACGGTGTACCTCTAGACAAAAAAGACTTTGCCAAAATCCGTGTTTCAGAGATTGCAGAACAAATATTATTTCAAGTGAAGGCTTCTAAAGGGAATTTAAAATTAGAAATAACTCCCAAAGAGGATGATCTCAATGACTGTGTGAGAAAAGCAACTGGCCAAGCTCACATGGCACTGGCTGAAATGGAAAATATTGAGGTCCTAGAAAATTACGATGAAGCGATAAAAACTTTCAAGCATGACAATATGATGCTTGGACGTGCTGTAAGTAACCTTGTTGTTAATGCAATTGAAGCTTGCAAGGGCATAGTTGAGGTATCTGTAAGCAAAATAGAAAAAGGTGTATCCATTTTAATCTCTGATGATGGAAATGGAATTAAACAAGAAGATGTTTCTCTCTTTTTACAAGGACGAGGAAAGTCTCAGAAAAAGAATGGCCTAGGGATAGGTCTATCAAGTGCAAATCATATTGTTAGGCTACATGGTGGTAAAATCATCTATCGAAAGTCACATCTTGGTGGTGCATGTTTTGAAATTAGGATGCAGGAGTAATTATGGAAAAGGAATTAATTTTATTTGTTGATGACGATCAGGCGATTTTAGAAAGTAGTGAAATATTACTTTCTGATGAGTTTACGATAAGAACATCATCAAGCGTATCGAGTGCAAAGGAAATTATAAAGACTGAAGATATTCGTTTGGTGGTTATAGATTTAAACTTTGAAGGCCATGAAAAAGATGGAATAAATCTTATTGATCATATTCTCAAAGAGTTTCATCAAATACCATTCGTTGTTCTTAGTGGAGACAAAGAAACAAAGCGTGTTGTAGAAGCGACCAAACGACCACTTGTTGATTTTGTAACCAAAGATGGTGATCACGATGATATTTTGAGAGTAGCCATCAGAAAAGGACTCGCTGAACGAAAAGAATTTGATGCTAAAAAAGAAAGAAGTATTGAATTTAAAACAAAGTCACCGCAAATAATAAAAATGTTCAAGAACATAGATAAACTATTATCAAGTACTAGTAATGCTTCAATCCTAATAAATGGTGAGTCAGGTACTGGAAAAGAGTATATGGCACAATATATTTCTAAATTTATTGGAAAAAGACTTGTTGCTGCTAATATGGCCAGCATACCAAAAGAGACAGCAGAGTCAGAGCTATTCGGACATATAAAAGGTGCTTTTACAGGTGCAGTCTCAAATAAGATTGGCCTTCTTGAACAGGCCCACAATGGAGTCTTTTTTCTTGATGAGATTGGAGATTGTTCTCTTGAATTACAGGCAAAGCTTTTAAGAGCAATACAAGAAAAAGAAATTTTGCAAGTTGGCTCTACTGTACCTAAGAAGATAAATTTAAGATTCATTGCTGCAACTCATAAAAATTTAAATGAACTAGTTGAGCAAAAACTATTTCGCTTGGACTTACTACAAAGACTCAATACTTTTACATTTGAGTTGCCTGCCCTAAGAGATAGAGTTGAAGATATTGAATATTATTCTACGATGTTTATTAATGAATTTTCTAATGGTGAATACTACCGAATTGATCCATCAACATATGAAGCTCTTAAAGAACATAGTTGGCCGGGTAATGTCCGAGAGCTTAGGAATGTAATCGAGCGTGCCATGATATTTACTGATCGTAGGACTATTGATTCCACCATTATCTACAAAGCCCTAAATATTACAGCTAAAAAGCATGTTGAGAATATAAAGTCGAAGTTTAATCTTGAAGCCATGAAAGATGCAGAAATAAAAGATGCTATTATCAAAACAATAGAAGCAACAAAAGGTAATAAAACAGAAGCTGCTAAATGCTTTGGAGTTAACTACTCCACTCTATACCGATGGATTAAAAAGTATGACCTAGATTCATTATTACCTTCGAGGGAACGAGGTAGACCAAAGCTTCCAACTAATATTACAGGAGTTCCAACAGTATGAGTGTAAAAGAATTTATAAATAAAGATTCAAATATTAATTTAGTATTTGTATCTGGTGGCCCAGGTCTGAGTTCTATGTCTTTTAATGGTCTTATGCCATTAAAAGAGAAATACTCATTGCATTTCATTGACCCTATGGGGACTAATTCAGAACTAAAAGAAATACCAACTTATAAGAACCTTCTTGTTGAAGTTAAAGAGTCTATTAAACATTTAGATAATGTAGTTCTTTGTGGCCATTCTTTCGGTGGGATTCAGGCAGTTGATATAGCAAGCGATAACCTTGAGAACATCAAAGGTCTAATTATAATTGGTTCTCCTATGTCGACAAATGCTTTTTCTGTACTTGGGCAAAAATTTGAGAAAGGAATAACTGAAAAACAGAACCTAATCTCTGATAAGTTAGAAAATGAACCGACAAATGAGATATATAAAGAGTGGTTTTACGAATACCGTAAATTTTATTTTAATCCAGAGAAAGCCGAAGATCTTATTTCAATCATTATGAATGACTCTGTTTGTGTAAAAAGCTACTCAGAAGCAATTATCGAGAGTTCTCAAAAACAAGACAAGCTTGAAAAACTTAAAAGTATTAATATTCCGAAACTATTTATAACAGGAAGCTTAGATCAAGTAATGCCACCAGATTCTGCTCAACATGAATCTAAACTTGGTGGGCTTAAGCTTGAAATTATTAAAGGTGCTGGCCATTTTGTTCATTACGAATGCCCAGAAGAGACAATTGAAGTGATTAACAATTTTTTAACCAATGAGGGGAACAAATGAAAACAATGTTAAAAACAATCGCATTATGCCTAGCAATTGGAGCAAGTGCGCAAACTGTAAAAAGCTATGCTGACGAAACAGCAAACCTAACTGATTTGATATCTGAGCAAGGAAAAGTCTTAATGGCTTTGATAAGTGGAGAGAAGCAAGAGTTCTCTGAGTCAGATGAAGATACACCAGTTCTTTCAGAAGCAGAAAAGAAACAAATCATAGTGAAAAATATGATTCACTATATCCGTTTAATTGAAGGGCAAGAGGAACTTCTTGATGAGCTTCAAAAGCAAGAGTTTCCAGAACTAGACATCAATACGATCCTAGAAGGTCGAAGAAATCCGGGAATCTAATATGCTCTTAGCTGATACAAGGGTCACTGACTATAAGAAATGGCTTGGTGGCCTTATCATGCTTACATTTGGAATAATTTCTCTCCTTAGATGGAGATCATCAGGAGAGACTTTTTTCTTATTGCTATTTTTTAGAGATACCATAGCTGCATTCTTTCTAATCAGGAGAGAAGAGTCTGAGCGAAATGGTTCTTCATTCATAGCGTTCATAGCATATTTATCGAGCGGACTTCCTCTCTTATATTTTTCAGCTCCATATGGCATTGAAACAAAATTAGTTAAGCTATCAGCAGACCTCTTTGCGATAGTTGGATTTCTGATTGTTACATGGGCCACAATTGACCTTGGAACAAAGTTAGGTGTCTCACCTGCCAAACGTGGTGACAAATGTACCAAGGGCCTATATCAGTTTGTGAAACATCCTATGTATGTTGGATATGCTATTGCTCAAGTTGGTTGGATTTTTATTAATACCAACAATATATTCTTGTATATCACCTCAATTAGTTTATTTTTTATAAGAGCGAGAGCTGAAAATAAAATACTAAAACATTGATTTTAAACTAAACATTTTTAATGTATCCTTAATTTGTATATACAAATGAGGACTAAATGCATTTATCACCAAGAGCATTATATAATATTTTATCAGACGCAGGTGTCACCAAATTACATCATGCCAACTCTATTATAACAGCATCATCTTTCCTACGAAATGGACAACTCATTTCGAGGGGGAGCCTTGAGAGAAACAAGGGACTTCAATCAGAGCAATACACTGACTCTGATGATAAAAGGTATAGTGTTTGGTTTGATGTCTTCACAGATTCAGTTGATATACATAAAAGGGCAAAAAGGATTAATAAATATGGCCCAGTTCTATTTGAATTAGATTTAGAGATATTAAAGAATGGTGGAACTGGGAAGGTATGGCTTTCAAAGTTAAATCCTTCTAAGTGGTCTGGAAAGTCTTACTCTGAACGATGGTTTACAAGTAAAAAAGATGTTGAAGAAAATTTTGTTTATGGACGCTTTGATCAAATGATCATTTTTAGACACTGCGGTGGTTCTCTAGATATCAAAAATCATCTTAACAAAATAATCTTGGATGATCCTAATATACATTTAACTGATAGAAAGGTTGACCTGTACAGTATGGCCTATGGAGCGTTAAAGCTATCAATGTCAGAGGGTGGTATTGATATCCCTATCGAAAAAAGGTCATGTCATAGAAATTGTACTTGTGAAAAGTACTACGATGAAAATTTCGATGATCATACAATGAAAATGTTTTATCCCGAAATAATTTAATTCAAATCCAACATTTATATACTTTTTAATATTGCATTCATGCAATAGCTGCAATATTGCGCAATATTTTACTGCAATATTTATTTTATAAAAATGATAAGCACAAATCTTTTAAGCATTTGATTTCACTCACCAACTCTTAAATCTAAAAGTTGGCACATAACCTGTAATAGATAACAGCAAGATTAACAACTGAGAAGCACTCAGGGGGGAACAATGCTTTTATCAAAAAATAAAAAAACAGTATTGAGAAAAGATAAAAACGTAAAGCAAACCTTTCTTAAAAGAAAGACTAGAAAGTTTATTCATTTTCTTAACAGACCTATTAACACAGAAAGACTACGAGAGATCGAAGAAGAAAAAGCTCGTATTCAATTCTATTACCCATTCATCAAATAAGGAGAAGATCATGGACGTTACATTGATAACTATGGAACCAAAACGAATTAATAAAATTTCAGATAAAAAACAAGAACAAGAATATTTAAGAAAGATGAACTCTATTCCTGCTGTATTTAAGAAATATAGTAAAGAGCAACAGGAGCAAGTTAGACAGAAAGTCACTCAGCTTCCATCAGATCAACTTGTTGTTATTTATTTAACATTCTGGGAAGACTTATGTGAATACGAAATAGCCAAGTCTATATGCTCTACAGCGTCCAAGGTACTCAAGATAAAATCAGCAGCTTTATTAAATCTGAGAGAAATGATTGAGGGAGATAAAAATCACAAGGAGCTTTGTATCGCATAAATAATAACAAGGCAGGAAACGGAAAGTTTAATAAAAACATAATATTTTGGAGTAATAAATGAACAATGCAAATAAACAAAAAAATGAAACCTTTCAACTATGGTGGTTTGAGCCAGACTCGAAAAAGCTATTTCCGGCAGGGGTTGCTTTTCACGATGAACAGTTTGGAGAATACAGACTTAAGATTGATATGTTCCCAGAGAATCAATATTACCTTAAGCCCCTAAACTCTACTGATAACGTAGTCAATTACCGTGTTGAAGTTGTAATTAAAAAGAATGGAAAATTTCATCAAAGAAAAGTTGTTGGAATTGGCCAAAGTGGCCCAGACACCAATGGCGATATTGTCATGACACTTGGGCCATATAGTAAAAAATTACTTTTAGGGGGTAAATAATGATTAATAAATCTAATCTTTTTTCAATGAGCCTAATGCTTGGACTCATTACAGTAATGGCATTTTTTCCAGAGTCGGCCTTCGCTCAAGTTATGGGAGGTGGTTTTGAATCTAAGATGCAAGGCCTAACAACAAAATTGATCACAGTCATTTTACCTCTCGTAAGTGTACTAGGTCTTGTATATGCCGTTATCCTTGCACTAACTGGAGATGGTGCTGCCAAGGGTCGAATCATAATGGTTATTGTCTGTAGTATCGTTGGTTTCATGGCACCACATATTATTGGTTGGTTCCAATCAGCAGCAGGATCATAACTTGAAGCTGAATCAATCTATCGTACATAGAAAATTAGATTCAAAACTTAAGATCGTGGGCCTAGAAATCCACGATCTTCTCTTTGTCCTGCTTTTTGCAGCGGTAATGAATTTAATCTTTGGCCAGACAGCAATAGGTTTTTATCTTGTGTTCGTAGTTCCATCAATAATGGCAGCTATTCTTTTTATCGCAAAAAGAAACAAGCCTGACGGGTACTTAGTCCATGTCATTAAGTATTACACAAACGCAGGAGCTTTTTCAGCAGGTTCAAAAGGAAAGAATAACAATTTAAAACAAGTGAGGATAAATGAGTCTAAGTTTAAAAGATAAAATGCCTTACTGGCACTTTGATCGCGACATCATGGTCTTTGAGGACGGAAGTCTAGGCAAAGGTTATAAACTTGAGGGGTATGATATTAATTGTACTGATTCAGAAAAAATCAATCAGCTTTCTCTAAGTTTAGAACACCTTCTTACAGGTATTGAAGAAGGTCTTAGTCTACAGTTTTTTTACAAGGTCAGCTCAAATTATCAGAGTGAAATTAAAGAGCATGAATATGTAAGCAAATCTGCTCCTTCTGTTTACACTGACATAAGTGAGGCTAGGTCTGAGTTTTTTAAAAGTAATATTGATTATAAGAATTATTTTAAAAGTGAAGTCTATCTTTTTGTTAGAAGTAGTAAACATAAATATTCAAAACAAAAGTTTTGGGAGTCATTAAAGAAATATGAACCCATTTTCAAAAATGAGTTTGAAGCTTTTAAAAAGAAATTCTTCAGAGCGAGCCGCCAAATTGAGAATGCTCTAAATCATTGCTCTTTAAGCCCGAGTACACTTTCGCCTAAAGAGTGGCATGGTATCTGCTTTGAGTATTTTAACTTGGAGAGAGCTGAAAAGCATGGAGTTCCAAACTATCGTGATGAAAGCATGTACTTAGCTCCAAATTTCAGTGAGCAAGTTGCACTAACTGACACTTCATATTCTAAAGGCCATATTGAAATTGGAAAAAATAAATTTAGAGTCATAACGCTTGGAATACTCCCCGAAGGAGTAACTTATTCAGCAATGATACATGAGTTTACAAAACTTCCTTTTCACTTCTGGTTATCTCAAGGGATCAATATTGAAGATCAGAAAAAAGAAATAGAAAAACTACAGCTTCAAAGAAGAATTGCTCACTCGATGGCTTCAGGTAGTAAAAATGTTTCTGATATAGAGTCTGAAAGTAAACTTGGTCAAATTGAAGAGTTGATCAAAGAGCTACTAGATGGATCAGAAAAACTTGTTTCAATGAATTTAAGCGTCATCATTTGGGATGAAAACATAGAGGAACTGGATAACAAAACAGATTCACTTCTAAAAGCATTTAAAGCACTTAACCAAAGTGAGGGCTTGATTGAAACTTTTCCATCAATAGATGCATTTTTAGGTTCTGCTCCTGGAGTTTGTCGAGGTCTTCGAGAGAAAAAAGTAAAAAGCTCTAATGCAAGTCACCTTTGCCCTGTATATGGTAACTGGAAAGGAAATAATGCTCCTGTATGCTTAATTCCATCAAGGGACTATTCTCTCTTTGCCCTAGACCCTTTTGCTAAAGAACTTCCCAATTGGAATGGACTTATCTTTGGGGGCTCTGGTGCAGGGAAAAGTTTTACTATTTGTCAGCTAATGCTTCAATTTTATGGTCAGAATCCAACACCAAAAATTGTTTGGATTGATAATGGAGCCTCTTCTCAGAGACTATTAGAGGTTCTTGGTGGTGAGTTTATTGATTTGAATATTGATTCAAAGATTTGCCTTAATATGTTTGATCTAAATGGGGAGAAAACCCCCTCAACTTCTAAGGTTAAATTAATTCTAGCAGCTCTTGAATCAATTCTAAAAGATGAAGACTCAAATGGTTTACCAAAAAGAGATAAGGCGTTATTAGAAGAGTCTATTTTTCTAACTTATGACAAATTACACGGAAAAACTCCAACTCTTAGTGATTTCAAAGCAGTCTTAGAAAAACATAGAAACCCAGAGATAACAAAGTATGCAGAAATACTTTACTCATGGACAGGAAACACCGCCTACGGTCGAATGCTTGATGGTCAAAGCAATGTTACTCTCTCAAAGGACTTAATTACTATTGAGATGAAGGGACTTGATACTTACTCTGACCTTCAAAATGTCTTTCTACTTCTATTTACTGATTTTATTAAAAATGAGGCTGCAAAGGATACTTCAAAACCTTACTTGCTTATTATTGATGAAGCATGGAAGCTCTTTGAGACAAAAAGTGGATTGAGTTTCACAATGGAAGCCTACAGAACTTTTCGGAAGTTCAATGGTGGTATCTGGTGTATTAGCCAAAACTACAAAGATTTTCTTAGCAATCAAGAGATTAAAAATGCTGTATTTCCAAATACTAGTAGTGTTTTTATTTTACGTCAGAGAAAGATTGATTGGGAAGACTTTAGAAAGACAATGGACTTCTCTGAGGATGAGACAGCAGTTGTTAAAAGTCTTGAGCTAGTAAAGGGTGAATACTCTGAGTTCCTATACATTCAAGATGAAAGAAAGATTGTGTTAAGGCTTATCCCTGACCCTTTAAGCTATTGGATATGTACTACGGATGGACATGACAAAGCTCAAATAGAAGCAATGAAACTTAAGTACCCAAATTTGAAAACAATGGAGGTTTTAAAGAAACTCGCCTTTGGCGAAAAGGAGGCAGCATAAAAAGGATTAAAGCTTTGATTGTAAGTTTCTTACTAGTTTTTCATTCATCACCATCATATTCATTCTGGGGTGATGGTGGTGCAGGATGGGCGCAAATCCCCTATTTAGTTAAGATATTGGCAGAGAATATAAAAAGATATCAACAACTAAAATCTATGGTGGATACGGCAAGAAATAGAGATCAATACATCAGATTGATTAATTCAGGTCTTGAGAACTCACTGGGACTATTAAACTCTCTCCCTATAAAAGATGAGAGGATTTTATCAGAGCTTCACAATTTTCAAAAGGCCTTTAATACTATCCAAGAAGTATATGGCTCCATTCCAAAGTCGAATGAAGCAGCACTACATATGCTTCATGACCAAAGTGTTGCTGAAAGTATCAAGATGGCCAGCAACATAAAGAAATATGCTACAAAACAGGAGGAAAATGCAAATAAAATTTCTATTCAAAGTAGACGTGCCTCTCCAAAGGGAGCAGTAAGAATGAATGCTGAAACAAACTCCAAGATTCTTCACACTTTAAATCAACTTCTACGAATTAATGGGCAGATTTTAAAACTTCAAAGTGAGAACTTGGCAATGAACAACAAGGCAGGAAAAGACAGTGTAGGTCACTTCAATAAAATTAACAGTGATATAAAAAGCAACCTTAAAAACTTTGATGGAAGAATGAAACTACCTAAATTCTGATGTTTGAATATCTTCCTGAGGTATGTAAGGAGTTAAATGCTAATATGCAAGAGTTGTATTGGATTCTAATTGTCCCATTCACACTTATTACTATCATATTAGAATTTTTTAAACTCCCAGAAGGAAACCCAAATGTTTCAACGATTCTTAAAAGAGTTGTAATTTGCATTATTCTATTAATTTCATTTGATCAATGTATCAACGCTATTGCGATGGTTGGAGATGGTGTAGCCAATAGAATTCATGGATTAACTCAACTTAGTGACTTGATGAAGCACCTTGAACAAAATTACAACGAGTCAGAAGTAAGTTGGTTAAAATTTAGAGAGGCAGTGATTTTTATACTAAACCTACTCTCTTATATTATTGCCTATGTCGGTGTTTTCGTGGCCAATGTACTAGTTCACTTTGTCTGGTCAGTTCTTTATGTCTGCTCACCATTGATGATTCTTATGTATATTTCTGGCCGAACAGCATTTGTGACCTCAAATCTTTATAAAGGTTTAATTAATGTCGTTACATGGAAAATACTGTGGTCAATTCTAGGTGTTATGCTCCTAAAACTCGCAACAAGTCCAGCAGTTGGAGATTGGGATAACTTCTTAACAAGTATTCTTGTTAATTTATGTATTGGCCTTTCAATGCTCTTCATTCCCTTTACCACCAAATCATTGATTAACGATGGAATGTCCAGTGCTGCATCAGCATTAGCAGCAGCCCCCACACTCGCTACCGGAAAAGTGGTTACAGAATTTAGCAAAAAGCAAGGTCGACGCTTAGGAAAAGGAGCAATGCAAGGAACAACAAATGGATTTAATCGGATGGGAACAGGAATGAAATCAGGCCTCACACAGGCACGAGATCATTTCTCTCAAAAAATGAGTACTAAAACAAATCAACTTCCAAAGAATGTCATTAAGGTTGATTTTAACAACAGGAGTAATAAAAATGACCCAAGCAAGTAAAATAAATGCAAGAGGACAGTGGCTTGCTCTAAATAGAATCGCTTATAGCTACAAAGTTATTTGCTTCTCTTTAATAGGATGTCTGGTTCTTACTCTTTCAATTCTTACCTATATCGCAACACTTCCACCAGTTGTAATAGTAGATAAAGGAGAAGGTATTGAAAGGTACACCTCAACAAGGAAAAGTGCTGAGATTGGAAAGGATGAAATCAAAAAATTTGTAAGAACTTTTATTAAGGCCAACTATGAATGGAAAAAACTTAATAAGAAAAAAATGATGAATAATATTCACCCTTTCGTAACTGATGACTTTTTAAATCTCATTAAGAAAAAAACAAAAAAGAAGTCTAAACCAGTTCCCGAATATCAACAGTACGTTGGAAATATCAAAGTCTCAGTGACAGATAAGGAGGTCGTTTCACAGTTTGATCGGATAATTCGTTTAAAAGGTATTCCTTTTATTTCAGTGACCCAAATCTCATTGCAAATAATTAAGGATACACCAAACAAATGGAACCCTTTGGGGCTTTACGTTAATGGCTTAATAGAGCATGAGGTGAAGTAAATGAAGTTATTTACATTATTAGGTATGCTCGTGATCACTCAGGGAGCTATGGCAGGGAATATTAGAACGATTGACGTCTCAGCAAAGCAGATGAAAACAATAAACTTAAAACTTGGCCAATCCACGGTATTAAGATTTAGAGAGACACCTAAGAAAGTTGTTGTTGGGAACCAAAATTACTTTAATGTGGAGTTTATTGGTAATGATATAACAATCCAACCTCAAGGAGCAGTTAAAACGAACCTCTTTGTTTATGGTGAATATCACACCTTTGGCTTTATTCTCAATGCAGGTAACTTTAACAGATATGATGACCTTGTTAATGTCAGGTGGAAATCACAACGAATAAAAAGAGCGAAGAAGAGGAAACTATCAGTTAAAACTGTTAATAAACAGATAAAGTTAAAATCAAAAGTTATCTGTTCCATTGATAAAGTTACTGAACTTCGTCCTAATTTTTACGTTCTTGATTTCAGCTTAATCAATAAGTCCAAAAATATAATTAGTATCTCCGATATTGATTTATTTTTAACAAGGTCAAGAATTAAGCTATCAAACCAGAGATTGATCTTTTCAAGTCAACGAATTGAAAAGAATTTAGGAATAAAAGGTAGAATCTTTTTTAACTTGAAGAAGAAGGAAGGTTTCACTCTTCAGTTTTTTAACAAAGATGATGCTAGCAAAACGATCATTTCTAGGAATTTTCTATAGTTTCAAATATAAAGGAATGGTTGAAAGGCGTATTTCTGATTGAGTCTGATGGTAAAACAACTATCAATAAGTTTAGTCTTGGGGCTACATTAGGGTTTCTATTTATTATTGCGTTCGCAATATCAATGACCCTAGGAAGTCCTGAAAGCACGGCAATTGTTAAGAAAGTTGATTCAAATTTAATAAATGCTGATCATTTTAAGGAGGAAGTATTCACTCCAACAAAAGGAGAAATCAAGGGAGGAATAAAAAATGGGTCAAAAGCTAGTTCATCATCTAAAAAATCGAATATTGGAAGCGTAAATCCAACAATTAAGTTGATGGCAAAGCAAATCATCACAAGGACAGATTTATCAACTCATGAAGGTTCAATACCAACGGGAACCAATTTTATTGGAAAACTAGTCAGTACAATTGATACTCGTGATCTTAACCAGTTTATTAAGGTCTTACTTCCCTATGGTGGTTCCTTTAAAGGAAAGAATAAACTGCCAAAGAACACAATACTCTTAGGAACTGTTAAGTATACAGGAAGTGGTGAAAAGGTCTTTTTAACTTTTGTAAAAGCTGTTCTTCCAACAGGACGAGAAATTGAAGTTTCTGCTCAGGCCCTAAATCCTGATGATTACTCAACTGGTATTTTAGGGGACTATCACGGAACAGCAGGGGTTCGTATTGCAACGACTCTTGGCCTAAGCATGGTTTCTGGAATGACAGAGGTTTTAACGGAAAAGAAGGCCCTTGGAGAGAGTGGTGCTGTGACACCTAAATCTACAATGAAAAATGCTTTATTTCATGGAGTATCTAAAGTTTCAGCACTAGAGGCATCAAGGCAAGCACAAGAGCTATCGGCTGAGAAAGCCTATGTAACAATTGAAGCAGGGAGTGACCTTATAATCTCTCTAACTTCTCCATTAACAATAAAAAAGGATTAATATGACAAAGAATAATACTACTAACAAAGGAGCTGAAAAGCTCTTTGACTCAATTGGAAAGTTATTTGGGATATACTTTAATATTTCCTACTACGGCATTAAAAAGTTTAATCTTAAATCGCTAAAAGTATGGTTTAACTTACTCTTCTTCTTAGTAGTGATGTTTACTTTTACTTACAACTATGACTTTCTTGTAATTCTAAATAAGATAATGCCAAATATCTTTACAGTTTCAGTTTTAACTTTTTTCGTTAAAGCACCTTGGATTGCATATTTTTCTTCTTTCTCAATTTTTGGGATATTACTTTCAATCCCATTATTTGGGTTGGAAGAATATAAGAGGATTAAGGCCTATCAAAAAGATTTTGACTTCTTATCAATCAAAGCAGGAAATGGATCGCCTCCTAAAGTGATTAGAGTAGTCGAAGTTGATGACTTCAAAACGAAGGTAATTCTTAAATCAGAAGGAATTGGCATTGATCGTTACAAAACTAAAACGAATGATTTAACGGCAGCGTTAGGACAAATTGTTGAAGAAATAAGGTCTTGCAATAATCCAAAGTACATTGAGTTTAGTCTTACAAAGAAAAGCCTCCCTAAGCAAGTTAGCTATTATGAGATAGAAAAGGAAGAAGCTAAACCATATAGTTTTAGTATTGGTGAATCGCTTGGTGGTTATTTATATCAAGACATCTCAACCTTGCCACATATGCTTATTGCAGGAACAACTGGTGGTGGTAAAAGCGTATTTTTTAAGCAGACTTTAGTTTCACTACTAAAATCAAGTAACAACCTACAGCTTTACCTTTTGGATTTAAAAAAAGGCGTTGAGATGAGGCCATTTGAGAACTTACCAAATACAAAGGTGATAAAAACTGAAAAAGATGCCGTTGCGACCTTAAAAAACATACGAGATGAGATGGATAGAAGATTTAAGTATTTAGAAAAAAAGAAGCTTAAAGAAATTGATCCCGTTAGAGATAAAATGGATAAAATCATAATTGGCATTGATGAAGCCTCAGTCCTCTATACGAAGTCAAAGAATAACTCTAAAAACAAATTGATCAATGAGGCACGTGAACTGACAGAAGAGTTATCAAAACTTTCAAGGGCAGCAGGTATCCATTTAATTTTGGCAACACAGAAAGTTACCAAGGAGACAATTGACACCAAAGTTCAAGAAAACATTGGTGGTAGAGTATGCTTTAGAATGAATACCCTTCAAGGCTCAATGACTGTACTTGGTAATAAGATGGCGTTAACCCTACCAGATATCAAAGGCCGAGCAATCTGGGCTAGAGGTAATAAATTTACTCAAATTCAAGCTCCATTTTTATCTGAAGATGAACTTGAAGAAGAACTTTCAATTCTAAAGAATGAATTAGTTTCTAAAGAAAGAAAATTTCATGGCCCTATGATCTCTACAGATGTTCTAAAAACGAATATGGATGATGAAATTACTGATTTAGAAAAGAATGACAGCTCGGGAGCAAGTAGATCGCCAGAGTAGTCTTAACGGACAGGGAGTTAAAGCTCTTTCGATTTTTATTTAGATATAAAGTTGGTTGGATTAAGCAAATTAATCAATTTTGTTACCCTACAAGTTCAGAAAATCATTTAAGAGCAAGATTAAAAAAGGTTGAAAGCTTAAAAGTTATAAACACAAGTGGAATGCTTATAAATAAGCGTTATCAAAAGGTATATCATTTAACTCAAAAAGGTATGAATGAACTGTCTCAAGCAAAATCAATAAGCATCAAAAGAAGTCAGTTTAAAAGTAACAGTAAGGAGCATGACCTTCACCTAATCAACATTATGGAGTCACTAAAGAGATCAAGACATATTGTAAAACACTATACGGAAAATGAATTACAGTGTGTCGAAAAGTTCAGTGAGTCTGACTTAACCAAGGAATTTGTTGATCTGAACAGTGATGCATTTGTTCAGATCAGTTATGGAAACAAACTGTTTAGTTCTGCAATTGAATACGAACATTCAGAAAATGCTGATTCAAAATATGAACAATTAGTCCTCAACTACTATCTAAGTTCAACGATCAACATTGTTTTGTTTTTCACAAGTCATGACTGGATTAGAGAATTAATATTTCGTATAGAAGAAGAGGAATATACAAATTCAATTCCTAAGTTTTACTTTCTCAAAACACAAAATGACTATGGCATGATTGAAAATCTCACTTTTCAAAATAGAAAAGGAAAAACACTAGACTTAAATTAACGTAGTTTGCCTTGGACTAACATTGGTAGTTCTTACCAAGGCAAATCTCACTAACACTATGAAATCATAAAGTTTTCAATAGTAAAACTTAGACTTAAAAGGTCTAAAAGGACATTTATGCATAAGGTATTAATTTTGACTATGGCAACGACCATATTAACAACAGGTTGTTCGACAATGAAAGAATCATTAACGGTAGGTATAGGAACAGGTATGGCAACAGGTGCAGTAGCCGGGTCAACAATGAATAAAGATCGAGGTAAAGGTGCTCTACAAGGAGCACTGATTGGAGGTGCAATAAGTGGAATAGCATCCTACTTTATCCACAAAGGGTTAGATAAACGTGATCAAAAGACTCGCAGAGAAACTCTATTTAACTTAGATAAATTTGGAGTTGATTACCCTAAGAGTTATTCAACGGGTAATAATCCGGGCCTCTCAATGCCAGTGGTTGAGTCTCAATGGGTTGATACCCAAGTCGAGGGCAAGAAACTTGTTGAGGGTCATAGAGTATGGATTATTTCTGAGGAGCCACAATGGATTCCTAACCAACAATTAAAAAAGGAGAAAAAATAAGATGCTTACTAAAGCAATTATAATGATTAGCTCTATTGCGCTACTAGTTTCATGTGGTGAAAATTGGGATAAAGAGTCAGATGAGGTAGTAAAGCACCCTGCACCTGTTGAAACAATTTACTATGAACCTATCTTGAGAGCAGAAACCATAACAACAGATAAGTTTATAGCTGATTTAAACGACAATGAGACGCTTATCATTACTTTTAATGGAAAGTTATCCTCTCCTGTATTTAGCCCAGTCTATCAGCGTAATTATCCATCAGGTTGGACTGATAGAGAATGTGAAATACTTGATCGGCCCTGTAGACGTTGTGAGTTTTTAAAAAGAAAAATTTGTTGGGATAGAAGAAGATCAGGTCGTTGTAATTTAAAATATAGAAACTTCGATGGTTTTAATGAGCAAGATATAATCTTCTCTGAAGATTTGAATAAGACAAAGCTTAGAATAAGAATCGGTAATAATTTATACCCTCTAGGAAAAGTCGTAAGCTATTCAGGAGTTTCTATTACAACTGAGTTTAAAGTTTCAAAAGAAATGATCCAAGAATCAAATGAGGCTTACCTATCTATAATTCCAGATACTAATCATGGGAATATCAGAATAGGCTTTCTTGGCTATGGATCGTGTTTTGGTCATGGCCGAAGAAAGTTTTCTCATGGCGGCTCTACTTCTAGCAACAATCGCTTAAACCAAGCAAATCGAGCTTACAAAGTAAATGTAAGTTACAAAAAAATCAAATGAGGTATTATGAATAAATTAAAATCAGGAAGAATCATTTTAGATGAGGAGGCCAAGACGGCCCTTTCATCAATGTATGATGAAATCAGAGATCAAGAATGTGTTAAAGTTACTCCTGCAAAATTGTCTTCATGGATAATTCAAAAGTTTTACTCTAGTTATTTTCGTCAACACAAGGCGAAGATAACAAAAGACCATTTCAACTCTAAAGAATACCTGAAAGGTATTATGAAAAATGTTGGTGAAGAAGAAAATTTAGAAGAGATTTTGAGGAAGGCCCTAACTAATATTAAAACTCCAAGAGCTTCAAGGCCTAATGCCAAAAGATCACAGCAAGAAAGTAACACAGAGGTCTAAAAAACCTGATATAAGTGATTATGGTGTAAAGGTTAGATATATCCCCTTAGAGGAAGAGGCTGAAAATCAAAGACTTAAAGAGCTATGTCACCTTTTATACCTTGAAATGATTGAAGATTTAACGAAATAAACCGATATAGACTTGGCTAGTGTGCAAAAACACACTAGTCTTTTATAAAAGGTGGGTTTATGAAAATCAAGTGGTTTGAGATAGTAATTGTTTTAATTGTAATTGGAACAACAACAATGTTTAGCGTTCAGAAAGGCCATAAGTTAAAGTCAACTCAACTTGTTCTTTCTAAAAAGCAGGATATTGTTAATGATTTTTATCAAGAGTCACCAATAGGCTCCCCTATGAGCAAGAAAGCATTTAACACTGCAATTCTAGCCTACTCTCCTGAATTAGCTGCCATGAAAAAGCTAGCCCAACAAAGCTCTCAAGATGAACCTCTTTCAGAGGAAAACGAAGTAAGCACGAGGATTGGAGTACTCCAAGGACAAATCAATGACATAAAAGATGAAATAAAAGCAATTAAAGACTCAAGCTTTCCGTGGTGGCTAACAATGCTACTGGGTGCAGGATCATGGTTTCTTGGTCATCTATTCGCTCCCCTAGCAACAGCTTTTGGTGAAAAGATGAGAGACGGTTTAATAAAGAGCGAAAATGAATAATAACCAAGTTCAGGAACTAAAAAAACAAATTATTAAAGAGATTAATATTGAGATTGATCAAAGGAATTTTTCTCAATCACAGGTTGGAGAACTCGCAGGAATGAGTAGAGTGAATGTAAATAAACTATTAAGAGGAACAGAAAAAAGTGTTGCTCTAAACCAACTTGTAAAAGTAGCAAACTCTCTAGGCATAGAAATTGATCTAGTCTTTAAAAGAGTACAAAACAAAAGGTAATACCTATGGCAAAAAGTAGAAAAATAGGATTGTATCCAAGGGTAAGTACAAAAGAAGCAGCCAAGAAAGAAGAAGGTTCGATCACTTCTCAGATACATCGTCTTAAGATGAGAGTCGAAGACAAAAATAGATATAATGATGGGAAGTGGGGAAAAATCGTTGAGATTTACGAAGAACCCGGAATCTCTGGAAAAAATACAAATAGGCCAGCATTTCAAAAAATGCTAAGAGATGTTAAAGCAGGAAGGATTGATACTGTGATGGTCACTGAACTATCAAGAATTAGTCGTTCAGTTACTGACTTTCTAAACTTTGTTGAAGAGCTTAGTAACCTTGGAGCTGATTTTATCTGTCTTCAATACGACTTTGATACAACTAGCCCTGCCGGAAAAGTCTTCATGACTATTATTATGGCACTAGCACAATTTGAAAGAGAACTTACGGTAGAGAGAATCAAGAACAATATCTATGCGAGATCACTTAGAGGACTTCTAAGTGGTGGTCGTCCATTTCTTGGTTATGACAAAGACCCTGCCAGATCAGGAAGCTTAGTTGTAAATGAACAAGAGACAGAGCTAGTAAAAGAGATTTTCAATTTATATTTAAAAATTGGATCAGTCTCTAGTGTAGCAAAAGAACTTAATGATAAAGGATTCAAAAATAAGAAGTGGATTACTAGAGAAGGTAATGTTCAAGGTGGTACTAAATTCACACATAGTGCAATTCACAACACACTTACTCACCTAGCCTATATAGGGAAAAAAGAAATCAACAAAGGTAACAAGGACAAGGATCAAAATGATTTAAAGCCAGAGGAAAGGTACAGTATCGTTGACTCTTCTTGGGAACCAATTATTGATAAAGCTGTATTTAATAAAGTTAAGAAGAAGCTAGATGCAAATAAGGCAATCAGCCACAAGGCAACACATGACTATATTTTGTCTGGGCTTCTTTATTGTGACGAGTGCGGCTCTCCTCTTTTTGGACAAGCGAGTACAGGAAGAACTGCTAAGCACTACTACTATTCACATAGTAAAAACAAAGGTTGTAAGCTAAACAGAATTCCAGTGGATAAAATTGAAGATAAAGTACGCAAAACTCTTTTTAGCTTGATTCGTACAGATCAGAGAAAAAAGGATTTTATCAAAATACTTAACGATCTTACTGGTAAAGGAAAAAAGACTTACACTATTTTGGCAGATGAAAAAGAAAAGGAATTAAAGGAAATTAAGAAAAGAAAGACGAATTTAATGAAAGTTCTGTCTTATACAGAGGATGAGGACTCTGTTAAGAATATCCTCCAAGAAGTTAAAGAACTTGAAGTACAGAGAAAACAAGTTGATGTTGACCTAGAGAAGGCTAAAATCAAATCTCAAGATGAGATTAAAAGCCTAGATGCTAAAACGATCCTAGCAGGAATCAATAGCCTCAAAGGTGACAATTTTAGAAAGAAAACGCTTAGCTCTAAAAAAGCTATCATTCAAAGCGTTATCAAATCAATTCACATCAGTCCAGACAACGTGATCAGGATAGATGCTTGGGGCGGTAAAAACCGTCCTGAGCGTTCTGATCGCTCCTTACCTACTCAATCAGGGATAGTCCTCCCATTTTATAAAAAAGCTCAGAAATTTGAATTTAAAGACGAAAAAAAACCGGCTGTCTTTAAGACGCCGGTGCGCATGGGATCAGGAATGGTGGAGGTGGCCTCCTGTTCGTAACACCCTTAAAACATTGAAGTAGTTTTTTGAGTGTAGCCAAAATAGCCAAAACAGGGACTACGCGAAGACATCCCGCGCCCGAAACCACTATTAACACAGGTCATTCGGAGGATTCTAATCGCAAGAGCTTTCTTTGAAGCTTTTGTTGTTTTTAGTATATTACTACTTAGAGAAATAGTCTACTCTAGAGATAATTTAGAAATGAAGCCTCCAAGAGAAAGTTTCTATATACCTCATTTTGTAATGAGGTACTATCAGTGATCTCATCACTCTCATAAATAACAAAATTATTTTTAAAGATATTCATATTCTTAGAGCAAATAGGTATGCCTTTAGTTCGGTCATAACTTATATTGGTATATCCCATAACACAGCTTTCATGCTTACACGTATTAAACGCATTGGAACTATAGCAATCTTCCATCTTAAATAGATGTAGAATTTCATGTGTAATTAAACTATTTGAAGCATTGGTAGTATAAATATAAGAGACCTTTCCAATATTAGCACCACCAAGTGCCATTGAGTTTTCCTCTAGAATCTTCTCTCTTACTAGTTTACTCGGCTTGAGAAGTAATACAAAATAATTATTATTCCTGTTTAAGTGATTTTTTAAAAATGCACTTTGATAATCAACAATATCATTAAAATAACTGATTTCAATTTCAACATTTAACTTTCGAGTAATATCATTTACACACTTTTCAAAGTCATTCTTCATACTATTTTCAATATATACATTCAACTTTACTTTCATTCCTAACTCCTAATTGTAAAACTCTTCATTTTTACTAGGTTTATAATACAAGCTACCATTCATATCTAAGTGGATTCGACCATAATTACTATCTCCTCGAAAGTTGATCTGATCTAAATGACTCAATAATTCGTCAAACCTAGAGCTACATAAGTCTCTTGTATTAAATCTTTCAAAAGATCGATGAAAACCTTTTTTGCGACATATAAACCAACCTGAACTTCCTCTACTAAAACTAATAATATTATTGCAAGGAAAAATACGAGGGTGATCTCTAAGTTCAAAGTATAAATCTTTTAAGTATTTTCTAGTTATATATTTCTTTAAAACATCATTTAAATACCTTTTTTCAAAATCTTTATCATTTGTCTTTAATAAATATTCAAGCTTCCTAGATCTGATTTTTAAGTCTAATTCATCAATATTAAAACTCATTGCTTACCTCTCTTATTAAAACAAGTAACAATAACCCCTTCTCCAACGACAACTCTTTTCCTGCTTAGTTTGTCAAAATTCTTTTTAATGAAAGACTTAATTTTCTGACTAGTTCTTTTAGAATTAAGCAATGATCTTAATGATTTTTTTGTAATGAAAACTTCAATACAGTCACTTCCACATAAGACAAACTCACCAAAAAAGATTAGAAATTCTACAACTTCCTTTTTAAAGCCTCTTTCTTGTGCACGCTCAAGTGCATGTATTGATAAATGTAAATTATTATAGATATGCATTTTTCTCCTATAAATGTAAAAGGCACTTCTTAAATAGAAGTGCCTACTAGGGAGAGAATTCTAGAAACAAAAAGGCCACTATTAAATAAGTGGCTATTTATTTCGCACCAATAAAAAACCAAAGCTAAACTTTGGTAGGTGCTTCATTAAGTAAATTTTCAGTTGCACGTTCTGTATATTTTAAGTGCATTTGTTCCTTATATAGTATGCAACCTCAATGTTGGGTGCGTATATATAAGGATATAAACCAGTACTATCTTAGAATAGATTTCTCCTTAGTAGACACAACTGTGCCTTCCCAGAATTCTGGGTAATGTTAATTTTCAATGTCCTGCTAATAAGTCTCTTATGCGTAACTTAAATTAGTATTTGATTTGCATAAGTATTCATAACTTGAATCAAACACTAGCTCCCACGAGGGGTCAGCATTATGACTAGCCTATCACATATCTAAATAGAGATGTTTAAACATGAAAATTTTATATTCCATAAAAATTTTGTTATTTTAATATCATTACGACTTAGAGGGATATTTTCAATGATTCCCCTATGCCTATTTTAGTATTTAGATTGATTAAGTACCTCGATATTCTTTTGTAAATGCTTCGCTCTCTTATAAAACTCATCCTTAATCAATCTTGCTGTCTCAATATCACCATAGTTTTCTTCAAACTCATCGACAAGAGACTCAATCTCTTTCGATATTAACTGGGTTACACTCTTACCTTCTTTATAAAGAAGCGATTCCTTTATCTCTAGTTCCCTTGCCAATATTTCAAAGTTCTTTGTCTTTAATTTACACCAGTCGTGATTACCACCAATTGTGTAACTGAACTTTTTTGCAAGTCCTTTATAAATTGAAGTGCAAAGTAGATCATAAAAAGGTGATAGCCTTATTCCCTTATCTGTATGGAGAAAGCTTAGGTTCTTTGAGTGACAATCATTGTTTCCAATTAATAGGTTAAACCAAAACCATCTCAAGAATTGAGACAAGTCTTTAAGTGGAACGGCACTATTATTCTTAATCAATTTATAGTTTTCAAATAGCTTAGGCCCACCATCCTCTTCATACTTCTTTCTTGAAGTTATCCCCTGAGCTTGGCAAAAATCTTCCTGATGAATTCTAGCGGTATTTTCTTTCACGATCTTACGATCAAATCGCTCGACAATATATAAAGGATATTCTCCTTCGATCAAAATTGTCTTTGGGACATTGAGACCTATGAGACCCGCAAGCTTCATGCAAAAATGTTCATTATATGGAGTATCCTCCGTATTTCGATGATATCGAACATGAGGTTTTAATATATGTGTTGTTGGTTCTCCATTAAGAGGAATGAAAAATTTCTTATCCTTATATATAACAGGAAATTTATCTTGAGCTCCAGCGAGAGAGAAACGTCCTCCCTCCTCATTTATAATTGTTCCGGTGAGCGGTCTTTTATCTCTTAGGAATTCATAAATTTTTTCAATTTCTATTTCAGAAGATTTAAAACTATCGACCTTTTGCGCTTCGTCCATGGGACTTAAAATAAAAGCACCTGCACAATCAACTCCATACTCTTTTAAGAAATGAAATTCATCTGTCACATTCTTCTCAGATAAACTCTCAATGGCCTGTTTAACTTCACCTTCAGGAAGAAGATTTTCAAAGAACGCTTTTGTTTGCATGTGACTAAATGGATCTTCCCCTAGAGGTAAATTAATAGAAATAGCAAAAGAGCTTTTCTTCTCTATCCAACTCTTCGCATATGAAAAAGACAATCTTTCTTCATCATCCTCAATCAACACACCGACTAGTTCTTCATTGTAAAAAAGATTCAGGCCTTCACTCATAGCTATTCTCCTCGCTCACTACCTCTGTCTTTTAAATAAAGATCAAGGCCAAGTAAGTTTGCGATAGAGATCAATGTTGAAAGCTTAATGTCACTTGTGCCAGATTCAATCTTTGCGATCCCTGCACGCGATAAGCCAGCATAATCCGCAAGCTCTGTCTGTGTGATCTTTCTTTGTTTTCTGATCTTTTTGATCATTGTTGCTATCTTTTTACTGTCATTTATAACTGATACTTCTTCATTCATATGTATACTCCAGTATACATTATATACCTTTTCAATAATTTAGCAATAAAAGTCTACTTTAGTAGACAGAAATAAAAATACTATAGAAAAAAGCAGAAATGACTACTTCAGTATACATTGATATCTCTAAATTCTTATGTATGTTACACATCTACTGTAACCAACCTATGTCAAAACATGAGCCTGACATAAATTCATTACATTTCGAATACGCATAAGATACATAAGTAACGATATTTAGATAGTTACAGTTCTATAGAAATTGGCTCATTAGAGTAGCGATATTTCTCATCAAGGCTACAAGCATTTATGAATTGAACGTCATTTATTGTGTTAACTCCATAACCTTCATGAATGTGGCCAAAAGCATGAACTCTAAGATCACTTAGCTCATTTACTTTCAAGAGTAACTCTTCACAACCTACTCGCTCACCGTGAGTGCATAAATCTGAAATCCCATGTGGAGGTCCATGAGTAAGTAAAATATTTGTGTCATCCGGAATCAAGTCCCAATGCTTCTTTATCTCTTCGCCACGTCTCCTATTAAAGGCCCAATTAAAAAATTCAGGCTGAATAGGAGAACCCCAAATCTTTAGGCCATCAATCACTATCCCACTGTCATTGAGATAAATAATTCCATGGTCTTCTAAAATCATCTCCGCTCTATCACTTCTTTCATCTTCAAAACAAAAGTCATGGTTACCAGCAATTACAATTTTATGTGTGTAATCTTGACTAGACATAAACTCAGCGAAGTCTTCCAATTCTTTAAGATCACCTTTTCTTGTAATATCGCCACAATGGAAAAGAATATCTCCACCTATTAAATCTGTAGCATCATGATGTTTTGAATGTGTATCTGAAAAAAATGTGAGTTTCATATTCAATATATCTTACTCTTTTTTTTAAAGATGAAAAGAACTACGCATCAGTATCCATTCTGAAATTAAAAAATGATCTATCTTTTAACAAAAGTCATCAATTGAATCACCACCTTCCCACACAAAACCTTGCAATAAAGCAAATACCTTCTCTGCACCTTTCTCTGTAAAGAACGAATCATAACTTGAGTGAATATAATAACTATCTAGAAACTCAATCTTCACAATCCCCCATGGTTTAACACTATCTCTGAAACATAGGACAAATAACTTACCATCAACAAGAGCACACTTGACGGCATACGACTCAGGATATTTATCATTGAAAGCGAAAAGCTCACCTTTAGTTATATTTCTAAAATACTCATTGATTGGATCTTCTTTTATAACAGTAGGACAACATGGATAATAAGTTGGGACAATCCATTTATATTGAAGACATCCTTTCGTCAATGATTTCACATAACGATATCGTTCCCCTACATCAGATTGTTGAAATAATAATTCTTCAA
>DDIK01000104.1 GCA_002338505.1 Bacteriovorax sp. UBA1852
ACTTTTTAATGAAGGCTTAAATAAAGATCAATTTGAGCATGTCTTTGAGATTTTGAAAGATAAATTAAAGCAGGGCAAGCTTACTTCTCTCATTAATTACTATAGAGATTATTTAAGTGATTATGTAGAGCGGTCGCGAAAATTTAATACATTTGATAAGGTTAGGCAGAGATATGTTACTGATGAAAAAAGATACTTTAGAATTGATGAGCTTCCAAGTGAATTAAAGGGTATTGTAGATGAGAAAAATGCATTTTTACTTTCAATAACACTTGAGGAAAACAAAGGATTGATGGAGCTTAAGAAAGAGAATTCCCTTTTTATGCGTGATCTCATTGCTTCGGCAAAAACTCGGACTGCATCACGTTCAGTTGCATCAACAGGGAAGGTTTCAAACGTTTTTAAATTACACGGTATCGATGGAAATAGTTATTTCTATAGTGGTGAGCAACTTAATTTCTTCTTGGCTTCAAAGATTGCTACACCTGAAACACTCAAGGCGATTAATAATCTGGGGACAGATATAAATGCAAGGAATGAAGAAGGTAAAACTGCTCTTTTTATAGCAATTGAAAATAATAGATATGAAAATGTAAAAACACTTTTAGAGCTTGGTGCAAATATAAAAAACAAAGACCTTAAAGGTCGTAGTGTTGAAAATTACATTCAAAATGTTGAAGATGGAAGAATTGTTGATTTGATAAGAGATAGAATTTATTAATTAGTAAAATTTGTAAGTTCTCCTGCTTTATTGAAATTAGGATGTAGGTTGATAGTATCCTTGTTAAGGTGACTGTTTAAATTTTCACTATTCCATAACTTATTTATGAGACTACTTTTCTTAGATATAATTCCAAGAGAACGAATACTTCTTTGATCATTTGAAAAACATGCAAGTGCAGAATTTTTATAATTAAGTAACTTCTTACTGTACAAGCTCTTGCACTTTTCTAAGCAACTTTCGTTTGAGTCACTATGTGTATTGTATTTATTGCGGTCATGACCAGAAACTGTAGTGATTGCAATACAGTTATTTATTTCAGCTATTTTATAGGCTTGATCATTAAGCTTATATTCAATAACCTTATTTCTATCGAGGTCTTTTAAAAAGTCTCCAGAGGATGTAATTTTCATCTTAGAGGACTTAATAAAATTCAATCTTTCATTTAAGCATTCTGACTTTGTACTTACCATTTTTTTGAAGATCACTTCTTTTTTAAAAGAGGCTGAGCACATTATCTTAACTTCTTTCTTACAATTGCTTAAATCACTTGAACAAGTATCAAGAAAGGAAGCGAAGTTAGAGACAAGTGCTTTGTCACCTTTGTTTTTTTTGAAATTTTGACTTGAGATTTCGTATTTAAGAGTTTTTATTTTTTCTGTGTTCTTGCTGATTACAGATAGTAATAGGGTCTTTTGATCAGGATTAGACTTATAGTTTTTTTCATTACTTTCTAATATCTTTCTTAGAGACTCATTTTTCTTTGTTAGATAAGTTATTTCTTCGTTGATTTTAAATGTTTCGGATTGATTTGAGGTTAGGGCCTCATTCTGATGAAGACTTATTTTCCTACCACCAACCTCTAGTTCAAGAGAGTACACATTTAAACAAGTGAAAAGAATAAGGAGTTTATTTATCATTAATTTTCTCTATCGCCTGATTAAAGTTGTCTTGAATTTCCATGAAATAGTCACCATCTCTGAACTTAATATTACGAATTACACCCGTCTGTTGAATTTCTTTTAGGTGCTCATTAAGACGATATAGGGGACCAGCTACCTTGTGAGAGATTTTAAATGATATGTAGAGGAATATAAGTAATCCAGTCATATAAGTTATAGCAAAAAATGTATAGATGTCTGATTTTTGCTTTTGTAGGAACTCAAAGAATATATGGTTTGAGGAAAGTCCATTTTCTTGTCCAAGAGAGTAAAACTTGTCAAAGAAGAGGTGTATAGAAAGAAGGTATCCAAGTGATAGAAGTGTTATGATAATGGCACTGAAAATGATGAAGGTTAGCTGAAACTCTTTGTTTATTAGTAGTGATTTAAATTTTCTATTATTCATGACTATAGGATAGCTTTAGCTTTAAAGGACTTCAAGTAAGAGTAGATTATGCAGCTTTCTTTTTCTTGCTCTCTTCTGGCTTTGTGAAATTACTTGATATTTTTTGTGGCTTTATTTTTTGAATTGGTAGCTCTTTATGTGGCTTTTCTGTGTCGAAGTCTTCAGGAAGTTCTATACCACCCCTTCCCTTAAGGACTACTTTTGATATCTTCTCTACAAAGAACTGAAACATATGAGGGTCTAGCTTTTTCCCAGCTGTTCTCTCCATAACCTTGAGAGCGTCTTCTATCGGCAGTACATCTGAATAAGATCTCTTTGTTGTAATTGCATCAAAGAAGTCTGCAATAGCACATACTCGTGAAACAAGATGTATTTCTTCACCCTTGATTGAATTTGGATATCCTGTACCATTCCAGTTCTCATGATGCTCAACGATTACTCGTTTTATAACTTCACGATTAGCACCTTCTAGTATCATTGGAGTCTCATCAAATATTTTTATTCCAAGCTTTGGGTGACTTTTAATTATTGCAAATTCTTGATCTGTTAACTTGTCAGTTTTATTTAAAATATGTGTAGGGACTTTAACTTTCCCTAGATCATGTAAAAGCCCACCTAGGCCAGCCGTAGTGAGTTCGTCTTCAGTGCTTGAAGGCTTGAGGTGTTTTAGTATAAGTACTGTGTACATGCTTACATTAATAGAGTGGTCATAGGTATAAAAATCATGAAAGGATAAATCACCAATTAGGTTTTTAAGATTATTGATATCATAGTCTTTTATAACACCAACCATTGATTTCATTGATTCATGGCAGCCCTCTAATGCTTGTCCAAGAATTTCAGTGTTAAATTCTTTGCTTGGACTAAATATATCATCAAGATAGCGAACAGCAGAATCTTTGATTATGCCGACTTTTTCAAGATCTTCAATTGAGTCACTACTAACTAGACTCCTCATGTAAAGATGGCGTTCGTCTTCGCTCACATAAACTCTGTGATACTTCTTAAAGCTATCAACGGTGCCCGAAGTGAGAACTTCACCCTTGCTAACTATTTTAATGAATCGATCTTTATTAGTATTTGATGAGTTAACATACATGTCATAAATAACAGGTGTGTTGACTGTGATTAAGTCAAATGACACGGTGAAATAACTAATTTGGGGTACTGAAACGACACTCATATTAAGTCCTATCGGTTTGCTTTGATCAATAATAAAGCTATATTTTCAAGAATATTGATGGAAATTGTAAGAAAAAAACAGTGCTTAAGTTGTTGAAATTGCGAGCCCCTGTAGGGGCAAAAAATTAGATTAAACCTATACGATCCCCTTTCATAAGTGGTATCGTAATTCACTACACACAACACACAAAATTAATTTGAGACGACGGAGCACAAGTGCAACTTAAACGACTGATTATTCAAGGGTTTAAATCATTTAAGGATAGAACCACTATCAATTTTGATGACGGAATTACGGGGATCGTAGGACCAAACGGATGTGGTAAATCAAATATCGTAGATGCCTTATTTTGGGTTATGGGTGAGCAATCAGCCAAGCACTTAAGAGGTAACTCAATGAAGGATCTTATTTTTGCAGGATCTTCAAAATATAGTCCGGGTGCATTTGCTGAGGCCACACTTGTTCTAGAAAATACAGACCTCAAACATATCCATATTGGAAGTAAGGTCGCTAATCCTTCAGAAATTCAGTTGACGAGAAAGTTGTATCGCAATGGAGATACAGAGTATCGAATCAATGGAGAACCAGCGAGACTTAAAGATATTCATGAAGTGTTCATGGATACTGGTGCCGGAGCAAAGTCTTATTCAATTATCGCTCAAGGTGAAATCAATAGACTTGTTCAAGCAAAGCCTGTTGAAAGAAGAACAATGATTGAAGAGGTTGCTGGAGTAACGAAGTTTAAGGTTAGAAAAAAAGAGTCATTAAAGAAAATAGACCAGACTCAAACAAATCTTAATAGACTAAATGATCTGACAATCGAGATTGAGAAAAATCTTAAGTCCCTTCAAAAGCAAGCTGAAAAGGCGGAGAAGGCAAGGTCTCTTAGAGATAAGGTAAAGAGAAACGAGGTTTCTTATAATGCACATAAAGTATTTGATGCCTTAAAAGAGCTTAGAGACGGTAGTGTTGAAGTTAATGAGAATAGACTTAAATTTGAAAACCTTTCAATTGAAAAAGATAATATCGAAGTAAGTCTCGAGGAAGAAAGATATCTTAGAGATGAAAAAAGTGAAAATATAGAAAATCTTCAAAGAGAGCGTAATGAAGTTTCAAATAAACTTGCAAAGGCTGAAGAGAGATTGAACTCACTATGTAGTTCTCTATCTGATAAGGAAAAACAATCAGAGCAAAGAGAGAAAGACATCGAGGAATTAAGGTCTGAAAGGGAAGAGAGAGCTTTAAGACTGAATGAATTAAATGATGAGCTTGAGTCTGTTGTAGAAGAGTCTAAAAAGGATTTTGATTACGAAGGTGAAGAAGAAGCAATAGCGACTTTTAAGGAAGAGCTAAGTCTTAAAGAAGAAGCACTGTCAGAGCTTAGAGATGAAATTGATGAAATGAAAGAACGTTCTACGAAAATGGAGCAGACAGCATTTCAAAATAATTCAAAGCTTGAAGAGTATTCAACTCTTCTTCAAGATCTCGCAGTTGAAATTGAAGCACTGGAAAAGCAGTACTCTGGAGTTTCTACAGAGCTGGCAAAAGAGAGAGATGCTGTAAATGATGCAAATGAGCTTGTTGAAGAATTAAGTACTAAGGAAGCTTCTTTGAAAGAAGTAGTTACTGAGCTTTATTCAAAGAACCAAGAGCTTAATAAGGAACATAACCAAAAGTATAAGGACTTAATCTCAACTCAGTCTCGCCTTGGGTCTTTGAAAGAGATCGCGGCTTCTTTAGAAGGTGCTAAAGAGGGAATTTCTGACTTCTTAAGCGCAAATGAGACTGATGCATATAGTGTTCTTGGAACGCTTGTTAAGTGTGATGAGAAATACACTAAAGCAGTAAACGCACTAATAGGAGAATTCTTTGAAACTCTTATTACAAGCGAAAGTGACCTTTCTCTTATGGAGAGTTGGCTAACAAGTAATAGCGAGTCAGCGTTTGAAATTCTAATCGGTGATAAGCAGGCAGATGTTGTTTCTGAGGAAGCACTTGAGAGACTTAAGTTAAAGTTTGGTGAGAGCTTAATTAGCTTAACTGATATTGTAGAGATTGATGAAAAATATAAATCAAAGCTTACGCCTTACTTAAGTGGACTTTTCATAGTCGACTCACTAGACGTTAATCAACTAAAAAGTATTTCTACAGGTATTAACTTTGTCGGAATCACTGATGTTGAAGGACGTGCGGTTTTAAAGAATAGAAATAAGGCCCTCGTCTACACTCAAAAATCCGATGATGATGGTGCTCAAAGTGCAGTCGAGAGAAATAATCTTATCGAAGAACTTGCAGTAAAGTCTGAAGAGTTGGAAAAAGAAGTTTCTGAGTTAGAGCAGGATCTAGATCAAAGAACTCTTGAGTACAATGATAAGAAAGAAGAGCTGGAATTACTTAGAAATAGCCTCTCAGACTCAAAAGCTGATTACGCAGCAAAGAAGTCAGCGCTTGATTCAAAATTAGCGGGAATGGAATCTGGTAATACGAGATTAGAGATTTTACAAAATAGAAAGAATGAAACTTCTAAGTTAAGACTAGAGATTCTAGAGAGAGAAGAAGATTTTACGAAAGAGAGAAATGAGTTTCTTGAGAGTTTAGATGATAAGCAGTCTCTCTTCATTGAAAGAACTGAAGAGTATTCGACTGAAAAAGAAAACTATGAGCAAAGACGTGAAGTGCTCATGGAAAAACAAGTTGAAGCAAAAACATTTGAACAAAGAGTTGATTCTTTGAAATCTCAAATTTCAGATATGGAAAACCAGATTGAAAAGCAAGCAACAAGAATAGAGAATAACGAAGAGCTCGTTCAAAAGCTATCTGAAGAGATGGAGTCTGTTCAAGCGGATATTAATACTCTCGAAGATGAAAATAATGAAACAGCAGATATCTTAAAAGAAAGAGATGAAATTTTATCTCACTTAAAAGATGAATTCGCTGAATTACTAATTGGTATGCAAGAGAGAGAGGAGAGAGTTCGAGAACTTTCTAAGGAAACATCACAATTAGAAAGAGAAATTAATGAGAGAGAAGTTAAGCTTGAAAGAGCATTAGAAGAAGAAGAGGATGTTGTTAGAAACATCTTTGAAAAATACCAAATTGACCTTAGAGATTCTCTAGGTCGCTTCTTAGAATATGAAACTCAAGATTACGAGAGATTAAAAGATCTAAATACGATGTACTTCATGGAAACAGAAAATGGAGTGAAGGAAATTGATAAGGCGTCTTATGACTTTGTTAGAAAGTATGGTCAAGACCTTAAAGAGTTAGGCCCTAAACTTAAAGGATATAAGACTGAGCTTGCAAGACTGGGTGAAATAAACTGGCAAGCAATTGAGGACTATGATCGTCAAAAGCTACGTTATGATGTCTTAAAAATTCAAGAAGAAGAGCTTAAGAAGTCTCTTGAAGACTTACAAGCGGCGATAACTCATATCGATGAGAAATCAAAAGAGAGATTTAAAGTAGCTTTTGAAGAAGTAAATGTTAGATTTCAAAAAGTATTTCCAATTATTTTTGGTGGCGGAAACGCTACACTTAAGATTGTTGGTAATATAGATGATCCAGAGTGTGGAGTAGATATTATTGCTCAGCCTCCTGGAAAGAAAATGCAAAACATCAACCTGATGTCAGGTGGTGAGAAGGCCATGACTGCTGTTTCGTTGATTTTCTCAATTTTCTTAGTTAAGCCATCACCTTTTTGTCTACTTGATGAGGTCGATGCTCCTCTTGATGATGCCAATGTTGGACGATTTAATGAGCTCTTAAGAGAAATGAGTGCAGAATCTCAGTTCATCTTGATCACTCACAACAAGAAAACTATGGAGCTTAATGACATGCTCTATGGTGTGACGATGCAAGAGCCAGGTGTTTCAAAAGCAGTTTCAGTACAATTACATTAAAAAAAAGTCCTCGTTTTGAGGACTTTTTTTTTATTTTACTCTTTCACATTTAAATGATGCTTGTCTTACATATGGTTTAGGCTTAGATAGTATTCTAAGTGCCGTGCTCTTAGGGTAAATAAATTGTGAACTCATATATTCACCTTCAAGAGTTGTCTTATCGAGCTTAAAATAATGATCATATTCAGCATACTCTAGGAAGCCGAACCAGTGATTCTTATATGGTCCTTCCTTGCTTTTGTACTCTTCATAAATTTCTTCATTGTTGTAAATTGTTGTAGGGTCAGATAAGTCAAGACGACCAAATACATTGTCATAATTAAAAGATAACGCATTTTCTTGACCGTCATCTTTAAGTTCAATGACCATCTCGTCTCCATTGTCTTTTATGCATTCATATTTCTCGAGTACTTCACTCGCTGTTGCACTAAGAGAGATTGTTAGCATTAAAGTCATTGGAATTATTTTAAAATTCATTTATTTCTCCATTTGGCTTGTTAATGGTTTTATGCATAGCGATAGTACACTAAGGCGTCACTTAAATGAAGCTTTTGATCTGTACTATGTAATTACTATATAAGAGAGAGAGAAAAGTGTACTTAAGTACCTATAAATAGTATATCTCTTCTATATTTGGAGTAAAAATGAATAATATAACACACGATAATAAGTTTATTGATAGAACAGTTTTCTTCTCATCTCTTGGTTGTTCAAAGAATCTTGTAGATGCTCAGGTTATGTTAGGTCACATGGGTCTCAATGGGTTTGAGGTAATAACCGAGCCAAGTAATGCCGAGGTCATAGTTGTTAATACTTGCTCATTTATAGATGCAGCAAAAGCTGAAAGTGTTGAAACAATTTTAGATTTAGCAGATCATAAAGAAACAGGAAGCTGTAAAGCACTTGTTGTTTCAGGCTGTATGGCGCAGAGGTATTCGAATGACCTTGAAAAAGAACTGCCTGAGGTTGATTTATTTATTGGTACTGGCGAATACAATAAAATCGTCCCTCTTTTGACGGCCCTAGAAGAAAATAAATTAGAGAAGAAGTCATTTGTAGAAGTACCAAGATTTATTCATACAGAATTTGACCCAAGGCTTAATACTTCACCATTTTATACTGCATGGTTAAAAATATCTGAGGGATGTAATAGAAATTGCACTTTTTGTATTATTCCTACTCTTCGTGGTCGTCTAAGATCTAGAGCGGTCGATTCTCTTGTTCAAGAAGCAAGACAACTTGCTGAGACTGGAGTTAAAGAGCTAAATCTAATTTCTCAAGACTTATCTGATTATGGAGTTGACCTCGATGATGATAATAACCTTTTTGAACTATTATCAGGTTTAGAGACTGTTGATGGAGTTAATTGGGTGAGGTTGTTCTACTTTTATCCCGATGAATTAACTGATGAAGTTATCGAAAAAATGGCAACATCTACAAAGGTTTGTAAGTATCTTGATATGCCAGTTCAGCACTTTTCAGATTATGTTCTGAAGAGAATGAATAGAAAAATTACTGGTGAAAAAATAATGGATCGTATCGAAAAGTTACGAGAGAGAATTCCAGGCATCGTTCTTAGAACTTCTATTATTGTAGGTTTTCCGGGAGAGAATGACGATGATTTTGAAAAACTTCTCGCCGGAGTTAAGGCCGCAAGATTTAACCATCTAGGTATTTTTAGATATTCTGACGAGGAGGGGACTCCTGCCTACCGTCTTAAAGACAAAGTACCTCAAGAGGTGATCGAAGAACGATTTGATCGTTTATTTGAAGCACAAAAAGAAATTGCAAGAGAATTAAATTCTGAATTTTTAGGAAAGACTGTTGAAGTTCTTGTTGAAGGCTTTCATGAAGATACAGAACTTCTCATTGTCGGCCGTCACTTTGGGCAGGCTCCAGATATCGATGGCAAGGTAATTATTAACGATCTCGACGGAAAAGAACTTAAGCAGGGTGATCTCATCAACGTAGAGATCACCGAAGTTTTAGATTTTGATTTAATCGGAAAGCTCGTTTAGTTATTTATATCGATTTGCAGGAAATCTATAAGCACCAGATAAGCTTAGGGCCCCATTGGTTTCATTTGTTTTTGATGGGGAAGAAAGCAATACTACTGAGCTACTAATTACATCTTTAACAATGTAAGTATTTGAGCCAAAGATCACACCAACGCCTTCCTGAAGATAAGTGTCTCCTGATGTTGAAGTGAAAGAATTAAATGTCTCAGATGATCCTCCATTTAAGAAAATCACATTACTTCCTATTACAGTATCGATATTTACATCTGTTATTGCTATTGTCGTAGGACTTGGAGCAATTGCTGTTCCTGAGTCCTCTCCTGCACATCCTGTGTATGAACTTGACGTGCTTGAAAGCAGGTTATCAAAATCATATCGCTCATTGTAGGTATTTCCGAAAATATCACTACCTGCTCGATCCATATTTGCTGGAGAGATTTCATCAATGACACTTGATTTTGTAAATGTATAATCCCAGTCTCTAACCATTACTCTGATTCTTGCTTTAAGTTCTCCAGCACTGTCTGTACAAGCAAAAGTATAAAAAGGTTGTGCTCCCATATAGGGATCAAGAATATTATTGGTAGAAACATTATTGTTTCTACTATGCCAACCATGACTTGAGTACTCATAGGTTGAAGTTTCACAACTATTTGATGCCGCATAGTTTGCTAAAGAAATATTAGAGTTATATCCGTTGGAGATAGGTGCATCATACGAATAGTTTTGTACTAGTCCGTTGTCTGCAGAACTAGTAAGTCTAGTAAAGCCATTATCAAGAGAAGTAGTGTCGAATTCTTGCGTAATTGCTCCTGCAATACACTCACTTCGTCCACCATCACAGTCTGAAGTTACTTCAGTTACTGTAACTTTACAGCCGGAGGTAGATCCATCTGTAAGAGATATTTCATAGTGGGTCTCTTGGCCGAAGTCACAGTTTTTTACACCGTTTGTACCAAAAGTATTATAATGGCTTCCGCCACAAAATAAATCATCATTAAAAGGAAATGTCGTCCACCCGTCAACTACACCAGTGGCGACATCGTCTGTTTCACCGAGATTAATAGTGTCATTTATAGTACTTATTGCCATTCCTGTTT
>DDIK01000044.1 GCA_002338505.1 Bacteriovorax sp. UBA1852
GAACTTAATCTCTAATTATTTGCCTATTATCCACTCAAAAGAGTGCTTGAGGGTATTTAGATTAAAATTGAAACAGAATATAATATTCATATCACCATTTTACTGGATCAGTTTTTGACTATTTATAAAGAATCTTATCGATAGTTTTTTTAAGATACTCAAAATAAGGCTTATTATATCGATCAGTTTCAAGATGTAGCTCGTGAAATCCTCCCTCGATTGGAAAAAGGTCTGCATTCTTTTCTACATTCTTAAAATACTTCTCAAGAGCATCTACATCAATAATGCCATCTTCTGTTCCATAGGAACAATATAGCGGACATGGTGACTTGATAGGACTCTTTCCTAACTTCTTTGAATAAGTAACCATTTGAAAGAGAAGTTTTGAATGTATTCTTAAGTGATTGAGTGGATCTTTAAGATAAGCTTCTTTAACGGTCTTATCATGTGAAAGATAGCCAAGATCAACAAGTCCCCCCAAAGGAATACTAGGATCAATTTTTGCTATTTTGCTGACGATATTATTAGAGAGAACACCCATTAACTTACCAAGAGGCCCTGGAAAACCAAGAGGTGGAGCATTGACGACAATTCCCTCTAAGACATCATCATGCTCCCTCATATTTTGAATATAACCAAGTGTTATAAGAGCTCCCATTGAGTGGCCAAAGAGAATCACTCTCTTAGCATCATACTTTGTTTTTAAATAAGTGATAATTTCGCTCAAGTCTTTAATATAGTATTCAAAATCCTGAACAAAGGCTTTTTCTCCAGAACTATTTCCGTGTCCTCTCAAGTCATATTGAAATATATTAAGATCACTTCCGAAAATATTTTGCAGATACTCATGTCGCCCTAAGTGCTCACCAATTCCATGAGTCCATATGATCCAACAGCTAGAACCTCTTTCTCTTGTCTGAGTAAAAAGCTTAGTTTTGTCCCAAGTTTCTATTGTCCTTGAAATGGGCTCCATATTTTCTCCTTAAAGAAATCTAAAAATAAGATATAATATATATAATACATGACGTATTTAATTTATAAAGCATCTATTTACTAAAGGATTTTCATGTACTGTCCAATTTGTTTTAATAATACTCTTCATATCAAATCTCGTGGCGTGATGAATATTGTTATTAATAGTAAACAAATGGATGCTGGACGATTTCTTTATAATTTCAATGATGACAAAGTTGTTTTCTTAAAAGACTTAAGTACAAAGCTAGAAGAATTTTTTAAATGGTATTCTGGTTTTGATAACTCTGAGCCCATCACAAAAATTGAAATAACGACAGCAGATGTTGGGTGTGAAAGTAGATGTCGCTTAACTCCAGGTGCGAAGTTTTCAGTTTTTGATAGTAATGTCTTATCTGTTTCAGACATAGCTCCAATACTAAAGAAGCTTGGAGTAAAGTATAAACTAGAAATAGAAATTATTAGTCAATAGATTCATCTTTTTTTATCGTGGTAAGTGCCTTTTCTATCAATTCTTCTGCTTGCTCAATAACTGTTTTCTCAAACAATTCTTCTAGTTTTTCAAGATCAATATCGCTGCTCATCTTTACTCTCCAAAGTGATGCTATATTGAATTATATACTGATCTCATGAGTGTGAATGAAAATTAATATTTCTTGTCTAAGCTTCAGTAAAGTAATCAATTATTCAATCCACTTATAAAACAAGATAAATTGAGTAACTCTTAATAGTGCCAGATCTGGCAGTCATGCTCTGTAATTTAAATAACTTAACTTTTCTTAAGAATGTCACAATTATTCATAGAAATTCACTTAGTTTAGAGTAGACTAATATTAAACGAGGTCTAAAGAATGTTTGGCATCCCTACTTGTAAAGAAGTCTTTGAAAAGAGACATCAGAGTGAAGAATTATCGACAATAGGTAAATTGAGTCGACATTTTCATATGGCGATTTGTAAAAATTGCAGAAACTTTGATGAGAGTATGAAATTAATTGAAGCAAAAATGAAATATTCGCTACGTGCGAAGTCGATGCAAGATCACTCTAAAGAAATAAATGAAGTGAAAAGTCATATTAAAGTAGAGATTAAGAAGTACTCAACTAAGTAAGTGAACATAGATAATTCTGAGGGCCGAAAGCAATAGAACTGACTTATAAATCATACGAAAGACTTTTTCACTCAAGAGCTTTAAGAGATAAACACCAAACCTAGTCCCTAGGATAGTTAAGACTAAAAATCCTATTACTTCCCATAAATTGAGACTAAAATAATTAAATCCAGCATAGAGAAATATTGGTATTTTTATAAAATGGCCAAGCATCTGAACAGCAGCTTTTGTTGAAATGATTTCATTCTTGGTCAAATCATCTCTTAAGAAGAAAGGAGCCAATAGTGGACCAGTTGCACCAATGAGCGGCCCAAGTAAGCCTACATAGATACCAAGAAAATAGAAACTTGTTTTCTTGATCTTTAACGGTTTCATCTTCTTCGGTTTAAAAAGTACATAAAAAATGATTCCAGCAATAAGCAATTGCAGTTTCTGTAAGTCTCCTAATTCTTTTAAGATAAACATTATTAAGATAGCTGAAGGAATGAGTCCGTATATAAATGACTTTAAAATAATCTTGTCGACACTCTCTTTTAAAAAGAACATACGTGAGCTATTACTGACAAGTTGGATAAGTCCATGTAGAGCGACAAGCTCACGATGTGAATAAGAGAGAAAAGTCATCACACTAAGAAGCGCTATTCCTCCCCCCATTCCGGTGATAGCGGAAATTGAAGCAGTAAAAAAAGATGAACCTATGACAAGAAATTCTTCCATTAAGAAATTGTCACTTCTATTTCATAGCCCTGGTGCTTTCTCATATTGATAACACAATTATCAAAGATCAAATATTGGCCTTTAATACCCATCAAAGTTCCTTCAATGATTGGCTGCTTATCAAAGCCTACCGACTTAACCTTTGTTGGGTATTCAACAACGGGGTACTCAATACTTGTAACGGACTCATCAAGGTCCTCGGCATCAGTATCATCAAGAAGATCAGCAAAGTCATCAAAGACTCCCTCTCTTATTGATTCAAGGTCAACGTCTGCCACTTCGTTCATGAGCATTTTTCGCCAATTAGTTTTATCTTTCATGGTCTTTGCAATTTCTTTTTCAATTTCACCAGAAGTCTTTCTATCATCTACTTTTAAAATTGGAAGTGCGTATGAAGCACCTTGATCTATCCATCTCGTCGGAACTTGAGTATGTCTAGTAATACCTATCTTTACATCGCTCGAGACAGCGAGATAGACGTAATGAGGAATAAAACAATTCTTCTCTCCCCACTCTGGATCACGACAAGTCCCTTTATGAAAGTGGCATAATTCAGGCTTTAAAATGCAAGTGTCGCATTGAGGAAGTTTTATGAAGTTTGGGTAAGAGTATCCCTGCCCATAGGACTTCTTGATTTTCTTACCATCATGGACATCAAAGATATCTCCAAAGAACTCTAATTTTACTTTCTTTTCAAGATGCTCATTGAGACCAAGAAGTTCTCCCGATAAAGGAAGATGGTACTGAACGGTCTTATCGAGATTGGACTTCATCTTCATCAGAGTCCCTTTCATTTGAATACTCATGAGAATCTCCTTAAAAAAGCTGAGGCCTTTTGAATAACCGCCATAGGTATCTCATGACCACCTTCAAAGCTTTCAAATGAAATATCATCTGTGTGCTCATTTAAAGTTGCATAAAGTCTCTGTGCCATATTAAATGGAAGAACAGGATCAAACATTCCGTGACTTTGAAAAATAGGAAGATCTTTAAAACTCTTTCCAAATTCTTTAAAGCGCTCACTATTATAAACAGTTGATGAAAGTAACATCAAAGCATCAACAAGTTCTGGTCGACTCATCTTCACACTGGTGCTTACCATCGACCCCTGAGAAAAGCCTCCAAGAATAAGTTCTTGTCCAGGTGACTTAATTGCCTGCAAGAGAGCCACCATACTCTGAGTAATTTCTTGAAGACCTGAAGGTTCATTACTTGCAAATGCCTCTTCAAACTTACCAGCCTGCAAGAGCATTTGTAATCTCATCATATCGATGGGAAACCATGCCTTGCCTTTCATTCCCATACCAATATCGACACTAAAGGGAGCGTCCACAAAGTACCAGTCAAAGGCTTCTTCTTTATCGAGATAGCTATGCAGGGGCGCAAGATCATTGTAGCTGGCCCCGTAGCCATGAAGAATCACACATGCAGGGCAAGCATCGCCCTTTCCCTTCTTAAATAAAATATCAAAATCGTTTATTCTCTTATGTTCCATTTTTTATGCTCTCTTAAATTCCATTGGTCTTTTTCTATTCGGGTAAACAGTTGTGCAAATTTCACATTCTATTCCATGACAAGAGCGAGCTTTACAGTACTCACGGCCATAGAAAATAATTTGTAAGTGTAGCTTATTCCACTTCTCTCTTGGAAATAGCTTCTTACAGTCTTTTTCAGTTTGATCGACATTCTTTCCATTGGTAAGTCCCCAACGTTGAGCGAGTCGATGAATATGAGTGTCAACAGGAAAGGCTGGAACTCCAAAAGCTTGTGCCATTACCACAGATGCTGTCTTATGTCCGACTCCAGGCATCTTTTCAAGTTCTTCAAAGCTTGCTGGAACTTCCTCTCCATGTTCATCACAAATCATCTCACTAAGCCTGTGTATGGCCTTTGCCTTTCTGGGCGCTAGCCCGCAGGGTCTAATAATTTCTTGAATCTGTTCGACTGTTTTCTTTCGCATGTCACGTGGATTATCTGCGAGCTTCCATAGAAATGGTGTGACCTGGTTAACTCTCTCATCCGTACATTGCGCTGATAACAATACAGCAATGAGTAAAGTATAGGCATCAGTATGATCAAGAGGCACAGGTGTCTCTGGGTATAACTCTTCTAATTTTTCGACGATATAATCTGCTCTTTCTTGTTTTCTCATGGCTTCAATTTAGCAAAAAATAGACAATATAGCGAGATATTGAGAGAATCTCGCTATGCACAAGTTAGCAATTGTCCTCATTAAATTTTACCAGATTTGTATCTCAGCATTTCTTGGTCAAAACTGTCGCTTTCACCCGACATGTTCTGAGTACGCTAAGCAGTGCTTTGAGAGATTTTCATTCTTCAAAGCTTTAAAATTGAGTGTGAGAAGAGTCATTAAGTGTCATCCCTATCATCCTGGTGGAGTTGACGAAGTTCCAGAGGACAAGAAATGAAAAGTTTAATATCCGTTTTACTACTATCTCTGCTTTTTACTACGGCTCATGCTGACTTTAGTAAAACTATTTTGAAACTTAAAAAAGACAAGGATCTTCAAAATGAAGAAATAGGCTTCTTAGTTTATGACTTAAATAAAAGGAAAGTTGAGTTTTCTTTTAACGAAAAAGAGACTTTTTATCCCGCATCAGTATTTAAAGTATTCACTGCTTATTATATTCTAAAAACACTTGGTCCAAGCACTCAACTCGAAACTGCACTATATCACACAGGAGACATAAAAGACGGCGTGCTCAATGGAGACCTTATCTTTCATTCTCAAGGGGATCCCTATCTTCTAACTAATGACTTATATGATATGATTTTTTCACTCAAGGCTTTAGGTGTGAAAGTACTAAATGGTGACTTTAAAGTTGTGAGTGAACTTCCATCATTAAATAGAATTAGTAATGTCGGCCTTGATGACCAGGCCTATAATCAAAGTATCTCGTCTTTTAATGTAAACTTTAATCGTTTCAAGGCCATTAAAAACCGCAATAATTATCTTCCACTTCCACACTTTGATTATTTAGAGTTTAAAAAGTCAAAAGCTCCTCTTTCTCCTGGAGAGGTTTTTAAGTTAGATAAAAATCTTAACAGTGAAAGATGGCTTATCCATGAAACTAAGAAGTGGTACTACGAAGTTCCTGTAAGAAAGTCATTATCTTATAATAGTCAGTACTTCTTATCTCTACTACGAAAGAATGGAATAAAGACTAATGGGAACTTTTCAGTTATAGATCTCGTGCCGAATCAGACAAAGAAAGTCTATTCAAAAAATAGTCTTTCTATCTCTCGACTCGTCGAACTCGGAATGGAATATTCTAATAACTTATTCATGGAAATTTTGCTCTTAAAGGGAACAAATGCGAAGAATCTTTCCCAAGCAAGTAAGAAAATGAAGGACTTCTACACAAGCGAGTTCAAAGACCTAGACTTCAACAAAGTAAACTTCGATCGTGGATCTGGACTGACAACAAAAACAGAACTTCCTTTAGGACTGATGGAAAAGTTTATCGCAAGAACTGCTTTTGAAAAGTTTCAAAACAACTTCTTTATTACTTATTTTTCAATGGCAGGCACTGGTGGCTTCTTTGCAAAGAAGTTTCTTAACTCAACGACACATGAGAAGTTTTTTGCAAAATCTGGAAGTATGGACTACGTTCATAATATATGCGGCTTAATTACTGGTACAAACTATCGAACATTCTGTCTCTATATCAATGATAAGAAGAAGAGAAAGATATTGCAGACAAAGAATTCAAAAAAACTAGAGACATTACGCCAGCGCGCCAAGAGGTGGTATCAGACGACATCTAAATTTCAAGAAGAAGTTTTATTCAACTACATTAAGAAATAAGAAGTGGATCAACATCAACTTTCACTGAATAATTCTTTTCGAGTTGATTAACATTTTTAAA
>DDIK01000100.1 GCA_002338505.1 Bacteriovorax sp. UBA1852
TTCTAAGGGGATATTCATTCATCATTGGGTCGACAGAGCAGTTGATACAGCTAACAACTTCTATATGAAGTCTTTAAATTTTTCTCTTAAAAATAGAGTTAAAGTCTTACTTACTTCACTTGTGCTTGTTTTTACTTCATTTACTTCATTAAATTATATCGACAAAGAATTCGCACCAGAGTCAGATCGAAGTTTTATGTTTGTTATCTTTATAGCACCTGATGGGAAGAGTCTTGATTATACTGATGCAAAAGTAAAAGAGTATGAGGAAATCGTTGAAAAAAATGAGAATGTTCAAAGAATGATTGTCGCAGTTGGTGGTGGTCGAGGGGCCACTACTGGAAATAGAGGATTTGGAGTCATCATCTTAAAAGATCGTGATAAGAGACAATTAGACCAATTTGAAGTTGCTACTCAATTAAGAAAAAGTTTAGCTGATATAAAAGGTATAAAGATTATTATTAGAGATCGAATGGGCTCAGTCATTGGTGGACGAAGAGGAAGTCCTATCGAATTTACTATTACAGGGCCTGATACAAAAATTCAAACACAGCTATATAAAGAATTAGAAAAGCAAATGAGTGAGTCAAAACTCATGGTAGGTGTGCGCTCAGATGATATTGGAGAGCTACCTGAAGTTCATATCAAGCCTGATCGTCTTAAAGCTCAACAACGTGGAGTAGAAATTCGTACCATTGCAGAAACTCTCAATGTCGGTGTCGGTGGAGTAAGTGCTACGAAGTATACCGAAGGCGGAAGAAGATATGATGTCTTTGTTCAGCTTGCTGAAAAGGATCGTACTTATGACAATGTCTCATCTCTTCTTTTGCAAAATAACCGAGGTGAATTTGTAACATTAAATGAAGTTGTTAAGATCGAAGATGCTTTTGGACCACAATCAGTTTATCGTGAAAATAGAGCTAGAGGTATACGTGTCGATGCAAACTTAAGTGAAGGGGCAGCTCAGAGTAAGGCCATTGACTTTATTAAGAATGCGGCAAAAGAGATTCTACCAAAAGGTTATTATGTGAGGTTCTCAAAAGATCTTAATGAGTCACTCTTTAGTGTTTTAATGATTATGGTCTTAGGTCTAGTTATTGCTTATATGGTTCTTGCTAGTCAGTTCAATTCATTTGCTGATCCATTTACTGTTTTTCTTGCCGTTCCATTTGGATTGGCCGGCTCGTTTATAGCGCTGTGGCTTTCCGGGAGTACACTTAATATTTATTCAATGATTGGGATTTTATTAACGATGGGAATTGTGAAGAAGACTTCAATCCTTATTGTGGAGTTTTCAAATCAGCTAAGAGATGAAGGAAAAGTCTTATCTGAAGCTATTTTAGAAGCTTGTAAAACAAGATTTAGACCAATTATTATGACGACTTTTACAACGCTGGCCTCTGCCGTTCCTGCCGCTGTTATTGTTGGTGCTGGCTCAGAAACAAGACGTCCTATGGCCCTTGTTATCATTGGTGGTGTTTTTCTTTCAACAATTTTTACACTGATAGTAGTTCCATGTTTTTACTCACTAGTGGCAAGAGATCGAAGAAAGATATTAGAAGAGGTACGTGCAGACTAATTCGGTGTACTGCGTAGGCGTGACTCATTATATTTCGTTCTAGAGAGACCCAGCCTTATTACCTGATTCTGATGAGGTGTATACATTTCGTTTAAGAAGTCCAAACTTGTTTCAAGGTGATTAATTGGAGTAAATGAAAAGGGAATCTCTAGATCTTTATATATGTAGTACTTCGATGAGTAAGGGTAGTGCTCACATCTCTTGACAATACCCGCCCTCATTGGATTTTGATAAATATATTTAAATACATTTTTGAAATATTTCGGGTGAGTGACTAGCGTCCATTTGTAGCCTGTAGCGAATACTCTGTTGATTCTATTGGTTTTGTTTCTGATAATTGTTCCAATTTCTCTATTAAGCCAAAACATGAATTTATCGATATCGTTATTCTTTGTTCGCACAAGTAAGTGATAATGATTTGCCATGAGGACAAATTGACTTATATCCACTGGTGTTTTGCTATGAGCTTTTCTTAAAGCATATGAACAGATTGACCATACTTCTTCCAAGGGCAGGGCGAACCATTCTTTGTTATTTGTTCGTGTTGTGATGTGGTAATAGTAATCGTTGGTTCTTATGAGTTTTTTTCTTGGCATAGAATACTTTTTGCATCTTATTCACGTGAAAAGAATTATAAAAGCGCGAGAAGTAATCTTATTTCTTAAAATGTAACGCGCTTGGGCTATCTAGTCTGTACGTACCCAAAAAAAAAAAGATAAAAAACTCCATGTGCCACGCATTAGTTCTTTGCTAATCGTATAAAATTTTATTTAATAGGGTCGCAAACACACAACACTATCCTTGGGAGATTTTCATGAGGTCTATAATCCTTTTTGTCCTATTTTCATGTCTCGTACACGCAGGTGAATATAATTTAAAATCACCAGATGGAAGCTTACAACTTAACGTTTCCTTAGAGTCAGGTAACTTACATTACAAGTTAACTAAAAATGGAATCCCGACAATTAGAAAGTCTCTTCTTGGTAATCGTTTAAGAAAGCATGATCTTACTAATAACTTGAAGATTGAGAACCACAAAACTTATGCTAACGACTCTAGTTGGAGTATGATTTGGGGTGAATTTGATGTCGTTAAAGATCAGCATAATGGGCTAAAGATTTTTCTATCAAATGGTAGTGTAAAAATGAATATCGACTTTAGACTTTATCCAGATGGATTAGCTTTTAGGTATGAATTTCCAAAGCAGAAAAATCTTGATCGCTTTGAAGTTATTGATGAGTCAACGCAATTTAAGTTAAGCCGAAATGATCAAGCATGGTGGACACCAGCATTTCAGGATAATCGATATGAATACCTCTATGAAAAAAGCCCTATAACAAACCTTAATGTCGTTCACACTCCATTAACTGTAGAAAAGAGTAATGGTCCAATTGTTTCTTTTCATGAAGCAAGATTAATTGATTATTCTTCATACGCACTAAAGAAGACAAGTCCAGATACTTTAAAAGTAGACCTATACCCTTGGGCCGACACTGATACGAGAGTATATGGGAAGACACCGCTTGTTTCTTCTTGGAGAACTGTTCAGGTGGCATTTGATCCAGCAAAGTTAGTTGAATCTACAATGATCTTAAATTTAAATGATCCGGCAGATAAAGAAATCGACTAGGACTTCGTTAACACTGGTAAGTATGTTGGTGTTTGGTGGGGGATTCACCTAGGAAAATGGACATTTGGTAGTGGAGAAAATCAAGGTGCTACTAATGAAAATGTAAAACGTTATATTGACTTTGCTGCAGACAATGGACTTCAAGGAGTTCTTGTTGAAGGTTGGAATATTGGTTGGGACGGTGACTGGATTCAAAACGGAGACATCTTTGTATTTGATCAACCATATGATCACTATGATTTTGGAGGACTTTCAAAGTATGCACTTAATAAGGGAGTAACCCTTGTTGGTCATCACGAAACGAGTGCTTCCATTAGAAATTACGAAAACCAACTTGATAGAGCTTATGGGTTTTTAAATAAGCACGGAGTGAAGGCCGTTAAGACAGGCTATGTCGGTACAAGATTAAATAAGAAGGAGTGGCACCACGGACAATTTGGTGTCAATCACTATACGAAGGCGATGAGAAAAGGTCATGATTCACAAGTTATGATGATTGTTCATGAGCCAATTAAGCAAACAGGTCTAAGAAGAACTTATCCAAACTTAATGAGCTCTGAAGGTGTGAGAGGTCAAGAGTACAATGCTTGGGGTAAGCCAGGAAATACTCCTGCTCACACGACAATTGTTCCTTTTACAAGATCTCTTGCTGGTCCAGTTGATTTTACTCCTGGTGCAATGGACGTTCTTTTTAATCAGTGGCGACCAGACTCAAGAGTTCCAACAACAATTGCTAAGCAATTAGCTCTCTACGTTGTTATATATTCTCCATGGCAAATGCTTTGTGACCTTCCTGAAAATTATGAGAATAGACCAGATGCTATGAACTTTCTAACATCAGTTCCTACAAATTGGTCAAAGACAGTGGGATTAAATAGTAAGATTGGTGAGTTTGCTACTATTGCTAGAAAGGATAGAAATTCTCAAAATTGGTATGTTGGCTCAATCACTAATGAGCACGGAAGAGTTATTACAATCGATCTAGACTTCTTAGATAAAGATGCTTGGTATACAGTTAAAGGCTACCAAGATGCAAGAGGAGCTAGCTGGAATATAAACCCTCATGCTCTTGAAACTTATGAGACAAGAGTTAAAGGTGGAGATGAAGGTTTTGACCTTTATTTAGCTCCAGGTGGTGGTGCTGCTGTAGAATTTATAAAAGAATAAGAGAGTTTAAAGAAGAGAAAATGAACTTATTCATTAATATTATTCTATTATTAGTACTCGTTTCATGTACATCACGGACGAAATTTAACCCTGAAGACTTGATTTTTACCAAGGAAGACTTTTATCGAAGTCCTAAAAAATTGCTTAATAAGAAAGATATTAAGCATGATATAGATATGTTGATCTATGCAATGGAAAATGGTTATGGAGCCAAGGGCTTTCTTCCTAACGGACAATTTGAAAGGGCCATTGGCTCATTAGATGAGATAAAGAGTTTTAGTGAATTAACTGAAGAGGAATTTTGTAAGAAAATTGGTGATGCCTTATGGGATATCCAAGATGGACATTTGACTGTCAAGGCCAGAGGAAAACTTTGTGGTAAGCAGAAAAAATGGAATGAGATACAAGGGGAAGTTGGAGATAACTTTGCCATCGAGATAACTAAAAATAAAGGAAGACCTTGGCATATTGAAAGAAGAAAGATTAATGGCAAGAGCGTCGGTTTAATTTCTATTACTTATTATCCAAGTCATAAGGATAAGATTTGGGGAGAATTCCTTCATTCGGCAAAGAGATTACTCAAGCTCGATGCAATTGTTATTGATCTTAGAGGTAATTCTGGCGGGGATGACACAATTGGATTTAAGTTAGCTGAACTTATGCAAGATAGAGAAGTGACTCCAGGATGGGATAAAACTATTGAGAGCTTCGCTGCAGAGACCATCGCTCTTTCTACGAATAATTTTCTTATGCAGAAGTTGTGGCTTGATAAGAATAAGCAGCCTGTTTCAGAATATATAAGTAACTTTTTAGAAGAGAGAAATAAATTACTTAGTGAGATTAAAGAGGGAAAGCATCCACAAAATAAGGTCTATACTTGGAATCAGTCTAATCATCCATTTGGTAAGAATATGTATATGGGAAAGATTGCTATTCTAGCTGATCGTAAATGCGGTTCAAGTGGAGAAAGCTCTCTTGAGGCCTTAGCAAAACATCCAAATGCTACGATTTATGGAGAGAATACTGCTGGGAAGTATCACTTTGGTAATGTGGGCATACTCGCTCTGACGCACTCTAAGGTTACAGTGATTTTAGCGTCTAAGTATAATGCTTATGAAGACGGACGAAATATCGATAAAATTGGTCTCGCGCCAGATGTTAAAGTCCCTAAGGGGAATGATGGGCTTGTTTATGCCTTAAGAGATATGTTTAAGGAATGAGTCCTGATAGAAAAATAAGGAAGTATATGAAAGTAATTACGCTCTAATCGTTATATCACTATTGAATGGCCGTAGTTCTTTAAGTATGTAAGATTGTCCAACAAAAAACTGGCTTAATCTAGAGAGATCAGATGCTACGAGAGTAGAAGTAGAACAAAATGCTATCATAGTGCACTTAGGCTGTTATCTACATCGAAATAAAATTCTTGGGCGTGAATAAACCCAGGAAGAGTTAGACCTCTTAACTCAACCAGGCTCTTTATTTTGAAATCCGATTAATAAAATTATAAATTAATAGTTTTGTAAAATAATGTTGCAAGCTCTTCATTAGTTTTGTTAGGGTCGATATAGAACACATTACTATGAGGTTCTAAAACTTGCTTTGAGTTTATTTTAATGGCACTTCCTGCTATTTCAACATTTTTAACCCATGGGCCTAAACCTGTAATTATATATGGCACAAACCATCCATATTTAGTCGTACAGTATGGTGTCGCAGTCATATTATCACCTTTTCTCCATTTAACATTAGCAAGGGCATTGCCACCTTTATCTTTAACATCTGCGATTACTTCTGCTATGACTAATTCTGCTAAGTGATCACATGAGTCCCATATAAACCCAGAAGTGTCTCTGACGATAGGACCAAGGTCATCATATTCGAGATTGCCAGCATTAGCGGAGGTATATAAATTATTTGCCTTGTAGTTAACATTTCTAATGGGTGAATAAGAACATCCTGAAAAGATTAAAAGAAATATAAATATTATCTTTTGCAATTTGAACTCCCTGAAGGTTGTATTTTATTATCGACAGTAGATATGTGATACTTAAGCTGGACTCGGTTAAGATTTCTTGATCAAGATCTGCTTCTGAGTGTAAGTAGATTTTTTAAAGAGCCTCAAGAGCCTCAAGAGTTGAAACTAGATCATATCAATTGTGAAACCGTTATATCTATTAGTTCTTTCTAATCCTCAACATAGTATTTGACTGATAAAGTTCAAAATTATGAATCAATTTTTTATTACTTTGTAGCTCACTGATAAGTTACTGTAAACTTTAATGTGAATAAGGAAGTTACAGAATTTTGTAATTTTTTCGTACAGAGTTACCGATAAGGAGTTATAATGGCTAAGAAGAAGCCAGACTACAATAGAGGAAGAGTTGAAATAATCGACCTGAAAAAACCTATTACTCTTAATGGTAATATTATTGAAAAAGCTATTGTTGAAATTGATCATATTAATTATGGACTTAATGGCAAGACGAGAAAACTAAACTCTAAGAAGCGTATGAATTTCACTATAAAAGACATCGAGAAATTTATAGTGCTTCTTGATGGAGAGGATATTATTCCCGACGACTATAGAGGAGTGAGGTCACAGTTTAGCATAAGAATTAACTGTCCTGTACAAGGAAGGTTCTTTGATAAAGAGTTTATAATGATTTTTGATATACATTATGAAAAAGAAGATGAGATTCATACAATTACATTAATTCCTGGGTGGTAACATGAACTATAAAAATGAAGATGTTTTAGAAAGAATCAATAATGCAAAGAAGAATCAAAAGAAACTTACTCATGTTACTGATAAAAGCTCTCTCTCAGTAGAAGATAAAGTGAAAATGAGCCTATGTAAACATTTTGTTCAGTTCGCGAATGAAAAGAAACTGAAGTCGAAAGAGTTAAGCGTGTTGACAGGGATTCCTACTAGTCGAATTTCTGAGATTACAAATTATAAAATTAAAAAGTTTTCAGTAGATCAACTTTTAAAGAATTTGACTATTCTCGGGGATCATTCTCCGCGTATCAGAGAGTATTTAGTCTTTATAGAGAAGGCGATTGAAGTTCCTGCATTGAAAGTAGCAGAAACTAGGAAGCTCACAAAAGGGATTAGGGCTTTTGTTGAAAATTGTGAAGAGGTTAGTTTCGTTCATGCCTAAATTATAAAGATGTTATTTTAGTAAATTCATCCTTAAAGTTAAGTATGAGGCTGCTTTTTCTAAAGTAGATGTTCTTGAATAGTTAATACTAGTCGTAACAAGAAGTCCTAATTTTTTACTAAGAAAGGATATAAATGAAAAAATCTAGTCTACTAAAGTTAATGAATCTTTATCCACCTTTTTTAGGAGCTGGAATAAGAGTTAGAAATATTTCTGACAATTTAACATCGCTTGATGTTGAGATGAAGCTAACTTTTTGGAATCGAAATATCGTTAAAACTCAATTTGGAGGCTCACTTTATTCAATGACAGATCCTTTTTATATGTTAATGCTTATGGAAAACCTTGGACGAAACTATATTGTTTGGGATAAGTCAGCGAGTATTGAATTTAAAAGACCTGGAAGAGGTAAGGTCCATGCAAAATTTCGACTTACCTTGGATGAAATAAATTCAATACGAAAAGGTGCTGATGAAAATTATAAGATTGAGCCTGAGTTTGTTGTAGATGTTCTTGATGAGAATGACGAAGTTGTTGCAAAGGTCTTCAAAAAACTTTATGTAAGAAGAAAAAAATAAGCTCTTCTATTGTGTGCTAGTTCTTTTTTTCTCTTCATTTCTAAATTAATAATCACTTGAATTTAATAGCTTATAGATCAATGCCCAAAAAAAATGGCTCATATTTTGTGGACCTAAATAGGTAAGCAACTGTAAACATATGTTTTTGAAAAATATGGGTTATTTTTAATTTATAATCAAATCAACCGATAAGAAATTCTCAAAAGGTGAGGTTTGCATGAACGTATTTACAAAAATATTAACAGCTACTACAACGTGCTTTTTACTGAGTGGTCAGACTTTAGCTTGTGATGGTTCATTCTGCGTTAATCCAGAAATGCCACTACTGAGTCAATCATCAACACGATTGGCATCAGCAATAAGTAGACTCGAAAGAGACTCTTCTATTAGGAAGGATACTGGCTGGTGTGTACCTGTTGCAGCTACGATGAGCTTTGCAGGAAGTTTGAAAAAATCTAAAAACATGAGCTACTCAAATTACAAGCTCAATAATATGAGAAATCACAACGTAAGTTGGAATAGTCATATAAATGCGGGCACATTCTCAGATTCTATACACTACGTTGGAGAGTTAATGAGAACTAATTGGAGAAGAGGTGGAACATATACGAGTAGGAGTAATAGTGCATATAAATCTATTTATAACTCTATTAGAGGTAACGTTACAAAGAAATATATAAGTAAAACGACCAAACACTCTTCTTATAATTCAAATTATTTCAAGAACCTCTTTAGAGGGAAGTTTCCAGCTGCAACTCTCACAATCTATAAGACGGATCGAAGAAGAAAGTTTTTAAGTGGACATGCAATTGCACTTCATGGCTATGAAGGCTCAACTTTAAAGATTTTTGATCCTTGGGGAAGAATTTATAATGTGGGAATTGGATCAACAGGTTCAAGATCCTATCCAAAAATTTCACATGTAAAGGGTACAAAAGGTGCTGTCGAGTATTATAACCGTGGTAGCAACTACGCATCATTAAAATCATTCGCCTCTTTTCACGTTCTAGATAAAGCAACCAGTCCAGGAAATAATAGATACAAGCGTCCTAGTCCACCACCTCCTCCTTCTCGACGTAATCCTGGCGATTGGAGAAGAAGATATATACCTTAAGTATTAATTAATAAAAAAGGTAGTGTGAAATGTTTAAGGAAGTAATAAGTTTATTCGTATTATTCAGTATCTCTTTCTATGTTTCACACTCACTTTCTTCAGCTGAAGAAAGTGAGACATTTACAGAACATGAGGTTCTTAAAGCTTCTACCAATGCTGAGACTAATCTATATCAAAAACAAAGAATCAAAACTAAGACTATTTTAGTAAAGTCTCCAAAGAATGAAGGAAGTAGTTATGAATCTTCTCCTTCATCCGTAAGTCGAAAGATTGCTTCTATAAAGTATCACAGTGAAGTAGAGCATTCTGTTGAAGATAAGAATATTGAAGAGATGTCTTTGGACGTGTCAGTATTAAGTGATGATAGTGTTAGCCTAAATGAAAAAATCGAGCTACTTCAAGACAGTAAAATTAAGTTTAAAAATAGAGAACAAGCAAGAAAAATTCTTTTAGAAGAAATAATGGATATCTCATTTGTTAATGAGGGTGAAAAGAGAGTCGAAATACCAGAGATTACGGATATGAATAAATATCTAGAATCTGTAAGTCCTGCCGATAATGAAGTTTACTTCTTTGAGGTATATGACCAGCTTTCTAAAGTCTTTGAAGGAGATGAGTTTAGAGAGATAAGTTTAGATTTATATGAAAGAGTTCCTAATAAAGAGGTACAGGGCCTAATTGTATTGCACCTTCTAGATAATGATTCTGAAAGAGTTAATTTAAATTATCTGTTAGATAATATTTCTAAAAATCAAGTTCTAAGCCACATTCCCGATAATTATATTATCGAATCGATAGACAATGAAAATTATCTGACCGTGAAGGAAGGTCCCCAGTTTGAGGATGAACTGGAAGCAGAGTCGAATATTGTTGCCGGTAACGATACTGACGATGTAATTGAGGAAAGCTTATGAATAAGAAAAAAAGTATATTAGTAATTATTGTTATTGTCTTAGGTATATATTTTGGTACATCTTATCAGCAAACAAAAGATTCTGAAGACCTGTCAGTTGCAAAGAAAACTGACGTCAGATCTTCTGGAGATTCTAATTTGAAAATGAGTGATCAGGTTGTTAATGCTAAAGACAGAGATATGAATACGAAATTAAAACATAATATCGTTTTTAAAAGTCCGTATTATAAAAATAATCCTTATCTAGGTAATTTACTCAAAGACCCTAATTTTATAGAAGTTTATGAAAGATCAGAGTCACTATTTAAAGAATATTCGTTCTCAGAAGATCTTGCAGTCTGGCTTTCTATAGGTGTTGTTTTTGACTCTTCTCCTGAGTATGGTGAGCTTTTTGAAACTTCTATCTCGAAGCTGAATAATCAAAAAAACGAAGTCTATGATGCAATATCAAACGAAATTACATCAATCGGGCCTGAAGACAGCTTTGTTCGACAGCAGTTAATTAATGTTGTTGGAGGCATGGACATAACTAGAGATAAGAAGGTTTCTTTTTTTGGGAGCGAAGCTAGTCGAAAAGTCGTTCTTGATGAGAATGGTGATTTCACTCCAGACTCTATGAACATAACTAACTCAATAGCATTTTTGAAGCAGTCTGGTACTACCGTTGATGAGGCACGAAGAATCTTTGAACAAAGTATTAGTACAAACACTAGTCCTGAGATTCGTGAAAAATTAAGAGCACGTTTTAATACGTACTTTCCTGAGTCAGCAAATTTGTAGATTCTAAGTCGCTTAAACTCTAAATGAGATATTATGAATAGTTTTAAAGGTGTTTTTAGTACCTTCTATTTAATTTTATTGTTTAGCTTTTCAGCTGAAGCTTCAGATCCATTGGGTCTTTCTGATTAACAATGGTATGATCGTAGGTTAACAAATCATGAAGTCGATATGTTTAAAGTCGTTGGTGAAATACTACCTAATGGTATAGTAAGAAAGCGATAAAAAACTTTCATCCTAAAACTCATAAAATTGTTTCTAAATCAAAGCCATCTTCACAAGAAATTGCTAAGAGAACAAAAACTAAGCATAAGAAGCATCCCAAAAGTAAAGGTACGGTTCATGTGCGTCCTACAAACTTCCCAAGTAATCCAACAAGAGATGAAGTTCATCGGATGCAACAACATATTCAATCATTAGAGAGAAAAATAGGTAAAGCTCTTGATCTTAGTCTATCAGCCTATGCTGTGGCCGAAATACCACAAGCGACCCATGGAAGAACATGTATTGGTGGAGGAACCGTAGTATCTGAGGAAGTTAGCGCACTGGCCATTGGTGCTAGTAAGAACTTTGGCGGGCACTAGGAGTATACTGTGAAGGTTAATCTTACTCATTCTTGGCATACAGATGCTATTGGAGCAGGCTTTGGCTGGGAGTTTTAGGTAGTCTAAAGTGTTTTCATTCAAAGGATCTTTTAAGTCTATTGTGAGTTAAGATTTCTTTATTTACCAATGTACTTTTCCTGCAATCACCGAAATATTATGTAATAATAGGCTATGAATTATAAAAAAACTATTTCCAAAGATGAAATAAACAATCTACCTGCCTATATCTTCAACGGAAGAATCGAAATTATTGATCACCAAGATGATGTCTCTAAAGCGATAGAGGAACTTCAAAAACATAATATCCTAGGCTTTGATACCGAAACAAGAGCAGCTTTTAAAAAAGGGGAGCGCTATGATGTCTCTCTCTTGCAATTAGCGACTGACTCTACGGCATATCTTTTTAGACTTAATCGTCTATCTAATTTTGAGCAACTCTTTAGTCTTTTGTCTGACCCGAATATTGTGAAGGCCGGAGTGGCAGTAAGAGATGACATCATTGCTCTGCAAAAACTGCTTTCTTTTGAGGCCCAGAACTTTGTAGATTTAGCTGTTATAGCGAAAGAAAATAAGATCGAAAAATTTGGGCTTAGAGCATTGGTTGCTATTTTATTAGGTAAGCGTTTATCTAAGAAGGCCAAAATTTCTAATTGGGATAGAGAGAAGCTTACTGATGCTCAGATTCATTATGCTGCTTGTGATGGAGTCGTGGGGTATGAGATTTATTGTAAATTTTTTGAAGGTGCCTAAGAGTTTAACCAAAGGCACCTAATTATTTTATAGTTTTTCTATAGCAGAAGTTCTTGCATAGTTAATACTAGTCGTAACAAGAAGTCCTACAAAGAAGATCACACTAAGAATCGTTCCATATCCAAAGTTTTGAACGGCGGCTATTTCCATTCCCGCTATCGCTAGAATTCCAAAGAGAAGTGCAAATAATGCATCTCCTGTGATGAGGCCTGCGGCCATGAGGATTCCACGGTGAGTGATTTTTGTTAGAGACTTTGTTCCAGATAATCTTGCAAGTGAACCTAAGAGAATTCCTGTACCGATATATGACGGAAGATAAATTCCAACGGCAAAGGCCAGTGAACTTAGGATAATCCCTTTTCTCTTTCCAATGATTTCAACAATCACAGCAAGTATTCCAAGTCCTGCACCAATTAAAACTGGAATCAGAGGAATATCACTCTTTATAAAGAGAGACTTGAGGACTGTTGCAAAGAAGCTTGCTTGAGGAGCAGGAAGGTTCTCACTTCCAAGAGTTCCTGTTTCATGAGCGACGTATACAGCAAGTGGAACAGAGAGAGCTCCACCAAGTAGTCCAACTATTTGTCCGATAAAAGAACTTGATACCTTTAGGCCATTGAGTTGCATTGTCTTATAATCTTGAGATGAATCGTTAGAAGCACAAATTGCAACACATGCAGCTACAATAATTGGAACTAAGAAGTAAACACCTTCAATTCCTTCAAGTCCAATGGCCAGTCCTACAAGACTTAAAACAAGCATTCCCATGAAAACTGTTCCACTAACTGGTGAAGCCGAAGAACCTACTTGTAATGAGAGAAGGGCACCAAGACCACTTAGAAAGAAGATTAGAAGCATGGCAACTGTACTTAGAGCAACAAGACCAACGACGGTGGCCCCAGAATAGATCATCATGAGAATCAGTAATAAAGATCCAAGACCGATTGATCCAAGTAACTGCTTCTTTCTCTCTGGTGGAATTTCTAATAGTCTTGAATCAAAATCTGCTTCTTTATCAGCGAGGGCATCACGCGTCTTCTTTCCTTCAATAATATAATTAATTAGGGAGTAGACAACAGCGATAACCATTGCAGCGCCACCAACCCAACGAAATGTTGTTCCTGGCATACCTTGTGAAGCAGAGACTCCTTTAACCACAGCGTTTAAAAGTCCTCCTGAGAAGATTAAAATCGCAGTTGGAACCGTTAGTAGAGCTCCAATACCAAAGTAGAGAGGATTGATTGGAAGTGGAAGTTTCGTCTCCATGCCACTTAATGTGAATTTAAGATCATATATACTCGCTTTTAAAACCTTTATCTGACTTAGAAATGCCATGACAAATCCAAAGAAAAGTCCTGGGACAAGTGACAGGCTTAATGGTGGACGAGCTTCTGGATTATCTGCAGCAGTTTGAATGAGTCGATCACAAGCAACAGCCTCTGGAGCTGGAAGCTTTGGATCAGTTAGAAATCTCTCAGTCGCAAGGCCTACAAAGCCCCAACCAAGGAAGCACCCTGATGCAGCAGCAAGAATGAGAGAGACTACATCCACAGGTGGAACAGTCATTCCTAATTCTGAAGCCAAAATTTGAACAATCGGAGCTACAAAGGCGACACCAGCTGTTACGGCAACACCGGCAGAACCTGTAACTTGAGCAGTGGAAAGAAAACCTTTCATATCATCTTTAAAGAATCTACCCATGGCGACCCAACCAAATAAAACGACTAAGGGGCTAATTCCTGGTGTAATACCTGCTTTTAGTGCAGAAAATACAAATGCTGCACCTAGTACAAAAGAGATGACAAAGCCAAATGCGATTCCGGCCCTTTTTGATCTTAATGATGGTTCGATTGATTGATTCACGCTTCTTCCTCGTCTAAAAATTAAATAACAATATACAATCGCCTTACTGGATCGATTTTGCAAATATTTTTAGATTCTATAGCTGCGAATTTTCTCAAGATAGGAGTGCGGTGCATTTAGGTAAAAGGCACCAGAATAAACTAACCACTCATAAACAGCAGTGGGTGGGACGTCGGGCTTCTTGTCTATGACATCATAGGCAAAGCACTTTAAGGCTTCCCCGTTGTCATCAAATGCTTCGATTTCTATTCTTTGATAACCATTGTCGTCACATTCTATTTTATCTAAATAGCTTAGGTCTTGGTCGTTGATTGAGACGACTAGTCCTAAGACCTCATGGCCTGGCGCTTCGAACATATCGGCAACACCGCCGAGCCTAATCCTAGAGTATGTCGTATAGCGAATTTCTTTATTTTTCACTGTTGCTCGGCAAATAAGCTTTGCGCTAGGACAGCGTTTCTTGATTTGATTGATGTCCATATTAGAGCCAAAACCAAAAATAAGATTATTATTGGTGTCAGCTTCAGCTCCATATCCTCCTCCGCCAGGAGTTGAGATTGAAAGTCTTTGACCATTATTTATGAGAGCGCTAAAGCATTCAGGATAATCTTTCCAGTAGCCTTGGTCTTCAATTTGATTGAGACCGCGCTGTGCATTCTTACCATCTTTGAGACCAAGAGGAGGGCATTGCCTTGATTGAGTGATCAGGTTTACGCCCATCTCTTCTAGGAATAAGAGCCTTCTGTAGACCCCATCGCCACCGATCTTATGGCCGTTGCCGCCACTGCCATGACGAATGCTCATTAATTCAATGAGAATAGGTAGTCGACTTTCAAAAACTTCTGGATCAGTTAGAAGAGAATCGGTCATATTTACTTGTACGGCACTCGCACCATTTGATGACTCTGTTGCTCCACTACCACCACAAATTGTTTCATAGTATTGAATATGGTGATTTCCTAGACTCAAATTATTCATACTTCCATAGCTATTTTCTTTGACCGCTAAGGCCTGAAAGATGATGTCGCAAATGGCTTGAGAAGTTTCAACATTTCCAGCGACTACAGGACTATTTTCTTGGGGATTGAGCATTGAATCTTTAGGAATCTCTATTTCAATTGCTCTAAGCACACCTGAATTTAAGGGAATATTTTCTTTTAAAAGAGACCTGAGTGCAAACATAACGCTAGCATTAACAACTGGCTTTGGTGCGTTGAAGTTATTTTCTAAGAGAGGACTTGAACCAGAGAAGTCAAAGATCGTTTTATCTTCTTTTTGAGTTATTGTGACTTGTAGGTGTCTCTCATTATTTATTTGTTTTTTAATAGAGATATCTTTAAAGCCTTGTAGGACAGAATGAATTTTATGATGAGTATAATCTAATATCTCCTCGCTCATATTTTTAAGATGATCGATAGAATGCAAGCTTGCGAGGTTGATAAGCTCTTGCTCTCCTTTGTGATTAGCTGAAATCTTTGCCTTGATGTCGTGCAAATTCATTTTGAGATTTCTTACAGGGAATTTAGCTTTTGTAAGGATAGATTCTATTTTTTCAATTTCTAGCTTACCTTGTGAAAATATTCTTGTTGGAGGAATGATAACGCCTTCCTCTTCTAAGAGCTTTGAGTTGCCTGGCATTGAGCCAGGAGTTATCCCGCCAATATCGGCATGATGACCCCTTGAGGCGACCCACATCATCAACTGATCTTTAAAGAAAACAGGGGTGATGATGGTGACATCTGGTAGGTGAGTTCCCCCATGGGTAGGAGAGTTTAATATGTAACTTTCACCAGGCTTAACTTCACAATTTTGACTAACGGATTTAACGGCTTGATCCATCGATCCTAGATGAACAGGAATATGTGGAGCATTGGCGATGAGCTCACAGTCTGCGCTAAAAATTGCGCATGAAAAGTCATTTCTTTCTTTGATATTTATAGAGTGAGCGAGTCTTTGAAGAGTAGTTCCCATTTGTTCAGCAATAAATTGAAAACGCTGATAGAAAATCTCTAGCTCAATTTTCTTATCTCTTTTCTTGGTCGCTGCTTTCTGTAATTCTTTGAAGGTCCATAGGCCTTGATTATTTCTATGTGCCTGCCAACCACTTTCGACAATGATTGAAGTATTGTTTTCACTAAGAATTTTTTCTCCTTCGATTGTTAGAGGACTCTCATCAAAGAATAATTCTTTTTTCTCATTGTGAATGAGCTTTATGGAAACGCTCACTGTTTCTATTTCATCTACAGCGTGGCCAAAAGTTCTTTCATGATATTCACTAAATCTTTCTTTGGCCTCTAGGAGATCTATGGCCGTTATTTCAACTTCGTGATCACTTCCTCTTGCGCGCATCAAGAAGTGATAAGTTGCACTCGAGTTATTTGAAAGAAATGCGCCTGTTGCAAGCTCATTTGGAGAAGGTAGTAATTCTTGAGTTTTAGCAGTTGCTATTTTTTGGTGATAGGCCTTTCCCATGCCAAATGCAGATAAAACAGAGCTATGAGGGTGAATTAATACCTCATTTATCCCAAGTGTTTGAGCTACTTTTATTGCTAATTGCCCCGCAGCTCCACCAAAGCTAACTAAGCAAAAGTCTTTGGGATCGTGACCTCGCTCAATTGAAACTTTTCTGATTGCTCTAGACATAGTTTCAACGGCAACATCTATAAAGCCTTCGGCAATTTCTTTTGCACTTAAGCCAATTTCTTTTTCAAGTTCTTTAAACTTTTTTTCTACGATATTTTTATCGAGGGGAAGATCTTGGTTTTCTCCAAATATATGTGGAAACTTTTCTACTTCAATTCTTCCAAGAAATAAATTTGCATCTGTTACTGTCAAAGGGCCATTATTTCGATAACAAGCGGGACCAGGAAAAGCTCCAGCGGAATTTGGACCGACTTGAAACCTGCCGTTATCATATTTAAGAATCGAGCCACCACCTGCTGCGACAGTATGAATATCAACCATAGGACATAAGAGTTTTAGTCCATAGAAATCAGGGGTGGGATTAATTGATAATTCTCTGTCGTAAATGGCGACATCTGTTGATGTTCCACCCATATCAAAAGTTATTATTTTTTCTCTTCCCTGTGCTTTGGCGATATCAATGGCACCAATTAGGCCGCCTGCGGGGCCAGAGAGTAGGGCGTTATGGCCTTTAAGTTCGCTTCCCTTACACAGTCCACCATCAGATTGCATATAGTAAATATTTGGAATATCTAATTTCTTCTCAAGGTCCTCTGTATATTGTTTTAAATAGGGAGAGAGGTAACTATCAATGACAGCGGTTTCCGTTCTTGCTACATATTTTCCGATAGGGCTTACTTCATGGGATAGACTTACGTACTCAAAACCCATTTCTAGAGCAATTTCTCTAAGCCTTATTTCGTGGGCTGGATTTATCGTGGAATGTAGAAGTGAAATCGCTATGGACTTAATTTCATTATCTAAAATTCTCTGTAGTTCAAAGCGAGCAATTTCTTCATTAAGCTCTTTTAGTATTTCACCTTTCGCATTCATTCGTCCCTCAATACTTGAGGCGCTTGAATAGAGAGGGGCAACCTTTTTAATATCGAGGTCAAAAAGGTTTTGTCTATTTTGATTTCTAATTTCTAGAACATCTCGGTGTCCTAGAGTTGTAATGAGGGCACAAGGTACACCATTTCTTTCAAGAAAGGCATTTGTCGCAACAGTTGTTCCGAGGCGTAGTTCCTCGATAGATTCTTTAAAGTTTTGGTGTCCAAGTAGATCTGTTATGCCTTGAACGACAGCTGATTCATAGTGTTTTGAGTGAGATAATAATTTATGAACCTTGTGCTTTCCACCTGAAGATACGGCAATGATATCTGTAAAGGTTCCACCACAATCGATCCAAAATGACCATTTTTCTTTCATTTTTCCATGTTAAATGCTGAGTGTTTAAAGGTCAAAGATATATGACCTCTATACTCTGTTTAAGAAATGTAACATTTTTCCTAGTTATTCCGATATATAAAAAAAAGGATATTTAAATGAAAAACCTCATTCTCATGCTGATGTTTATTTTAGTCGCTTGTAATAATCCAGAAAAATATTATTCAAAAATGATTCAGAACCAGGGGTTTGTACCCTTTGTCTCTCCGATATCTAATACTCTGCCTGGTTCTCTATTCGCTGAAACCTCTAGTGAGAGTAACTTGATATCAGTTGCGCCATATAGTGAATGCTTTGAGCCTAAGGCCTTGAGATATGAAAGAGAACTTGATTTACCTTCACAAACAAAAAAAATGAAAATTAAATCTAATATCGACTTAAGTCAGATGACCGGAACAGGAAATCCATTGTTCAAGTTTAATTACAATAGCTCTGTAGTTCGCGAGCTAAATATTGAATTAAAAGGGGCGAGAGAAATACTACTTAACGCGAGATACTTCGCAAGATTTTTTCATTCTGAACTTGATGATTTTTGTAAATATGATCTTATTGAGCAAGGATTATTTTACATTTCCGAATCTTTGAAGGTAGAGAAAATGAAAATGTCCTTCACAAATTCTGCTGGAGGAATAATAGAAATTAGTGCAGATAATCTTAATGAGTTTATTGAGTTCGAATCTGAAGTAGAATGGGAAATATTAAATAAGTATGAGCTCCTAGTCAGCTCACCTAAATTCATAGGATACAAAATAGGAAAACTTGAAAGAAAAGACGGTCTCATAATTATGTCTGAGGCCAATGTTGTAGATGGAAACTCATTTACATTTGAAAAGAAATATTCTTTTAGGAGTGCAATTTCAAACAAGTACTTTTTTATTTTTGATGATTTAGACTTCAAAGAGTATTAAGTGAGATGATAATTTATGAGTCCTATTTCTGTTTATGCTCAGACTTTAAAGGTCAAACTCTTGAAGGCAAAGTTCAACTTACTAAAATTCTTTAAAACCATGACTTTTGTCAGGGTACTATAAAATATTAAGAGTAAGATAATTCATTATAACAACCCCAAGTAGGTTAAAATGAATAAATTAGTTTCAATCACTCTATTTTCTCTTTTTCTCTCTTCATGTTCTCTCATTAATACTGACTCTCGTGATCACTATGCTAAGCGTAGTGAATCTTTAGATATGGGCCATGGCCTTAAAATGATTGATGAAGGTAAAGAGAGTTCATCTCTTCTGTTAACAATGGATAAGCAAGCTGTAAAAAGAGGTAAAGCCATATACGAAAACCACTGTATGAAATGTCATGGACAAGATGGTCAAGGAAATGGAACTGCCGCTAAGAATCTAAAGCATCAACCTTTAAACCTAGTAAAGGCCGTTGCCAAAAACCCTGGTTTTAGATTCTTTATTAGTATCTCAAGGGACGCAAAAATAATGCCCGGCTGGTCTGAAAAGAACTTTTCTGAAAAGGAATTAACAGATCTAACTCATTACTTAAGATCATTGGCCATGAAATAGTCGAGAATTAATTATATTCTAGACTTGATCAATCAAAATATTCTTCAAATAACCATCTCCCTGAGATGAGCTTGAAAATTTATCCTGCTTTTCAATGTAAATATGCACCATTCTTCTTTCAGCTGGGTTAAGCTTTTTAATCTGCACACCTTCTTGCTTTTCAAGGACTTCCTGCATGGCTTTATCTGCCATTGTTTGAAGCTTCGATTCACCAAGGTTGCGATTAGACTTCTGAGCTCTTTTATCAGTCGTTTTAGGTGATTTCTTATTCTTGTCATCAGCATTTGTTCTAAAAAGAATCTTAGTATCACTACTCATAGAAACTTTATTTCTTAAGTAACTTAAAGAGACATCTTTAATCGCATTATGTAATTTGAACCTATTCTTAAGTAGTAGTCCTGCATCCTTTCCTGAAAAAGTTACCTGAACATCAGGATTAAGAAACTTCACGCTTACAAAAATTTTAAGATCCATCATTTTGAAAATATCAATAAGCCACGGTAAAAGCACTTTCTTGTAGATAGGCTTAACTTTGAATTGGTATTTAGATTCTTTTGGCCCAAAGATTAAGAACTTCCTCTTTCCTTCACTTAGAACTTTATGTTCTAGGATTGAAGTATCGTTAATAGAGAAATATGTTAAGGCCTTTTGCTCAGCCTCTGCATAAGAGTAAGAAGCGATTTCAAAGAAACGCTCATGAATCTTAACTTCCTTTGCTGGTTGGTCTTTTGGAGCGCTCTTTGGCGAAGCCTTTGGTGAACTTTTTGGAGAGCTCTTCTCCTTATGTGCCTTCTTCTCTGGCTTTTGCCTATCAGCGTATGGCTTTAATGTTTTGCTATCTATTCGAGGTCTCTTCGTAATATCCTTGGCAAAGTCATCATCGTAAATTTCAGCTTTTGGTATTTTCATTCCGATGTAATCATAAATGTCTTCGAGGTTTTCGCAGTCATCATGGCCGCAAAATCCAATTGTAAGACCAGTCTTTCCAGCTCTACCAGTTCTCCCGATTCTATGAACATAATTTGCAGCTTCATTAGGCATGTCATAATTAATGACAAGATTAACATCTTTTACATCTAGTCCTCTTGCCGCAACATCAGTACATACTAGAATTGTGATTTTCTTATCTCTAAAGTCTTGAAGGAGTTTAGTTCTCTTATTTTGTGGAAGCCTTCCAGAAATTGCCTTCACTTTAAAGTCCATCGATTCAAGCCAAATGGCAACGAGAGACGTCATGTATTGAGTGTTACAAAAAATCAAAGCATAGGCGTCATCATGCTGTCTTAAGATGTTTACCAAGTATGGCATTTTCTCATCTTCACTAATCATAGCAACTTCTTGATCGATCTTATCGACCATAAGACTATGACTTTCTACCTGTACTTCCTCAGGGTTTGAGTGAAACTTATAGGCCGTTCTAAAAATCTCCTGATTCTTTGTTGCCGACACCATGATAAGTTGTCTTTCTGGGTTTACGTTTCTAAGAACAAATTCGTTGTCTTTATTAAATCCCATTTCAAAGAGGCGATCTGCTTCATCAAAGATGACACAATTACACTCTTTACTCTTAATTACTTTTTGCTTTATGAGGTCACAGACTCTACCTGGAGTACCAACGATGATCTTGGCCCCTTTGGTGATTTCTGATTTTTGTTGATCGGAACTTTCGCCACCAATAATGCAAACTGATTTAATGCCCATAGGCTTACCAAAATCAGAAAATACTTTGTGGGTTTGTTGAGCAAGCTCTCTTGTAGGGCTTAGAACAATATAAACTTCTTCTTCATTGTCACTTCTTAAAATCTTTTCAAGCACAGGAATAGCAAATGATCCTGTTTTTCCACTTCCTGTTTCTGCTAGAGTGAATAGGTCCTTTCCTTCAAGAATGATGGGTATTGTTAATTCTTGGATAGGAGAAGCATTCTCAAATCCATTTGAAGTAAGGCTATTTAAAAGTTTTTCGTTAAGGGACAGGTCTGAAAAAGGTACGGATGTTTCGATAGTAATTTCTCTCTTTTTAATTATTGAAATGGCATACTACCAACTAGAAGGCGATTCGAAAATAGCTTTCTGCGTCTTGGTGTGCGTCAATTTGCCAGTCAAGAGCTACTCAATTAAGCTTAATTGATGAAGAGAATAATTATCTTTGGAAATTCTGGTTCAGGAAAATCAACACTTTCTAAGGCAATTTATGCAAAATTAGGTATTGCGCACTTAGATTTAGATACTTTAGCGTGGAAAGCTACAAGTCCACCAGAGAGAATGGAGACCAAAGACTCTAAGCTCAAGATCGACAAGTTCCTTAACACGCATGAGCAGTGGGTTATCGAGGGATGCTACAGTGATTTAATTGAGTTGATATCTGAAAGCTCAAATGAGGTGGTATTTATGGATCTTTCAATTGAGAGATGTATAGAGAACGCTAAAATGAGACCGTGGGAGCCACATAAGTATGCTTCAAAAGATGAACAAGATGCGAATCTCTCAATGCTTATTGATTGGATCAGTGAATATGAGAATAGGGAAGATACCTTTTCAAGAAAGGCCCATCTTAAGATATTTGAAGAGTATAAAGGCTCAAAGATTCAGATAAGCTCTAATGAAGACGCAAAGGTATACCTTCAGGGAGTTGGTGATAAATGAAAGCAATAGTTATAGCAGTATTTTTCTTTATATCTCTAAGCTCTAGAGCGTGTATCCTCGTGAACCCTGGAGATCAGGGGGAGCTTATTAATGTGTTTGTATGCGCCTTGAGTATGATAAACAATAGTAAGAATCTAGAACAAGAAGAAGCTAAGCGAAAAATTTACTCATCATTTGTTAAAGATGATTTTAAGAACTGCAAAAGAGTAGGAACTGTAAAGACGCATAAAGAAGCTCCGATCTGGAAGAGAAGTACAAGTCGCTGCTCTGAGCTTGTAAAAAATCTTGTTATCGAAGCCTCTAAATATTCTGAGGTCAATGCTTTATTTATCAGTCTGACTCACTATGAGTGTAAGGCACGTAAGACTACTGGAATCATGTATAATTGCGATGAGCCTCTTCACAAAAAAAATGATGAAGAGAAACTTGATGAATTTTAAGCTTTTTGGGGAACTTTCATTATTATGTAAACAACTGGTTTAAGGAGTTTGATTTGAAGTATTTTTTTCTATCTTTAACTATTTTTTTGTCAACACAAGCTTATTCGAGTGTTGAACAACCTGAAATCTATCATGGCAAAGATGGTGACTTTAAATCCTTTCCATACTCTGCAGCGTTTATTTATGAAACAAAAGATGGAACAAAGAGAG
>DDIK01000147.1 GCA_002338505.1 Bacteriovorax sp. UBA1852
AAACTCGATCGTATCGCCTGCCATTACAACGTTTACTAAAGACAGGTATATTCTATTTGCCTGAATCGCCTTATCAAAAGTGTCTTCATATTTTTCGACTAGTTTTGAAAGAGAAAGAAAGAAGTCATCTGACAATATTACCTCACTGTCCTTTAAAGACTGAGAGTGTTTTCTTAATTCGTCTTTAATTTTTTTCTTATACTTATAGTTTCGTTTATTAAGATAATAATTCGAATACAAAGTGATTCTTAGCCATACTGCTTCGAGTTTATTTAATATCAGCTTCTTTTGGATGTTATTTTCTACTTTAGCTTCAGCTCTTATTTCACCTATGATCTTCTCTAAGATAAAAGGAAGATCAGTCGCTAGGACTCGCTCCCTATTACTGTATCTCTTTTCTAAGGAATCAATATTATTACCAAAAGATTTTAAAGCTTTAGATAAGGATTCAACTCCAACTCTCTGCTTATCATCTTTTAAGCTCTTATCAATAGAGTCTAAATCATTGACAAGAAGAATATAAGTTCTTTTCATCTTCTCTAGAATTGAAGGACTACCTGTTTTACTATAAACGTCAGTAAGTCGCTGAATTTCAGATATCTCTCTACTAATCCCAAGAATAGCTGATGAGTTCTTTGTTAACTTAGAAATTGAGCGAAGGTTATCAATCTCAACTTTTGCACTTCTTAGAGAAAGAAATGTAAGCCAAGAAAATATCAAAAAGATAATCCCAAATGCCAAAAGAATTTTCTTATGAATCGATAAATTTATTAGTTTTTTTATCACTTATACTTCTCTAGGCATTTAAAAACTCGTACCACTTATCTAAGCTATAATCATAATTTTCCATGACAGTATTCCAGACGGCTATATTACTAAACCTCTTTTCATATGAGCCACCATTGCGGATATCACCTTTTTTAACAGACACTTTACCATCAGTTCCTCTTAAATCCTTTACAGCAACACCACCCGCGTACCAGTAGTTCCACTCTTCCTTACTCATAAGAGGTCTTGAACGCTCAGCATTTGAAATATAATATCCTTGCCTAGCAATAAAGGCTCCAGGGTATCCTGATAACCACCAATTCATATACTCATAGGCCGCATCTTTAACATGACCTTCTGTTTTTGATGATAAGCACATGACTCCATGCCATGCCCTATAGCCTTCCTTAGGTGCAGCATACTGAACAGGGACTCCTTGTCCTCTAGCACTAGAAACTCCAGGTGAAAACATACTTTCAATGACCACTCTCTTATTAACCATATAGTCAACGGATTGTGGAACTGAGGACCAAAATCCACCAAAGTGTCCTTGCTGCTTTTTGTTTTTTAATATTTCAAAAAGCTTATCAATCTCTTCAATTGTCATATTACCAATATCTTTAAATTTCATAAGGCCACTAGCCTCAGCGGCTAAAGCGGCATCAAAGATACCAATTGTCGGAGCATTTATAAGTCCAACTTTTCCTTTATATTTTTCATCTAAGAGCCATGACCAACTTTCTGTTTCATACGCCTTTCCCTTTGGTATCACGTTAGTGTTATAACCAAATGAGTCAACATTATGTACGTAAGGCATAAAGCTTATCTGATCAGATGATTTTGAACTCAATGTTTTATCATCTTGGACATATAATATTTTGTATGGAGCATCGCCAGCTCCATAATTAGCTCCATCAGTTATTCGTCCCGTTTTAGTCAGAGGGTTAATTTCTTTCCAATACTTTAACCGATCGATGTCAATTCCTTGAATGGCCTTAGCTGACCAAAGAATATTGATGCTATCAGACCATTGCTCGTACAAATCAAAGCTTGATGGATCTGAGGCAGCTTTCTGCAGAACAGCCGCAGAACCGGCAGGTTGAAACTCTAGATTGATACCAAGATCTTTTGTGGCCTGCTTTCTAAGTTCTTCTTGTAGAGTCACATGAGTTCCCATAACCCTAACAGTCTGCCTTTTTTTGGCTATAATATATGGTGCACTGAAAACGGTCGAGACCGCGACTCCAGCCTTCGCTGTATTCAAAATAAAGTCCCTACGAGATGATTTCTTATCCATATATTCCTCTTGAGCAATAAATTTTATTATTTATTTTATCAAGTGCTGATTTACTGTAAACATGTATAATTTGCCAGTATTTAGGTAATACCAGAGATAAAGAGAGCGATATACAACGCTCAGTGATAGCAAAAATAATTTACAAGTGCACGATTAAGGAATAAACTATCATTCACTTCAAGCCGGAGTGGTGGAATGGTAGACACGACGGATTCAAAATCCGTTGCCTTCGGGCGTGGGGGTTCAAGTCCCTTCTCCGGCACCAAAAATCATTGTCGATTTAAAATTATGCAATTTTTTTAAAACAAGTCTTTTAATATCTGGATCTTCATTAACTTCATAAGAAACATCTTTCCAACTAATACATGCAAGCTCATTATTAACGAATGATAATTTGATCGGATTTGACTTAACTGTATTAACAACAACGTCAAAGTTTTCCGCTGGGTATTCTAGTTTTTGGATATCTTTTCTTATAGCACTATTAAAGTTCTCTTTTCCAAGTATCTTCTTGATCTTCTCGATCTCAGTTTCAGTTGCTTCTATCCCAAAAACATATTTAAAGATTGAAGTAATTTTAGCTAAAGCCGATTTGCGTGAACGAAATTGCAAGGCCTTGTTATTTTCACGCGTGATATGTTTAGTCACCTTTAATGAGAAGAAGTCATCCTTTGCCTTCTCTACACTAATTAGGTATCTAAAGTTAATTCTATTTAAGCTTCTGTTAAAGATTGGTCGATACTTCTTTATCTCATGGGCCTCGATAATTAAGCTCACCCATTCACTAGGCACACAAAGATAGTCAATTGAATGGACTTGAGACTTTAATTCAATCTCCTTTCTTTTTTTCTTTTGAATATTAAAATGAGATTTAACACGCTTTTGAATATTTATACTCTTTCCAATATAGAGGTCACGCCCTTCCCTATCCTTCAAATAATATATCCCTACGGATTCAGGTAAAGAATCTATATCATCGCGATTTAGTCCTGCGGGAAGAGTTATTTCACTAGCTGAGTCCGGTAATAAATGATTTTGAACTTCGTTTTCTTCTTTGGCTAGAATCATTTTAAAAAGTTCAACTGTGGCGAGCGCGTCACCCATTGCACGATGACGATTGGTAATTGGAATTTCTAGATCTTTACAGATCTTTCCCAGTGAATAAGACTTATGTCCTGGAAGAAGTTTTCTAGCAAGTCGTACCGTACATAGCTTTGGTAATTTAAACGTATAACCCAACTCGCTAAATTCGCGTCTTATTATATTATAATCAAAGAAAACATTATGCGCGACAAATACCGTTCCCTCGGTCTGCTCCACGATATCTTTTGCAATCTCGTAGAACTTAGGGGAATCGCAAACCATTTGATTATCAATTCCTGTGAGTCGTGTAATAGCGTAGGGAATGTTTCTTTCAGGGTTGATAAGAGTTGAATATTTAGAAATGATTTCTTCGCCATCAAATTTAATAATAGCAATCTCTGTGATCTTATGATTATTTGCTCGCCCACCTGTGGTTTCAATATCTACAATACTGTATATTGTTTTATCGTTTTGTTCCATGCTCATGAGCATAACTCAATTATGTCATGTTGAAAGTAGATGTTTACTAAACTTTACGGTGTTTATTAAGTCATTCACTATCAATATTTCCTTAATTTTTATTTTGTTTTTGAAGTTGCTCCATAGCATTTGCAATAATAACTAAGTCCTCAGAGTCATTTGGAGGATTATTATGAATCCCCATCCCCTCACTTGTGCTTAACTGTAGTTGGATACAAGTCTGTCTCCAATTCTTTAAAGCTTTCATCTTTTGAATATGGTTTAAGTCTTTAATACTAACAATATTCATTGGGGTATTATAAAATTTTGACGGTTGCTTTATTTTTTCGTTTATATTCATAAATTCCTCCTTGTATTACTCTCTAGACTTACATAAATAAGATATAAAATCTTTAAGGTGTAACTATGAAGTTGTGTAGATATCTAGACAACATAAGGATTTTCATGAATATTTTTTAATACTTCTACCCTATGTATGCGCATTTACCTGCGCCTCTAGTCTTCTACTCGAGTTCCAATTTCTATAATCTAGATGATCTTCAATTTTTTCAAAAATCTTGATCTTATTTCTTAGGCAAATTACTTCAATTTTTCCAAGCTCATACTCGTTATCAATATATATTTTGAATTTTACATTCCACTCTCTTGCTTCTACTTCCAAGTAATATGGGTAGCGTTCCCTCTCCTTGTTTAGCATAGGTGAATTGATAGGTAGTGAGGATTGTCTACTCTTAGTGACTTGGCCATTATATTTTAACTTAATTGCATGAGACTCATTAAGCCTAAAAGTATACATAGGCCCCCAGTCACCCCAGACACTATGCTCGATCCCTCTCAAGTTTGGAATAGTCACTTCAACAGAAACTGGACCAGACTGATCAATCCAGTTAAAAGAAAAACACTTACCAGAAATTCTTACTAAATCTAATTCCACAAATCCTCCTTCACTTGGATCCATTCTCTTGTATGAAATAATCTAAATTCTCTACTTTCAGGGTCTATGGAGATAATCTTTAACCAATTATTCTCCACTAACTCTCTTACCATTTGGTGTTTATTAATAATCGTCTCTATAGAGGCTGTTTGGGCTTCAATAAATACTTGAAGCCTTATAGGCTCATGGAAGTATTCTCCCTTATATAAAACAGATTGTTCGGTTAATCCGCCGAGGAGATCACTCTCTCCACCCTGGACACAACCAATGCCACCAACGACATTATTCATAACCTTATTTCCTGCACCGAATTTCTCAGTGCAAACTGTGCTCGCGTAATACTGCATATTAATCCAGTTTGTAACAATCATCGGAGCTGTCATGATAAGTTCAAGAATTGATAGATCTTGGTCTTCACTATGGTTGTAGTTGTGAAGAAATGACCTCCCATCAAAGTCTAATTCTCTTGTGAGGCTTCTTTTGCCAATAATAAATGAGGCATTTCGAGATAGGCCCCATTCTGGCCGGATTTCGGACCAGTCATTTGCCTTATTATGTAATTCATTGCTTAAATCAGTATCGTTCAGGTCAATGCAGCCAGGTAAGTGAACGGCCCTTTCTTGAATGCAGTTTTTTGAAGCTTTATCAAAAAGTTCATAATACTTATTCAGTTCTTCTTCTTGAGTATGATTAAGGTTAACACCATGATCTACTTTTAACTCATCTTTGACTGTATTATGCCAACCTGAAAAGAAAGTAGTATC
>DDIK01000067.1:0-3785 GCA_002338505.1 Bacteriovorax sp. UBA1852
AACTTTCATCAGAATACATTAATAAGCTACAGTCATATTTAAAAGAAAAGTTAGGCCTAAATCCTCAACTTACATATATTCAAAATGATAAGATTACAGCAGGTGTAAGAGTAACAGTTGAAGACTATCAACTAGATGCTTCACTTGATAAGCAATTAGAAAACTTTAAAGAAACAATTATTAATAACGGTTAAAATAACCTTATAAATACGGCAGAGGTAAGTAATGTCAATGAATCCAGAAGAAATTACGAGTATCATCAAAGATCGTATTGCGAACTTTGAAACTAGACTACAAGTAGATGAAGTAGGAACTGTATTAACTATCGGTGATGGTGTTGCACGTGTTTTTGGTCTCAAAAACGTAATGGCAGGAGAACTAGTAGAGTTCGCATCAGGTACGAAAGGAATGGTTCTTAACTTAGAAACTAATAATGTTGGTGTTGCTGTCCTCGGTGACGATCCGGCTATTGTTGAAGGATCTACTGTTAAGAGAACAGGAAAAATTGTAGAAGTTCCAGTTGGAGATGCACTACTAGGTAGAGTTGTTGATTCTATCGGTACACCTATTGATGGAAATGGTGATATCAATGCAACTGAAACAAGAAACGTAGAAATTAAAGCTCCAGGTATCTTGGCAAGAAAGTCAGTACATGAGCCACTTCAAACAGGTATCAAAGCGATTGATTCGATGATTCCTATTGGTAGAGGACAGAGAGAGCTTATCATTGGTGATAGAAAGACTGGTAAGACAGCTGTTGCCATTGACACAATTATAAATCAAAAAGGTAAAGATGTTGTTTGTATTTACGTAGCAATTGGACAAAAGCAATCTACAGTAAGACAAGTACAGCAAAAACTAAAAGAAGCAGGAGCTCTTGATTATACAATCATCGTTTCAGCAACTGCGTCTGCATCTGCACCACTTCAGTACCTTGCTCCTTATACAGGTTGTACAATGGGTGAGTACTATAGAGATAATGGAAAGCATGCAGTTATCGTTTATGACGATTTAACAAAACAAGCTCAGGCTTATAGACAACTTTCACTTCTACTTAGAAGACCTCCAGGTAGAGAAGCTTTCCCAGGTGACGTTTTTTACTGTCACTCAAGACTTCTTGAAAGAGCGGCGAAACTTTCAGATGCTGAAGGTTCAGGTTCATTGACTGCACTTCCAATCATTGAAACTCAGGAAGGTGACGTTTCTGCTTATATTCCAACAAACGTAATTTCTATTACAGATGGTCAGATCTTTTTAGAGGGTGACTTATTTAACTCTGGTATTAGACCAGCTGTTAACGTTGGTATTTCTGTATCAAGAGTTGGTGGTTCTGCCCAGATTAAAGCGATGAAGAAAGTTGCTGGTACACTAAGACTTGACCTTGCTCAATTCAGAGAACTAGCTGCATTTGCTGCTTTTGGTTCTGACCTTGATGAAGCAACTCAAAAGCAATTATCAAAAGGTGAAAGACTTGTTGAGCTTTTAAAGCAAGATCAGTATGACCCATTTGATGTTGTCGATCAGACAGCTGTAATTTACGCAGGTGTTAAAGGGCTTTTTGATAGAGTTCCAGTTGAAAAGATTAAAGAATGTGAGAAAGATCTTTTAGACCTTTTAAATACTTCTCATTCTGATCTTATGGGAGCTATCAAGTCTGAGAAGTCGATGTCTGCTGAAAATGAAACTAAATTAGCAAATATCATTAATGAATTTGTTGGTAGTAGATATTAATCATTAAGCAATGATAGTGAGGCCACATGGCAAATATTAAGGACTTAAAAAAGAAAATTAAAAGTACTAAGAATACGTTGAAGATTACTTCAGCTATGAAGCTTGTATCTGCTGCTAAGTTAAATAGAGCACAGCAAGCGATTCAAGGTGCTCGTCCTTACGCTGATGAACTTGAAGAAACTATCAAGACTATTTCAGCACTAGTGCAAAATTACTCACATACATACCTAGAAGAAAATGAAAGTGATCATGAAGTACTTTTAGTTTTCTCTTCTAATAAAGGTTTATGTGGTGGTTACAATTCACAGCTTGCAAAAGTTGTGAAAAAGTTTGCTGCTGAAAAAGGTGATAATCTTAAAGTATTCTATATTGGGAAAAAAGTAAGAGAGCTTACGCAAAAAGAAGTTAATGTTGGTGAGGAATTTCAATTTGAAAAGTCTGATCCTACTTTTGATGAAGTTCAAAAAGTATCAAGACAATTAGCTTCTATGTTTACAAGTGGTGAAGTAGGAAAAGTGCATGTGGCGTATAATATATTCCATTCTGCTATTGCTATTGAACCATCGGTAAAACAAGTTTTACCAATGTCACTAGATGAATCAGTCAAAGAAGAGTTACAAGAATCTTTTCCTTTTGATTTCAAATATGAACCTTCACCTGAGGTGATTTTAGATGATCTAATCCCTGAAGCATATATAAGTACTATGTGGACGGCTCAATTAGATAGTTTAGCATCAGAGCACGGGTCAAGAATGACGGCGATGGATAATGCTGTAGGAAACTGTAAAGAAGCAATTAGAAGTTTAACATTAAAAATGAATAAGTTGAGACAAGCTGCAATTACAACTGAGTTAATCGAAGTTGTATCAGGTGCAGAATCTCTTAACGGTTAAGGAGCTATTAAATGTCTGAAGCGAGAGGAATTATTCGTCAGGTTATGGGGCCAGTTGTTGACGTTGAATTTGCCGATGGTAAATTACCTGCGATTTACAACGCTCTTAAAGTTACAAACAAAAACATCAACGACACTGAGTGGAACTTAGTTTTAGAAGTTGCACAACACCTTGGTGACAACATGGTAAGAACTATTGCCATGGACTCTTCGGAGGGTCTAGCAAGAGGTCAAAAAGTTCTCGATTCAGGAAAGCCTATTCAAGCGCCTGTTGGAAAAGAGTGTCTTGGTAGAATTATAAATGTTGTTGGTGAGCCAGTTGATGACGCTGGAGCGATTGGAAATGCTAAATCATATGATATTCATAGAGAAGCACCTTCTTTTGCTGATCAGTCGACAAAACTTGAGCCATTTTATACAGGGATTAAAGTTATTGACCTTATGGCGCCATATGTAAGAGGTGGGAAAATTGGTCTCTTCGGTGGTGCAGGTGTTGGTAAGACAGTTCTTATTATGGAGCTAATTAACAACATTGCTACTCAACATGGTGGTTACTCAGTCTTCGCTGGTGTTGGTGAAAGAACAAGAGAAGGTAACGATCTTTATTATGAAATGAAAGAATCAGGTGTTATTGATAAAACAGCACTTGTATATGGTCAGATGAATGAGCCACCAGGTGCAAGAGCAAGAGTCGCTCTAACTGGTCTATCAATGGCTGAATATTTTAGAGATGAAGAAAAGCAAGATGTTCTTTTCTTCGTTGATAATATTTTCCGTTTTACACAAGCTGGTGCAGAGGTTTCTGCCCTTCTTGGACGTATTCCTTCTGCGGTTGGTTACCAGCCAACACTTGGTACAGAAATGGGTGCTATGCAGGAGCGTATTACTTCAACAAAAGATGGTTCAATTACATCTATTCAAGCAGTATATGTTCCAGCGGATGATTATACGGATCCGGCTCCTGCAACTACATTTGCTCACTTAGATGCTACAACAGAATTATCTAGATCAATTGCAGAAAAAGGGATTTACCCAGCTGTTGATCCACTTACTTCTTCATCAACTATTCTTTCTCCAGCAATTGTTGGAGATGAGCATTACGATACGGCAAGAGCAGTTCAAGAGATTCTTCAGAGATACAAAGAACTTCAAGATATTATTG
>DDIK01000067.1:4036-12475 GCA_002338505.1 Bacteriovorax sp. UBA1852
GATGAATTATCTGAAGAAGATAAGTCTCTTGTTGGTAGAGCAAGAAAAATTGAAAAATTTCTTTCTCAACCATTCTTCGTTGCTGAGCAGTTTACTGGTATCAAAGGTCAGTTCGTAGAAATTGCAGATACTATTAAAGCATTCAAGGCTATTCTTGCTGGTGAGTGTGATGAAGTTCCTGAGCAAGCTTTTTATCTTGTTGGTAGCTTAGACATGGTATATGAGAAGTGGGAAACAATGAAGAAAGAGGCTAACTCTTAATAGGAAGGTAATATGAATAACTTTACTGTAGATATTCTCACACCTAATAAAGTTGTTGCTAAGAATATCCCTGCTGAGAATGTTGTTATACCAACACTTAAGGGACAGATTGAAGTAATGAAGGATCATACTCACGTTGTTGAGAAGCTTGAAACTGGAATTGTTACAGTTTTAGGTGGAAGTGATGATGCTGATAGAAACTTCTTTGTAACTGTAGGGATTTGTAAAGTTCTACAGGACAAGATTACTATTTTATCTAATACAGCTGAGGAAAGTCATGAAGTTGACCTTGAGAGAGCTGAATTAGCGCTTAATAATGCTGAGGAAATGCTTGCAGGTACTTTATCTGATGTTGAGCTTTCTAAGTATAGAAGAAAAGCTGAAAGAGCTAAGCTCAGAATTCAGTTATTAAAGACTTCTAGATAGTAATCATTTTTTTAAACAATTAAAGAAGGGGAGGCGAATGTCTCCCTTTTTTTGTGCCAAATATTAGAAATATAAGACTTAACTGCACTAAAATACTCTACCTACCTAATAACAATTGAATGAATTACTGAAAATAATAAGATGAAGAAAAATCGTATTACTTTTCGACACTTTCAATTTTAATAAGTCAAATTTACAACTGACCTATCAGAATGTTTGAGAAGCAATTAGAATTTATTTAATTAATATAAACAACGTTTCAAACTTAGTGGATCATTTACACTACAATTTAGGGACAATATGCAGTATTTAATTTGGAGAAATTATGAACAAAAAAGTCACAGCCTTATTTTTGCTTTTTAGTATAAGTGGTATTTCAAAAGCAGGGAATCCAAACTTCGAACAATTTATTGAAAGAAATTATTTATCACCTTGTGAACATGAAGAAATTTTAGATGCAAAATACCTGAGTTTTAATAAGTCTCTCTCAGATGCAAACAGAATTGGAAAAGATGATTACTATTACACAACATTTTACTTTTCAGATGAAAGCGAAAATGTAAAACCAAGTAAGTTGGAATGCTTCATTCAAGGAATCGATTGTGAGAATATGGTGCGAATCAATAGTGTGAGTGTTCCTTCCAAAACTCTTTTTGAGATTGTTACAAATGATTCCGAAAATAGAAGAGAGCTTAAAAGTATTAATGCTCCAATGGGCTATGGACATGCAAGCGTACTTGCAAATGTAGGCTATCTACAGATTGAGGTTGATGCAGTTGCTGGAAAGAGAAGTAAACTCTCGAAGATAAGTGAAAAAGTTAGTGGTAATTACTTCGGAGGCTTTGCTAGAAAGTATGATGCAACATTTTACTGTAGTAAATAATAAAACATATAAAGGCTAACATTTTACATTGTTAGCCTTTTTTAATTTAAAGTCTAAATTAAAGCCGATTTATGCACGCTTAGTGTCAAGAATAGTTTGCCTACCTAATAACAATTGAATGAATCACTGATAATACTAAGATGAAGAAAAATCTTATAAGTTTATTGGTTCTACAGTTAATATCATTTTCAGTCTTAGGTGCAGCAGACTTTACACGTAAAGATCATCTTATCGTTATTGGAAAGAAGTTCAACACAGTGAAGCCCATTCCATGGAAGAAAACATATCGAAAGTATACTAAGAATCTCTTTAAAGAAAACTTAAACGAAATTAAAGAAATATCAAAGCTTATACCTAAGGCAGCAATTAAGTCTGGAAAAGTTCCTAAGAAATCTAAGAATGATGAATTGGTTTTCTTTGATTATACAAATAAGAAAATTAAGAAAGAAGAAAATAAGAATCCAGTTAAAACGAAAAGTGATTTTAAAAATCTTAAGGCCTTTAAAGGGTTTAAACCTAAGAAAAGTAATAAAGACTTTATAGATTATACAAGTCTCCTATCTGCTTCTTATCAAAAAACCCATGGATCAAAGTTTTCTATTATCCCATTGTTATATGATAAGCGTACGAATAATAAATTAACAAATTATGAATTAATACCCTACTATGACCTCTCTGAGAGACTTTCAGATATGGGCAATGGCAAGATTGATATTGAAATTGGTGATAGACAGGAGTCTGTATTTAGGGGCCTGATTCAAAGTAGAGATAATTACCCAACGAACTTTGAAATAAGTGTAAGAGATAGAGAAGAAGTCGAGATACCTACATTTAGCTACGAAAAAATTGAAAAAATACTACGTAAATATAAAGTTAAAGATGTAACTGGATCGCATTTACTAGTCCTTTTAGGCGAAGAAATAGATTCAACACAACTTATGAGCAAGTACACTTTAAAAGTATTTCTTAATAGGAAAATGAGAGTTGTAGACGAAGGCATGGATTATATTTATGAATTATATCTTAATGCAGAACCTGGTAATCAACTTGTTAAATTTATGAATAGAAAAGGGCGGATAGCAGAAAAGATAATTCATCTTTCTGAATCTGAGATGACCTATGATGAGTCTAAATTAAGCGGTAAGAAGAATATTGAGTTTTCACTTTATGAAGAGCATTTAACATCTAAAAAGAATGTCGCAGTTGATATTGATGAAAACAAAGTTAAGTTATTTAATTCAAATAAGAGCTCAGTTAAAACAGGCTTGAATACATATAAATTACTTTATGAGGAATCAATAAACTCATTTAATAATTACTTTGAAGTGAATAGAAAGAAATCAGTATATGTAGGAAGTAAGGCAAAGAAAATTACAATACCTTCAGATGGGTACCTCGATTACATCATGAAAATATTTAATGTAAGTGAAACGGGACAAGAATGTGTTGTTCAAATAAATCTTTCAAAGCCTGCCAGTGAATTTAAGCTAGATGTGAAGAGTGTTAAGAGTAACGGATATATTGATATTCTCTATATGGATAAAGACGGAACTGTTGGAAAAGAGCTCACAGGATTAACAAATAGAATATTTGTCATTAGTTCTGATTATGGTGCATTAAACTTTAAAACAACACTTGATAAGAAAGATACGAGATATCAACAATCATTTTGCAGTGAAAACTTATACTTGATTGAGCAGATTTAGGAAAAAATTGCCGGCAAGGTTATTTGATAAAAATCATCTAAAATAGAAGAGTAAATGTAATAGAGAGAGGGGCTTAAAGCTCTAATAATAAGTCGTTATGACTTTAAAGGAGAAAGAATGAGAAAACTACTAATTGGTTTGGTATTTATGTTTTCAACACAGGCAGGATTTTTGATTGAGCCTTATATGGGTTATCAGCTTGGTAGTCAGGAAACTACTATTGGATCTAGTACATATGAATATGCTCTTGGTGGGCAGTTACTTGGTGCAAGAGTAGGATATACATTGCCTTTATTGATGGCAGGTATAGATGTGAATCTAGGTACAATGGATGCAGATGTTGATAGTGCACCGGCAGGAACTCCTGATACAGAATATGATACTAGACAGATAGGACTATTTGCAGGTGTTGAACTTCCGATATTACTTAGAGCTTGGGCGACATATTATTTTGCTAATGAATATGAGCAGCCAGATGGTGATAAGTATTCCGGTGGAGGAATGGCGCTTGGTGTAGGATTCACAGGGTTACCATTTGTTTCATTAAACTTAGAATATAAGATGTTAACTTTTGATGAGTTAGAAGATGGTACTACTGGAGCAAAAAGCACATTAAGTGGAGCAAATGAATTAGAATCAAACGAGATTCTATTAAGTGTTTCTCTACCATTAGATCTATAAAAAAATACATACTATTAGCTATAATTGCTAGCAATTCAATGTCAGGGCTCTATTTAGAGCCCTTTCTTGGTTACCGGATAGGTAAGATTCAAAGACAAGAAAATACTCAAACATACAAGTTCAATACACATGGACAAATTATTGGTGGCAGAGTTGGTTATAACTACTTGTATTTCTCAAGTGGGTTTGAAGTTAATTATGGCGAGATGAATGCCTCTGTAAAATCTGCCCCTATAGGGACAACATCTGAATCTTATACAACGAGTGGACTAGGTGTATTTGTAAATGTTGAGTTACCACTACTCTTTAGATTCTGGGGTACGTATTATCTATCACAGAAGTATGAAAATAGTATAAGTGAAGACTTTAATGGAGACGGTTATAGCTTAGGTGTAGGCCTCACGACACTTCCATTTGTTACAATAAATCTAGAAGCTAAGTATCTAAAATTTTCAGAGATAGATAGTACTACAGGTACAGTTAAGTTACCTACAGAAAATCGCTCTGAGGATGATGTAAAAGAGTTTATTTTAAGTGTATCAATGCCATTAGTGATTTAATCAGCTTTCCAATTCGTGACGTTTGAAGGCCTCAAGCGTTCTCTTGTAACCGGCCTTAACCATAAGAGAAGTCTTTTTAGGATTCATTGTAAAAGAATTAGTGAAGAAGATATCATGTTGATCATGTTTAGGATAAATGTCGATTAAATGGACATTCTTCTTATAATCAAGTTTTCTTTCTAAAATTTCATTTATATGTCTAATATGTTTAGAGTCGAATTTCTCAGATTTCATATAAGAATTTACAGTATCCATAATATCAACTGCAGAACTTCTTCTTGCTCTACTACCGACGATCTTTTTTTGAATCATGAGGTATATTGCTTGAACACAAATTGCAGGTAGACCATAGTTCACAAGAGAACCAATCTCGTCTTGATAGTGATAAGGCGTATGGGTCCAGCTTGAAATTATATAGTCACAACTATTATCAATTGCAACGTGTGTTGAAAGTGTTTCTCTAATTTCACCATCTATATAGTAATCAGTAGCACCGGTGTAAGTATTTTTGACTGGGTATGGTGAATAAAATGGCGGTACACTCATGCTCGCAGTCGTCGCTTCAGAGATAGGAATACCAGTATAGTAGTGTGCCGTAGGATCATGTCCTGGATTTGGATAATTGTATTTAGAAAAAATTACTTTTCTTGAATGATCTAGTTGAGTCGCAACAACAAAGAGATCAGCTTCAAGGGATTCAAAACTATCTTGAGTGAGGACATGCTCCATAATGTAATCATGAAGACCTTGCGTACTAAAAAGGCCTGAGAACTTTAGAGCGGGTCTCATAAGATACTTTAAAGGGCCAGGAAAGCCATCGAGTGGATCATAGAGATCTGGTGAGTGCGCCTTAATATCTGGCCTTTTGATACTCAGCATATCTTTGTAAGAAAGAGGAGTTAATTTAGCATCCTTTCTTTGAATAAATGATTCAATAACATCGACGGGACTCAGACCAGTTGCAAAGAAGAGACTAACAAGTGCACCTGCACTAGATCCAACATATGTAGATATTTCTCTTTCTGGGTTAGGTTCTGAATTATTATGCTTAAAGCTAAAGCCAAGATCATCAAGTGCCCAAGCAACACCAAGGTGCCATGCTGCAGCCTTAACAACACCACCTGACAAAACTAGTGCAGTTTTCTTTCCATTAAAATTTTCGACATTTATTCTATCCACATAATAATTATACCAGTGATATGGAGTGTTGGAAATGTGTGGCGAAAAGGGTAAAATTTTATAAAATTATAAGGAAATCTCATGAAAATTTTGAAAGTCTTAGTTCTTTTGTCAGCCTTTGCTAACGTATTTGGAAGTCCAAGTATGAGACGATGTATGATCTTGCCAATTAAAGACTCCGTTGGGGGAGCTATTGGCTTTAAGGTTTTTTCAAAAGTTGAGACTTACTTAAAGGCGAGTAAGTGGTGTTACTATCAGTCAAATTCAGAAATCATAAACACTCTAGGAAATTACAAGAATACTCTAGACCAAGCTTTAAATAATCCAGATGTTATAAAATTAATTAGTGAGAAAACTAATTCAGGCTCATTAGTAAAAGTTGAACTTAGTAGCTTTTCTAGTGGAACAAAAGTGTCTGTAAAAGTATTAGGGGCCAATGGAAAAGATATTTATTTTAAAGAAGAAACAGATATCAGTAGTGATGAAATAGATGTCATCGCACAAACGGTAAATAATTGGCTTGATGTTTATGAAAAGAATATACCTTATGATGCAAGAGTACTAGGTGTTCTTGGAACACAATTTACGATCGATATAGGACAAGATTTCGGCTTATATAGTGGCTACGAAGTGGATATTGTAAGACCTGTAAAAAAACAAGTGCATCCACTTTTAAAAGAAATTGTAGATTGGAAAACAATGCCAGTTGCAACGGCTAAAGTTTTTCACGCAAGTAAGTCTCAAGCTCAGCTTAATCTTGTGGAATATAAACGCGAGACACTCATACAGACTGAAGACTGGGTTATTGTATCTAAGACAAACTCTGATTCGGCCATAAAGAAAGAGAGATATCCTGATATCGATGTAAATGACACTTCATATGCTTTTGGACGATTAGGAAGAGTAGCACTTGCTTTTAATCTTGGTTTTGGTTCCGATACGATTTCAGGAAGCGACGTTAGAAAAATTGGTGGACTCAATGTAGGTATAAGTGCGGATGCTGAAGTGTGGGCGACGAGAAAATACTGGGTTGGATTAAATATTTTTAAATCATTTGGTTCGTATTCTAAAGAAGAAGGTAATTTTACAACTGAAAGCTATTCTATAAATCAATCCATATTTAAGCTTAAAGCTGGATATAAATATTTACCACTTGGTTTCTTCTATGGACCACAGGTTGATGCCTATTTCGGATATGGAAGTTATAGTTATAGTCTTGATAATAAGAGAAGTGATGGTGTAGGTGCTGCTAAATTTTCAGGTATTCTACTTGGAACTAGAGGAAGTATACCTTTAGTTAAAGACTTTAGATTTTATTTGAAGTTGGATTTTCTCTTCTCGCCTTCTTATGAAGAAGAAGTAAGTATCTATGGTGAAGATGACTCTAGTCGAAACTTTAATATTGGTGCTGGAGTCGAGTTTAAGTATAGTCCGAATATGGACTTCTATGGTGGATTTGATTATTACAATAGTAAAGCCGAGTTTAATGGTGGTACTTCTGTAAGTTTTAAAGACACAATGTTTAAGGGTGGCGCTATTTTCGCCTTCTAGTTCGAGGAAATAAAATGAAAGAAATTACTAAGTTAGAAAATATGATTAAACATCATAAGGCATTATATTATCAAGGCACACCAGAGATATCTGACGTGGAATATGATGCTATAGAAGAACAACTTAAGAAGATTGATCCACAAAATCCTGTTCTAAATTTAGTGGGAGCTGAAGTTACAGGCAATAATAAAGTAAAGCATGATACTAAAATGTTATCACTTGGAAAAACATATAAACTCGATGAATTACTAAAGTGGGTTGGAGATAAGGAAGTCGTCTCATTATATAAGTTAGATGGAGTTTCTTGTTCACTGATCTATGAGAATGGTCATCTTGTCATGGGGAAAACTCGAGGTGATGGAAAATTTGGGGAAAATATAACGAATAAAGTTAGGTGGATGAAAGGTGTTCCACAAAAAATATCAATAAAAGAGAGAATTGAAGTTAGAGGCGAGATGTATTGTGACGAATCTAGTTTCTTTCATCTAAGTGAAGAGATGACTAAGGCCGGACTAGAAAAACCTACTTCACAGCGAAATATCGTTGCAGGTTTAGTGGGGCGAAAAGAGAATCTGGAATTATGTAAGCACCTTAATCTATGCTGTTTTGATCTTATTGGTATTGAGTGTAGTAGAGAAACTGATAAATATGAAATATTAAAAAGAGAACAATTTGAGGTTCCAGAGTTTAGTTCGCCAAAGAAAGAAGATGACTTTCAAAAAATACTCGATGATGCAAAATCTTTTATGAGTCATGGAGAATATCTCATAGATGGAATTGTCTTTATATATAATGAAATAAAACTACATCGTGAACTAGGGGAAACAGCACATCACCCAAGATATAAGATGGCTTTCAAATTTCAAGGCGCTACAAAGAAAACAAAAATTAAAGATATTACGTGGCAAGTGAGTAGAAATGGCTATCTCACGCCAGTCGGTGAAATTGAGCCTACAGAGCTTTCAGGTGCAATGATTAGTAGAGTGACGCTTCATAATTATGGAATGGTAAATCAGTATCAATTAAAAGTTGGTGATGAAATTGAAATAATTAGATCTGGTGAAGTTATCCCTAAATTTCTCACAGTAGTAAAAAGCTCTGAGCAAGAATTCAATATTCCTTCGATTTGCCCTTCTTGTGAAAAAAGTGTCGTAGTAGATGATATCCGATTGGTGTGTCGAAATGAAGAGTG
>DDIK01000085.1 GCA_002338505.1 Bacteriovorax sp. UBA1852
GTAGGGACTTTGTAGCTCTTGAGACGTGGTGTGTCTAAGATACTATGAAAATCTTCTATAGTTGCTTTAATGGTGTGGTTTATATTGTGTTCCGAATTAGAAATATATTGTATTTCATAGGTTTTCTAATTTTTCCCATAATGGGATGAATGGTATATAGATTATGTGTATTAAGTACTTTAATACCTATACTTTAAATCAAAAAGTTTACACTCTATTGTGATGCATCTAGAATTAATTTATGAGAAAAAATATACTAAAACTTCAGCTGGTCTTTTTATTTTTAATGACGTTATTTTCGTTTGTGTCCTTCTATTATGGCGATGCTTTACCTGATAACGCATTTTCTATAGCTTCGGGCAGAGGATCTAACTTCATAACTTACTATTTTTTCTCTTTAGTAAATTATTGTTCATATTTTACAGGGCCATGGATAAGTGTGCCGTTTTTTATATTTGCTCTTGTCACAACATTTATTTATGACAGGAGAGAGTTCTTTGTGGATACATTGAATGTTATAAGTTTAACTTTTTTTGTTTCAAGTTTATCATTTTTTATCATTCCAGAAAGTCTAGGGCATGGACTTTATTATGTTTTCAAAGAGTTCTTTGATGTGATGTGGCTAGGTTTGTATAGCGCAGTTTCTATTATCTTATTTATGGTAGGAACATTTCGAAGTTCTTTTAAAGATACCCTGGTTCAATTCTATAATGAGTTGAAGAAGGTTCCTGGAACAATAAAGAATTTATACCTAAAGATATCATCTCTATTTGAAAAAGATAAAAAAGAAGAAGAAATAAAAACAGGTGATGTTAGAAGCAGAGTTGCAAGCATGCTCAAGGCAGAGGATAAAAGAACAGAAAGCCAATTATCGACTAAGCCTTCTTTGAAAGAAAGACTTGCTAATGTTTCAATGAAAGAAGTCTTACCAACTAAGTCAAAGAAAGAAGACCTCTCTGATGTCGAAAGAACGGATGAGAATAAGAATAGAGACACATTAATATCTACTCCTGAATTTACTATCGCTGATAAAATAAAGAATGACTCGATCAATGATCCGGAATCATCAGAGAGTAAGGTTGAGAAAGAAATCCCTGAAAATAAAGCTCCCACAAAGCCTTTAAATAGAGTAGCAGATACTACTAAAGATAATAGATACTTTAATATCGTGACCTCAATTGCAGAAACTGTTCAAGAGAAAATAAGTAGTGAACCAGATGCTAAGTACTTTGAAGATATTATTGAGGGTCTTGAATCAAAACTATCGGAATTTAATATTGATGGCCAAATTGTTAATGTCTTAAAGGGGCCAGTTGTCGATACCTTTGAGTTTAAGCCGGGCTCGGGAGTAAAGGTTTCAAAAATTCAAAATCTTGCAGATGATTTAAGTCTTGCACTTTTTGGAGTCTCTATAAGAATTGTAACTTCTATGGCGGGCAGAGATACTATTGGAATAGAAGTTCCAAGAAATCCTAGAGAGATAATCTATTTAGATGAAGTCTTAAAGTCTAAGGACTTTGAGGAGTCTGAGCATAGTTTACCAATAGCGATGGGAAAAGATGCTTATGGAGAGACCTTTGTTATTGACTTAGCTTCTTGTCCACATATGCTCGTTGCAGGTGCAACGGGAGCTGGTAAGTCAGTTTTTATTAACTCTCTCTTAGTTTCTTTGCTAGTAAAGAAGTCTCCAAAGAAGATGAAGTTGATTTTAATTGATCCGAAGCAACTTGAACTTGCACTTTATACACGTCTACCACATCTTGTTATGCCTGTTATTACTGACGCAAAGAGAGCTTCAATAGCGCTGCTATGGGCCGTACAGGAAATGGAGAGACGCTATGCTGTCTTAAAAGAATTCAGTGTTAGAGGAATTTCTGGCTTTAATGAAAAACTTAAAAGAGCTACTCCACAGATGTTAGCTAATATTCATCAGTACTATGAAAATACAGGTGTAGAGGATTACGAATTACCTAATCTTGTAATTGTAGTCGATGAATTTGCGGATCTTATTTTAACTAAGGCTGGAAAAGAAATTGAAAATAATATAGCACGACTAGCGGCTAAGGCTAGAGCGGCTGGTATTCACTTGGTGCTCGCGACCCAGCGACCGTCTGTTGATGTAATTACAGGTGTTATTAAAGCGAACTTTCCAACAAGAGTATCTTTTAGAGTTACATCTCCAACAGATTCTAGAACAATTCTTGATAAAATTGGTGCAGAGAAACTACTCGGAAAGGGTGATATGTTGTATAAGCATGGTATCAATCTTCAAAGAGTCCATTCCTCATTTGTTCAAGAGGATGAGATTGAAGCACTTACAAGTAAATTAGAAGATATTCCTCAAGACTTTAATGAACACGCTATCGACTTTCTTGAAAGTGGTGGGGAGGATGTTGAGACAGATGACTATACATATGGCTCTCATATTTCGACGTCACAAGAAAAGGGAGATGATGATCTCTATGGGCAGGCCTTGAAGATTGTTATGGAATCTCGCTCTGCGTCAGCATCTTTCTTGCAGCGAAGGCTTCGCATTGGATACAATAGGGCAGCAAACCTCGTTGAGGAGATGGAGAGACGTGGCGTTGTTGGACCGCAGCAAGGGTCTAAGCCAAGAAAAGTTTTAATGTCTCCTGAGTAATATCGCTTGTGCTTATGGCGACTTCGGCGGCACAGAATTACTTGTTGCATCGGTGTATTCATCGTGCTAAAAATCTCTAATTATTAAACTATTGACTGGTCTATCTAGTCAAAATCTCAGTCACTTCAGATGTTGGTCCTTTTCGGGCTTGGAGTGATTAGACTAACCAACAGGAGTTCATATGTCTGACTTAAACATGAAAGAATTATTAGCTGCTGGTGCACACTTTGGACACCAGACACACAAGTGGAATCCAAAAATGAAGAAATTTGTTTTTGGTGAAAGAAATGGGATCTATATTGTAGATCTTGCTAAGACAATCCCTATGGCTTCAAGTGCTTTTCAATTTTTAAAGAAAATCGCTTCAGAAGGTAAGCCAGTACTATTTGTTGGTACAAAGAGACAGGCAGCCGAAACTGTTAGAAACGCAGCTGAAAGTTGTGGTGCTTTTCACGTTACTCATAGATGGTTAGGTGGAATGCTTACAAACTACAAAACAATTAATCTTTCAATTGATAAACTTAGAAAAGTTGAGAAAATGAAAGAAACAGGTGACTTTGAGCTTTTAACTAAGAAAGAAAGAATTAAAGTTGAAAAAGATGTTGCTAAGCTTGAGAAAAACCTTGGTGGTATCAAGGATATGAGAAAGCTTCCAGGTGCAATGTTTGTTATTGATCCAGATAACGATAGAATTGCTGTTCAAGAAGCTAATAAGTTAGGGATTCCTGTAGTTGCGATTACAGATACTAACTGTAACCCAGATGGTATTGATTATGTTGTTCCAGGAAATGATGATGCAGTTAAGTCTGTAACTCTTTTCTCTGATTACTTTGCAAACGCAGTTTCTGAAGGTGGCGGAAAAGCAAGAAAGACAGCTGATACAGCAATTAGAGACAAGTCTCTAGAAGATGAGATTCTTTCAAAGTATGAGAAAGATATTGACCTTGCTGGTACAGAAGTAGAAGACGTTTAATTATTTTCAATTATAAATCAACTCAGAAGGTGTTTAGCTGCACTTTCTGAGTTTTTCAACATTTAAGAGGTTAATATGGCAATTACTGCAAGCGCTGTTAAAGAATTAAGAGAAAAAACTGGTGCAGGGATGATGGACTGTAAGAAGGCCCTCACTGAAACAAATGGTGACTTAGAAGCTGCTGTTGATTTTCTAAGAACAAAAGGTCTTGCAAAGGCTGCTAAGAAAGCAAGTCGTGTTGCTGCTGAAGGTGCAGTTGTTACAACTGTTAATGGTTCAGATGCTGTTGTTTTAGAAGTTAACTGTGAAACAGACTTTGTTTCTAAGGGTGATGTTTTCCAAGGTTTTGCAAACGATACTGCAAAGTGGATATTAGAAAGCAAGCCAGCAAATATCGAAGAATTAAAAGAAGCTAAAAAAGAAGAGACTACTGAACTTACTATGAAGTGTGGAGAGAAAGTTGATCTTAGAAGATACAATGCTGTTTCATCAAATGGTGCGCTAGGTGTTTATAACCACGGTGGTAAAATTGGTGTTATCGTTGATCTTGACACAGATAAAGGTTCAGAAGCTGCAATTCAAGAATTAGCAAAAGATATTGCAATGCACGTTGCTGCAGCATCTCCAAATTTCTTATCTTCAGATGATATTGATGAAGATTACAAGAATAGAGAAGCTGATGTTTACAGAGCTCAACTTAAAGAAGAGGGAAAGCCTGAGAACATGATCGAAAATATTGTTAAGGGAAAACTTGGTAAGCTAGCAAAAGAAGTATGTCTTCTTGAGCAACCATTTGTTAAAAACCCTGATTTTACAATCAAGAAGCTTGTTGCAGAAACAGCTTCAAAGACAGGCGCTACAATTTCTGTTAAAGCGTTCTATAAAATGGCTCTAGGTGAAGGTATTGAAAAGAAAGAAGATAACCTTGCTGAAGAAGTCGCAAAGATGACTAGCCAAAACTAATCATTTTCAGGTTTAATCTTAAGGGGCTTTTAAAGCCCCTTTTTTTTCACAATTATTTTGGAGAATAGATGAAGTATAGAAGAATTCTCTTGAAGCTTTCTGGTGAGGCCCTAGCTGGTGATAAAGGCTATGGTGTAGATCCTGATATCTTAGAGCATATTGCAAAAGAAGTTAAGGCCGTCCACGATAAGGGTGTTGAGATCGGTATCGTTATTGGTGGTGGCAATATCCATAGAGGTGTTGCTGGAGCAACAAGAGGTATGGATAGGACAACATCTGATCATATGGGAATGCTTGCAACTATTATAAATGCCCTTGCTCTTCAGGACGCACTTGAGAGATGTGATGTATTCACTAGGGTGATGTCAGCGATTACAATGAATGAGATTAGTGAGCCATATATAAGAAGAAGAGCTGAGAGGCATCTCGAGAAAAAGAGAGTGGTTATTTTTGCTGCAGGTACGGGAAATCCATACTTTACAACAGATACTGCTGCTGCGTTGCGTGGAAATGAGATTGACGCACAGGTTATTTTTAAGGCCACTAAAGTAGATGGAATGTACGATAAAGACCCTATGGTACACGATGATGCTGTCAAATTTGATGAATTAAAGTATATTGATGTATTAAATAAGGGTATAAAAGTTATGGACTCTACTGCCATTTCACTTTGTATGGACAATAATGTAGAAATTGTCGTATTTAATATGTTTGAAAGTGGAAATATCCTCAGAGCTGTTGAGGGTGAAAATATTGGTACAAGAGTTTTTTAATTATTCATGGAGAATATATGATTAAGGAAGTTAAGCAAGAGCTAAATGAGTCAATGAGTAAGTCTATAGACTCTCTTAAGTATCAACTAACAAAAGTAAGAACAGGAAGAGCTTCAGCTAGTGTTCTTGATGGCGTGAGCGTTGATTATTACGGTTCACCGACACCTGTTAATCAGGTAGGACAAATTTCAACTCCAGAAGCTAGACTTTTACAAATTCAGCCTTTTGATAAAACACTTATAAGTGAAATTGAGAGATCAATTATCAATGCTAATCTTGGATTAACTCCAACAAATGATGGAAACTTAATTAGAATACAGTTTCCTGCATTAACAGAAGAGAGAAGAAAAGAGCAGGTGAGAGAAATTAAAAAACTAGGTGAAGATGCAAAAATTGCTATTCGTAATGCTAGACGTGATGGAAATGAGCTTATAAAGAAAGCTGAAAAAGCTAAGGATTTATCTGAAGACGATTCTAAGAAATATCAGGATGAAGTTCAAAAAGTTACAGATGACTTTGTAAGTGAAGTTGATAAAATTATTGAAGCAAAAGAAAAAGAAGTTCTTTCAGTATAGTTATGATTGAGAAGTATAAAGTAAAACAGTGCAAGAACGTTGCGGTCATCATGGATGGTAACGGTAGATGGGCTCAAGAGCGAGCCCGGAATCGAGTATGGGGACATGTTCGAGGAAGTCGTATTGTTTCAGACATTGTTCAGAGCGCAGATGACTTAGGTGTTGAATCACTAACTCTTTATGCTTTTTCAACAGAAAACTGGTGTCGTCCTCAATTTGAGATTAAAACACTTTTTAAGCTTTTAAAGAAATTTCTTATTAAAGAGCGTCCAAGAATTATAAAAAATAAGATCAAGTTTAGAGTCATTGGTGACTGGGCAAAGCTTCCAAAAGACACAAGAGAAATTATTAGCGAACTTCAAGAAGATACTAAAGACTTCAGTGGCCTAAAGCTTACTTTTGCTTTTGGTTATGGTGGGCGTGCTGAAATAGTTGAATCAGTAAAGAAGATGGTAGACTCTGGAATGGAGATTACCGAAGAGAATATATCAAATTCTCTCTATGCTCCAGACATCAGTGATATAGATTTGCTTATTAGAACTGGTGGAGATCAGAGAATTTCAAATTTTCTTTTATGGCAATGTGCTTATGCTGAGCTTTATTTTACTGAAACTAAATGGCCATCTTTTACACGCGAAGAGTTCGAAGCGATTATCTATCAGGTAGAAAATCGAGAAAGAAGATTTGGTTCAGTAATGAGTATGGAGAGTCTTGAGTCTTCAAAAAAACTGGCAGAAGTTAATAGCCAGATTTTTTCTTAGGAAATTATGAGTAATACACAACTGCGAATAATATCGGCAGTCATTTTAGCTGCTATTGTTGGTTTCATTTTATATCTTGGAATTGTGGAAGTTCTTTTATTCCTATCGTTAGCAGGTGTAATTTGTATTGATGAATTTCTATGTAACTTTCTTAAGAGAAAGAGATTTAGTCTTGTTTATAATTTAACTCAAACGATATTTGTAAGTGTGTTTATATACTTTCATCTCATTAATAGAGATGTTGAGGTTAACTCTATTATAGTGAATAGCTCCTTGATCTTTAATGTGATTTTGCTTACTTATTTATTCTTAGCGAGAATGAGTTCAACTTTATTTGTTCGATTTCTAAGAAAGTACTCTTTTTTGATCTCCTTCTTTTTTTTACTGCCTTTCTTTGCTCTTGCCTCCTTGTTGTTTTTTCAAGACTGGCTATATCTTCTTCTTATTGTTTTATTGATAAGCTTTGGAATGGATACAGGTGCTTGGTTTTTTGGTAAAAACTTTGGAAAAAGAAAGCTCTGGCCTTCTGTTTCTCCAAATAAAACAATTGAGGGACTAATTGGAGGAGCATTTACTTCAGGTATTGTCGGGTCTATCGCTTGGTACTATCTTATAGATAAAAATATCATTTATTTGTTTCCTATTTTTATGGTCTTGGGGGCACTTTCTCAGTTGGGAGATTTGATTCAATCTAAACTAAAACGTCAAGTTGGTATCAAAGATAGCTCTCACTTGATTCCAGGGCATGGTGGAGTTTATGATAGGATTGATAGTTTAATATTTGTAGCACCTATCTATGCTGTGCTCATAAATTTCTTATTTTAAAAACTGGATAGTTAAAAATGGCACAAAAAATCATTATATTTATTCTCTTTCTAGGGCCTTTAGTCTTTTTTCATGAGCTAGGACACTTCTTCTTTGCTCGTCTTTGTGGCGTTAGAGTTGAAGTTTTCTCAATAGGTTTTGGGCCTAAATTGCTTAAATTTAAGAGGGGCTTTACTGAGTATGCCGTTTCTCTGATCCCATTAGGTGGATATGTAAAAATGTTTGGTGATGATCCTTTTTCAGGTGACTCTTTAACAGAAGAAGAAAAGAAGTACAGCTTCGTACATAAGAGTAAATGGGCGAGATTTTGGATTGTATTTGGCGGTCCGTTGGCAAACTTTGTCCTAGCTTACTTTATTTATTTTTCTCTTTTTATGACAGGGGAAAAAGTTCCAGAAATTAAACTAGGTACCGTAGCAGTTGAAAGTGAATTTCATAAATATGGGCTTAGAACTGGTGATGTTATTAATAAGGTAAATGGAGTAAGGGTTACTTCTCCAACAGATATAGCTTTAAACTCTGAAGGGCAGATTAATTCATTAGAGGTTACTCGTCTTGGGAAAAATGTATTAGTAAATATATCGGATGATAATACTGTTAAACCAGAGAAGTTCTTTGAAGAAATGGCAAAATCCCCACCTGTTCTAATAATGCCCGTTTTAAAAGCGAAGTCAGGGGAATTTTATTTCTTAAGCGGCAATCAAAATGAAGTCTCCTTAAAATATTCTCTTGAAGAGCTAGCCTCAGAGGGAAAATCTGAGTACTTTCTTTTTAAACTCTTAAGTTCTGAATTAAAAGATGGCGAGCCTCTTGTAGATTTAAGTGTTGAACCTAAGTCGATTAAGGTTAGTGAAGGGGCGGATTTATATAAAGAACTTTTGAAGGAAGATCTCTATCCAATTGATGTTGTCGTGGGTGGAATAACTATGAATTCTCCAGCCTCAAAAGCCGGTCTTATGAAGGGTGATATCATTAAGAGTATTGAGGGGAAAACTCTTTTTACTTTTGGAGAGCTAAAGCAGGCCGTATCTAAATATGATGGCAAGCCTTTAGAGGTTATTGTCATAAAAGATAAAGAGGAAAAGAAACTTGCCTTAAGTCCTGAAGAAAAAGTTATATCAGGCCAAAAGATTAAGCTTATTGGTGTGTATGCACATCGTGAGTTCTATATGCGACCACGCTTTGTTGAAATACCTCCAAAGAGTATTACTGAAGCCTTTTCTTTAAGTCTTGCACGAACTTATGATTCGATGGTTAAGACGTTTGAAGGTTTTAAAAAGCTAATCACAGCAGAGACTTCTTTTAAGAATATTGGTGGACCACTTTCAATTGGTAAGGTTGCATCTGATTCTTTTAATATAAGTATTTCATACTTCTTTCAGCTTATGGCGTTGATTTCAATAAATCTTGGAGTTATTAACTTATTTCCTATTCCTGTTTTGGATGGTGGTCATATTGTTTTCATTATTTTAGAAGTTATCAATCGTGGACCATTATCAAGACGTAAGCTTGAGATTGCTCAGCAATTTGGTTTTTCATTACTGTTGCTTTTAATGGTAGGGGCCCTATTTAATGACTTCACAAGATTCTTTTAATGGCCATTCACTTTTTCTTGATACTTCTTATGGTATCACGTTAGGGCTTCTTGATCGAGAATATCGTTGGTTAGAGTTCGAAGTGCTAGAGGGACAGAAAAGTTCTGAAATTATTCATGATAAAATCAATATCTTTTTAGAAAAACACCAGGTTGATATTCAAAGTATTGATATTTTTGTTTTAAGTGGACCTGGCTCCTATACAGGGTTAAGGGTTTCACAGGGGATTGCTCAGATCTTTGAGCTAAATGGAGCAAAGGTTTACTCTTTTGATATCTTCAAGGTGGGGATAATCTTAAGTGAGCATATAGAAGCTGGAATGAAATGGATTTTTCCTGCATTTAAGTCTGAGCTTTATATTCGTGATGTTACTCAGGATGAGGGAGAACTTGTCGATGAGAGTGCTGAATTATTAGATAAGTATATTACGCACGGAAGTAATAAGTTTGATGCGTTATCGAAGTTAAACTCGAGGCAATTGATCAAGGACTATGCTCCTAGGGTATTCTCAGAGGTTAAGAATAGATCTCTTAGAGATGAAATCTTTTATTTTAGAACTTTAGATAAAGAGTTTTCAAAATAGCTATTTAAGAACTATGATTGTCCTGTGAAGTTTTTTTATATTTCTAAATCAACATTCTTTACTTATCTATTAATCTTTTGCTTTTGTGCAATACTTTCAAATATTTATTTTTTGTTCCTTTGGATAGCTCTTTTTGGAGTGACATTATTCTTATTCAGAAAAAAGAAAATAAATCATTTAGAAGACCAGATTACGACACAGGGTACAATCTTTGCTCCCGTTTCAGGTTCCGTTTTTGATATCTGGGTAGATGACAGTGGAGATACTAACGTAACACTATTAACTAATTTATTTGATCATTATGGAATATATATGCCCTGCTCGGGAAGTGTCGTTGATTTATCATTTTTCAAAGATCAATATATTTATAGAGTCTTTAACAGAGACACTTATAAGAAAGATAAAGCGATAGCAAAGATTATTGTTAAAGATAGTCTAGAAAATGAAATAGAGATGAGTTTTATTCGTTTTTTTACTTCTCGAAGACCTGAGCTTGTTGTTTTACCTGGAGACAAGGGAAGAAGAATGGCCAATTTGGGCTATATTCCTTTTGGGGGCCTAACAACTATTCGAATTCCTGAGAAGTATGAAGTAGTTGTCAGTAATAATGATAACGTCTATGCTACGGATTCAATAATTGCTAGAATCTCTTCTATAGATAAATAGTCGTAATAAGGGGACATATGATTATACAAGGACCTAAGCGAGTTGCTTTTTTCTTGCCGAATACCTTTACAGCTCTAAATATGGCGTGTGGTTACGCGTCAATCATTTTAGCTTTTAAGGGAGAGTTTTACTTTGCCGCCTTGTTGTTATTGCTTGGCGCAATATTTGATATGGTTGATGGGAGAGTTGCTAGGATGACTGGTACTCAATCAGTTTTTGGAGAGCAATTCGACTCTATGAGTGATGTTATTTCATTTGGGGTTGCACCTTCATTGATCATTTATTTACAGCTTATGAGTGGGCTTGGCAGAGTTGGGATTGTACTCTCGTTTTTCTATCTTCTTTGTGGGACTTTGAGATTGGCAAGATTTAATGCCAATATTGATAAAGTCGCTTCAAACTTCTTTCAGGGAATCCCTATTCCTGGAGCAGCTCTTGGGATTGTCGGCTTTGTTCTTTTAAGCACGGAGTTTAATCTCGGTCCTTATGAATCTTATATTGCTGCTGTTTATTGCGCATTTTATTCACTTTTAATGATTACAAATATTCCCTTTGCTTCTTTTAAAAAGTCGGAGTGGGTTCGAAGAAATAAAAGAAAAGTATTCGCACTAATAATCTTGGTTTTTCTTCTGTTAATTACTTACGAGCAGGTGATGATATTTGGCGTTATAAATACATATGTATTATTATGTCTTATATACGCTTTTAAAAAGAGAAAGGATCTCAGTGATCTATTTTCACTTGAGGATGAGGGAGAAGAGGAAAATGAGCAAACTACGTAGTTTTAATTTCTTAATTCTTGTTGCAATTGGATCAAGTTCGTTTGCTGCAAGCAGTGAAATCGCCCAGCAAAATGTATTTGGTCAGTTGAAAGATTCTCCTTATGAAAAAGCTGACAAGAAGACCGCTCCTGCAGATACTGTCACACTAGATGATTTGAAATATAAGAAAAATCCAAGAGTTGGCGGTCATGTGACCAGTGATGAAAGCTGGCTTGATAATTTTGCCTCTGGTGATCAGAGAGCAACATTTCAAGGCGAAAATGAAGAGCTTACTCAATATAAGAATGAAGAGCTTGCGAATTTATACACCGGAAAGTCGAAAGATGGGATCTCTTTTTCATATATCTACGACACATATACTTATTCAGACAGTGCAAATGTTTATGAGCGTACATTTAGAAATGATGATTCTGCAAAGTCTATTCAGTCGGGCTATTTAACATTTTCATATAAGAGAAAGTTTCTCTCAGGAGCATTTAGCTTGCTTGGGGATCTGTCTCTTTCTGTTGCTTATGCATCAGGAAAGGGTCTTAATGCTCAAGGTGACTTAAGTCGTACAAGTTTTCAGTTCTGGACAGTTCCTTTAGAGTATATGCTTGGAGCGAGAGTCTCTTTAGGTCGTTATATGAACCTAAATCTCTTTGGTGGCCCAGCTGTCGCTTTTGTTATTCAAAATAGAAATGACAGAGAAAGAGGTGCTCAGGATAAGAAGATTCAGCAATTTGGTTATGGATATAGTGGGTATGCGAGTCTGGATTTTTCACTTACTAAAATTTATCCTAACTATGGAATCGAGTTAATGAGATCTAGTGACATTACAGACCTTAGTGTTTCAGTAATGGCAAAGACCACAAGTCTTGGAAACTTTAAAGATGAAGACTTCGAAATCACTGGAACTTCTTTAGGAATAAGTTTTAATTTTGAATACCTATAAAGCGATTTTCTCTTACGATGGCTCTTCGTACAAAGGTTGGCAAAAGCAGCCGAGTGAAGAGACAATTCAAGGAACTATCGAAAAAGTTCTTATTAAATTATCCAAGTCTGAAAAAATCCTTGTTATTGGTTCTGGCCGAACAGACGCTGGCGTTCATGCCACTCGTCAGGTTGTTAAGATTGAGATTCCAATAGAGATTAATTCTTTGGCGTTACATAAGGGACTAAATAGTCTTTTGCCACAAAGTATTCGATGTATAGAATTAGAAGAATGTGATTCAGGCTTTCAACCAGTGTTTCACGCTAAGAAAAAAGTCTATCGTTATTACTTTGTTAATGGTGGGATGCAAAATCCTCATTACTATAAAAAAGTAACTCATTTAAAGAAGGAAATAGATATTGGGAGGGCCCAAGAAGTTCTTAGTTTATTTGTTGGAGAAAAGGATTTCGTAAATTTTTCAACAAAGGGGACTCCAGTTAAGACTACAATTAGGAGAGTTGACTCTTTTGGTCTTCAAAAAGTTGAAAAAAATGGATACTTAGATAATTTAAATGAGTTGTATTATTTAGAAATTACAGGGAATGGCTTTTTAAAGCAGATGGTTCGACTCATTGCTGGAGCGGTATTCTCTTATTCAGAATCAAAAATAAGTAAGGAGTTGATTACATCTTTCTTTGATGAGGAGAGGTCTGATAAGGTTGCTCCTACAGCACCTCCTGATGGCCTTTATCTCTATGATGTTAAGTATTAGATAAGGCTTTTCGTTGACTTTCTAACGGTTTCTAGCTAGTTTGTGGCTATCTATAGTTAAAAATGATACGGTGCAAAAAGGAATGTCTATGTCTTATAAAGTTGAAGAAGTTAATAGCTGTACTAAGAAGTTTTCTTTCACATTTGAAAATCTTAATCTTGGTGATCAAATAAATACAGCTCTCAAAGAGAAACAAAAATCTGCTAACATTAAAGGTTTTAGAAAAGGTAAAGCACCTTTATCTATGGTTGAAAAGATGTATGGTCCTCAAGCAAAAGAAGAGGCATTAAATAGATTTGTTCAAAAAGAATTCTTTGCTGCTGTAGATAAAGAAAATGTAAGAATGGTTGGGTATCCAAAATTTGAAAACGTTGATCTTAAAGATGAGTCATCAGTTAATTTTGATGCTGTTGTAGAGATTTTTCCAGAAATAAATTTAAAAGACTACTCTAAGCTTTCTTTTACTAAGGATGCTGTTGAAGTAAACCAAGAAGAAATTGATAACTTAAAAAATAATTATCTTGGCCCTAAGGCTGAGATGAAAGAAATTGAAGATGATAGTGTTGCTATCGAAAAGGGTCACTTCGCAGTTTTTAACTTTGAAGGTGAAACTGAAGACGGTGAAAAGCCAGAGAACATGAAAGGGGAAGAGTATCTTCTTGAGATTGGTTCTGGTCAATTCATTCCTGGCTTTGAAGATGGTATGATAGGTCTTAAAAAAGGTGATAAGAAGACAATTGAGTTAACTTTTCCTGAAGACTATCACGCGACTGAGCTTCAAAATGCTAAAGTTAAGTTTCATGTTGAACTTCTTGAGCTTAAGAAGAAGGAATTTCCTGAATTCACTGATGAGCTTGCAAAAGAAATGGGTTTTGAATCTGTAGAGGATTTCCAGGTTAAATCTAGGGAAAACCTTATTCAACAAAAAGAAAGACAAGTACAGGAAAAGCTTAACCAAGAAGTTCTTGAAAAGTTAATCGCAGATAATCCATTTGAAGTTCCAATGGCAATGGTTGCTCAACAACAAGAGTCTCTTAAGCAAGATCTTGCAAATAATCTTAAGTCTCAAGGTTTTACTGAAGATATGTTGGAAGAGTATTTTTCTAAGTGGAGTGGAGATCTTGTTGAAAAGGCAACTTTTCAAGTTAAGTCTGGACTTATCTTAGATACTCTTGCAAAGAAATTTGAAATTGAAGCTACTGAAGAAGATTTCAATGCTAAGATTGAAGAGTCTGCTGGACTATCTGGCTTAACTGCTGACCAAGTTAAAGACTTCTACACAAGAGATCCTAAGATTAAGCAAAACTTAATGTATGCAATCCGTGAAGAAAAAACTTTTAAGAAATTAGAAGACGAAATTACTATTAAATAAGTAGATACGAATATTCTTGTTTTGAAAGGGGGAGCTTTAAGCTCCCCTTTTTTATCTCACTGTAATTATTTGATTTTACTAAATATAGTCGAATTTAACTTTAGAATAAGTCTCTTTATGTCGTAAAATATATGTATTGAAAATTATTGGAGATCGCAATGGCTTCAGCTAAGACTGATTTTAATGTTCTTGTAGTAGATGATGAGAAGAGATTAACAGATATGATTGTTGAGACTTTCAAGTCATTCCCTGTATTTAAGCATGTGATCCCAAGTTATGATGGCTCTGATGCCATGAGAAAAATTACTAATCAATCTTTCGATATTATCATTCTCGATCTTGGAATGCCTAAGAAGGGTGGTTTAGATGTTCTGAACTTTCTCGAAAAAGAAGAAGACCACCAGTGTCGAAATTGTATCATACTTATCATTTCTGGAGGCTTCACAGCTGATAACATTAGTGAAGCAAAGAATCATACCAAGTATTTTCTGGCTAAACCATTTAAGATAAATGATCTCAAGTTAAAAATCGGTGAGATGTTAAAAGATAGGAAGGCTGCTTAGTTCTCTAGAGCTTAGGAGTAGCGCTTGTCTTGTTAACTCTATAATCAAATACCTCTTTTAGTTTTTCGCTATTGTACTTCCTAAGTATAACGGTTGGCCCAACATAGAGATTTATATTGTATCCAGATATATAGAATTCGTTTT
>DDIK01000002.1 GCA_002338505.1 Bacteriovorax sp. UBA1852
GGATCGTTTTTTTGATTTATTTCTCTTTCATCACTTTTATCTTTGATCGCCTGTGGGTAATAACCTAGGTGAGAGAAGCTTGTCGCAATATCACTTAATTTTGCTCTTGTGAGATCAACTTCTATTACAACTATCGAGCTTTGTAGATTGAGTCGACAAGCTTTAAGGCCCTTTATAAATTCAGGTGTCTTTTCAATAAGCCACAAGCACGCCATACAGTTAATTCCGCTTAAATGAAGCTTTAACTGAATTGAGCTCTTTACCTTTGTGATCGCTGAGCTATTTATAAATTCTTTTGAATCCATATAAGAAAATTCATCTTCACTTACAACAGCAGGTCCACTCTTAATACCTTCTTGTTCTTTGATTTTGTAAAAGTCGTTTAGTCCATTGTCATTTATGATTCCAAAGACGACCTCACAACCATGGCAGCAAAAGATATTGTCATCATTGTAAATAGGAATGAGCTCTCCGATAGGCTCATCACAATGCGTACAGGACAATGTATTGATAGCTTCTTCACCCAATGCTAAATCTCTAGTCTCTTGTTGGTCTTAGTATAAGAATATCAGCAGGTGAAAACTTCTTAAGATAACTTGCAAACGAACTCTCAAATAAGCCTTCAAACCCAGAAGCTCCTTTCGTCGCAACAACAGCAAGTCCACCTTTAATATCTTCAAGATATTTAACAGCTCTATCTTTTGGATCACTATCAAATACAGTATGACACTTATAGTTTTTAAATCCCGCTTCTTTTGCAAATTGTTCTAGAACGCTATTTGTGGCTTTCTCCATCTCTGGGTATTGGTCACTTGTAGGGTAGGAGTAGACCGATAACTCATTCATATAAACCTGGACTTTATGACAATGAAATAAATGAATTTCTGCCTCATCAAGATTTAAATGTTTCGTAATATTCTTAGATTGGTTCATAAGTTCTTCATCAAGACTTAAGAAAAGTACAATTTTTTTCATATCGATTCCTTATTGTTTTTTACAAGTATAATATATGTCAGCTCTTTAAACATGATTTAAGTCAGCTTTTAATGTTAAGATTTTCAGGTTTAGAAATTAATTATCTGATCGAGTTGCTCTGCTAATTCATTCTCTTCTTCTAGAATCTCGTGAATGTCGCTCTTTGAAAGAAAACAAACTTGTGTCTTTGGCATGATCTGAGCAGACATGATGGCATGGGTATTAGACATAAGCTCTTTCGCACCTACAAGGTTGCCACCTGTTATAGTTTCTTTGATTGTTCTTCCTTTAAGAAAGTGAATATGACCATCAAGCACAAGGTAAGCGACGACAGGAATCTGTCCCTCATAAAAAAGGTCGGCAGCAACCGTATAGGTTACTATCTCACCTTTGCTTTTAAGACATTCTAGAATTTCACTCTCTAGACTAGTTACCATCTGCTTAACCTTAAACATATTTACCTTCAACTTTATATTGAAGTTATAATAATCAATTTATTAAAATAGAAATATAACCTAGATCAGGTTTTTCTAAAACTTTAGTAAGCCAAGTTTGCCCAATCAGCTAAACGCTCAGTATCTTTAAGAATGATGATTTTACCCTGCTGTTCAATAAGGCCCTCATCTTTAAACTCAGAGATAAATCTAATGAGTGTCTCATTGGCCGTTCCGATCATTGTTGCCATCTCTTCTCTTGTAAGTTTTATATTGAGTCTTCTTCCTTCTTCAATATCTTCACCATGTGTTTGTTCAAGTAATAAAAGAAGTTCAGCTAATCTTTCTCTAACATTCTTTTGATGAAGAGATGAAAGTCTATTTTCTGCAGAGCCCATATCGCGGCTAAGTTTATTTATAACATGTAGAGAAACAGAAGGGTTCTCTTCAATGACTTTAAGAATATATTTCTTATCGATGAAACAAACCTTTGTCTCTTCAAGTGCTGTAGCTGTTGCCGTGTAGAAGTCACTTGTAAAAAGTGAGCGGTGTCCTAGTATGTCTCCACCTTGTGCCACTCTAACAATCGTTTCTTTTCCGTCTGCACCTGTTTTGGTAACTTTTATATTTCCTGAATTTATACAATATAGTCCAAAAGGGTGGTTCCCCTGAACGAAGAGTGTCTGACCTTTTTTATATGTGTTGGTTACTTTATGTTGAGATAATTCATCGAGCTCTGAAGACTCTAAATCACAGAAAACACCTTTTCCTTGTGATGGACAATGTTGACATTTATCCGCTTCTTTTATCTTTCTCATATCGTAATCCTTTCCCACAATATACTTGCTCTATCAGTAATTAATCTAACATATATTATTAACTCAAACATGAGTTATGTCATCTTTTGTGAATTTAGTGGGAAACCTAATTACGAATAAACAGCGACTTAGCTACTCGATGAGCTGGTGTACTCTTTTTAGGCCCTTTTGTAGCAGAAAATACTCTAGGCCGATACATGATGCACCAATGTCAACTTTGCGTCCGTATGTTTCAAAGATTTTTTGTCTCTTGTGAAGAGCAGAGACTCGATTCATAATTTTATCTTTATCTGTTCCGCAGTCTGATAGTATTGTTGTACGCATTTGCATCATGTCACCATCTGCAAGTACTTTTTCATTATATGCTTCATTACCAATCTTTATCAATTCGTCTATGTCCTTATCAGGGGCCGAGCGAATTGCATCTGTTATTGATTGTTCATAAGTCTCTAGACTTTTTTTCATAACAATATTTGCATTTTTCGTGGCATTGTCACCGATGCTAATAATATCCTTCATTGATAGAGTTCCGTTCCCATCAGCTTTCTTGTACCTTCTTAGTTCTTTAATCCTCTCAATCATATTAACTTTGCCAAGGCCTCTTGCGTCTGCACCAATGACTTTTATGACTTCATTTCCTTTCTTTATAACTATGAATTTGTCATCTCCGGTTTGTGCAGATGTTATAAGATAGTCCCCAATAACAGTCGGCTTCTTTCCATCGATTTCAGAATTCTTGGTAGCTTCTAGTGCTTCTCCCATTAAGACATCAATATTTTGTGATGAGTGAAATGGTGTTTCAAGAGTGGCGTCCATAATATTGATCAGATCATGGTATTTCTTCGGGACAGATTCAATGCCATCTTTTCTAAAACTGTCAATGTGACTTCCTATGACCTTTTCAGCATCTGGTGAATTAAGTAATTTATTGTGCTCGATTAATACTTTGTTGATCTTTCCGTCTATAAACTGTTCGATTGGTTCTTTAAAGTCCGGATAGGTTGATTTGAGCCTTGCCTTTATGTAGCCTTCTTTATAATTATTTGCCGTTACCGACTCTATTCCAAGAACCTCATCTCCTGTCGGGAACTTAACGCTTCCAGTATTTTTGATTATTTCTTGAATCTTAGATGCACAATTTGTATTTGCTCCACACTCTACATAGAATCCTTTGAAGTCTGTTTTTATCAGCTCCATATTTGGAAGCTTCTTACATATCTTTTCAATATACTTGGTTATTGTCTGATTTACTGTCGCAGTTCCATACCTTGAATTATTGCCCTTGATACCGGTTAGAGCTATTCTTACTCCAGCATTATTCTCTTTCTCCATGAGATCAGTACGCGTTTGTTCATGCTTTGATCCATCGGTGACGTCTTTAAATGTGCACTGATTTGCTCTGACTTGTAAGGTTACAAATACGATGAGCATCATGATCTTCATTTGCTAAGTCCTTTACATTCTTTAACCAACTTCTGTGTATAGTCTCTGATCTCTGCATGTGTATATCCATAGCGTTTCATCTTA
>DDIK01000183.1 GCA_002338505.1 Bacteriovorax sp. UBA1852
AATTAGTCGCACAAATGATTAGTCGTGCGCACGTTAATGACCAGGTTGATATTGTCTCATTTGGTAAAGATGATCATAGCTATAGAGGTATTTATGGTGAATCTGTCCATCAGTTTAAGACAGATGCTTTCTTACTTTCCACTCCATTTAACTTCTCTTTAATTTATAGGCCGCAAAGTATTTTGAAGTTTAAGTCCTATGATGAGGCTTATATTCATATTCACAATCCTTTTATACATTTTTGGCTATTTCTATTTTCGTGGGCCTTTAGAGAAAATGGTATGAAAGTTACTTGTGTTTATCATAGTGATATTTTTAAGGGCTTTATTGGAAAGGTTTTTAACTTATTCTTTATAGCAACTTCTTTCGTTTATGATGAATTTATAGTTTCATCTCCTCAGTTAAAGAAAAATTCTGAGATTTTAAAATTTATTGAAAGAGAGAAGATTAAAGTCAATCCTTTCCCTGTTAATGGAGAAGTTGAGTTTATTGAAAAAGCAGACTTCTCAAAACGTCTTCTCGCAATAGGGCGTCTTGTTCCTTATAAGGGATTTTCTTTTTTGATAGATATCATGAATCAGTATCCGGATTATAAGCTTGATATTATTGGTAATGGCCCGATGTATGACGAGCTGCGAAGTCTTGCCGGTGACAATATTTGTCTTCATGGTCATGTAAGTGATGAAGAAAAAGAAAGACTGATAAGAGAGACTGATGTTCTTGTTGTACCTTCTCTTACCAATGCTGAAGCATATGGCATGATTTCGGTTGAAGCCTTTCAAAAAAGTATCCCTGTTATCGCAAGTGATCTAAATACTGGGGTAACATTCTTAGTGCAAAATAATAGAACAGGACTTGTTTTTAAGCCTGGTGATAAGGAAGGACTGCTTGCCTGTTTAAAAACATTGGAAAATAAAAATAGTTTTGTAAGTCTTAAGCATGGTTGTTACGACTTTTATAATGAAGTTCTTGATTTTAAAATGTTTCAAGAAAGGCTCTTATCTTCTAAGAGTCTTTGAAATCTCTTACCTGCAGCTTCCCATGTATACTCTGAGAATCTCTCAAGTCTTTCTTTGCGATTTAATTCTCTCTTTTCTCTTGATATTATTTCTTGCGAGTTAAGAGTAAGGCCCTCTTGATCTTCAAAGAGATATACTCCATTAAGATTCTCAAGAAGTTCGCTAGCACCAACTTTATTGGATAAGGAATAGACATTTAGCCCCATGACCGCTGCTTCCAAAAGAACTAATCCAAAAGGCTCATAGATAGTAGGAAAGATAAAGTTATCGCTAATAGCGTAGAAGTTTTGAACTTCTTTGGTAAAGGGAATGTATGCAATATTGTCGGGCAAATTAAATTGCTTAATAGTGCCTTCTGGCTTTCCTATAACTATAAGTTGTGCCTCATCCTCACTAGAGCATATTTCTATGACTCTATGGAGTCCCTTTCTTTCAAAAGCTCCTATGAATAAGTTAATAGGTTTTGTTATATCTATCTTGGTTAGCTCTGGATATCTCGTTAAAAGGTCTGTGTAAATCTCTTGACGTGACTTTACTGATAATGAAAAGTTCTCAAGATTTACTCCTGAATAGTTCAGTATCATTCTTGACTTCTCAACTTTAAATCTCTCATTCAAATAAGTTATTTCAAACTTAGATAATACTGAGAACTTAACATTCTTTCTTATTTTATAAAGATAGACTTCTGTAAGAGTGAAAAAGAAGAAGAGTACTTTCTTGTAGATATATTTTAGAAGGTTTCCTTGGAAAATAGTGAAGTATTTCTGTCGCCATTCATCCTGGATAAATTGAATATTCACATAGTCTACACAAAGAGCCGCCGTTCCTATACCAATATGCTTTGTTGTCTTTGGTACTTTTGTAAGTTTCAGATAAAAGCTCATAATATAGAAGTAGAACATCTTAATAAGAAACGGATTTTGAAATAGGGAGGGAACTCTTATAAACTTAACCTTATTTGGATCTTCTCTATAGATAATCTCATTTGAGTCACAGGTAAAAGCAATGACAAAAATATTGTCGATTGAATCTTTTGACATATTATTAATAGTTTCAATGAGTGCACGACTATGTCCAATTTCTCTTACGAGGTCATGGACATATATAGCGAGGTTGTACTTTTGTTTGTCTGGCAACTTTAAATCCTTTTAATAAACCTTTGATACTAATTTTATAATGCCTTAATGGATTTGTATGACCTTTAAGAATTTGCTGTACTAATTTTAAAAATCCCCATGTATTACTGTTTCCAATAAGAGAAATATATATGAAGAAGAATATCTTTTGAATGAATGAATAATTCTTAATCATGACATATGTATAATTTCTAGAATTATTGTAGATGACTTTGTCTTCTATGAAGTGGGAGTGATCGCTATCATGTTCTACTTCAAGACTAGGGTCAAATATGAGTCTCCCTTTTCCCTTTAGATTCATGCATAAATCAAGTTCCCAGAATGAGCCATTTCCATCAGTAATAGCACTTTGAAGATTCGTGTCGAGATAGGTGAGAGACTTCTTTCTAAAAGACATATTAACGCCTTTGAGTATGTCTACATCATGGATCTTACTTACTTTATGATGATGGTTCCCAATTGGATTTCCATACCAAGTTAGCTTGCCAACTGTGCTTACATTTCTTCTATAGTTATCTTTTATTTGACGTATAATAAGGTCTGGGCCACCAACTCCTATAATTTCTTCATTTTCAAAGTGTCTCTTTATTCTTGAGATCCATTCTTTGGGAACATAGGCATCATCATCTAAGAAGCATACTATTTCTTCTTTGATTTCTTTAAGGCCTGCATTTTCAGCGTGGATAACCCCTTCCTCTTCAACAATGACATGGGAGATTGGTAACTTTGACTCAAATCTCTTTATGACATCAATACTTTCTTGATCATCTTGTCTCGTGACAATATATACCATATCAGGATAATCATTTAAGGCACCAAGATGTTCTAGGCAGCGATGAAGCATCTTGGGTCTTTTCCATGTTGGAATAAGTACTGCCAATGTCATAGTTCAAGAACCTTTTTCTTTAAAGATGTAGAGTTGTAAGACAACCAAGTTTTAAGATCAAAGTCTTTATAAAACTCTTCTAAAGAGTTATCGTTAAACTCGTTCTCTTCTTTCATAAAGTTAATGAATTCTTCATGAAACTTGGAAGCGTCACAGGTAATTATATTTTCATTCACAATACCCTCGCTGCCCAGTTTTGTAGAGAGGACAAGGGATTTTGACATGATCGCCTCAATGATTTTTAGTCTTGTCCCACTGCCATGTCTTAAGGGAACGAGATTCATGTATGTACATGACAATAATCCTAGTACTTCTTCTTTTGTTAAGTCTTTTTGAAGTGTAAATATCGAGTCTTCAATCATCTCAAATTGGTTTTCTTGTGGGTTTCTTCCAGCTATCACAAAGCTGTATTTATCCAGCAACTCTGGTGAATGATTTTTTATATAGTTTGAGAAGGTTGATGTGAGGTATTCTACCGCTTTAATGTTAGGGAAGTAGTCTAATGTTCCTAGAAATAAGATACTCTTTTTTATCTCATTAAAGTAGTAGTCTTCTTTTCTTATAAGGTTCGGAATAACAATAATTTTATTCTCAATTGTCTTCTCTTTTTGGGTGAGATAGGACTTTTCTCGTTCAGAGCAAACGAGCGTGAGGTTACTCTTTTTGATACATTTAATCTCATGTTCTAGAAAATTTTGACTGTGAATATTATCTTCTCTTTGAAAATAATTTTCACATTCGAGATTGTGAGCATTATAGATTATTTTCACATCTTTTTTTAATTTTATATCCCAATTAAAGTGCCTGAGATTATCAAAGTGTATAATATCATATTTAGAGAGATCAATTTTCTTTGATTTAAATAGAATTAAAGGCTTATATCCATATTTAAAAATATTAGTATAGTGAATATAATCTCTTGGTCCTTTGTGTTCCATAGCATCATCGCTATAGAAGGAGTCTACCTGGATATCTAGCGCTTTATATATATACTTAATGGCCTCGATACGTAAGTAAGCGCCTCCACTATTAACACTACGTTCAAGAGATGAGAGATAGGCGATCTTCATTAAAAGAGACCTTCTTTATCTTTATACTCTACCTGAGGTATTGAGAAGGCAATTTTCATTGCTCTTATACATTTTATAAATGAGCCCTTGGTATATTTCTCTTCCATATCAATTATTTTATCGAGGATTACATCGCGATTATAGCCAGTATCGTAAAGTGTGTAAGCTAGCTCACTTGAGATAATAAATAGAGCTGAAATAGGCTCTATTCTGGTATAGTCTATACCTCTTGGAAAACCTGAGCCATCATATCTTTCATGATGTTTCATAATGATACTATCAACCCCAATTGGAAGCCCATCTATTCTTTCAATCATCTTTGCCGATTCAAGAGGGTGATTTCTTATTATCTTCCTCGTTTTTTCACTACCCACACTACTTTCCAGCTCATGAGATGATTCAACACGTGCCAATTCATCATCTTTTAATGATATATCTGCAAAGAATGAAGCAAGAGATAGTCTTAAGTAGTTTTCAGGGCCTTTAAGCTCAGACTCCTTGCAAACAGCACAAGATATATAGCTCGTCAGCATACTGAGTTCTGAAATAAAAGAGTTTTGATGAAGTGTATTTTTCAAAAGCTTAAATATATCATTCTTTTCAATGAGACTAAAGGCTTCATTAAGAGCATGGTTTGTTAATGTTAAGGCCTGCTCATTCAATCCAATCTTTGAGACGATCTCGTGTACTGTTTCGTGGCATATCGTAGGGAGTATATTATTGTTAGATACGATTTGAGGTAAATTCTCTTTTGATCTATTAACAAAGAAGTTCGATACTGCATTAATGAAGATTTTATAATCTATATCTTTAATATATAAAAAGGTTACATTCTTTCTTTGATATTTCTCTATTTCCCCAGCGTCATATTCTTGATGCCTAGGTATTATTTTTACAAATTTTTCATCAGAAATCTTAAGGTAAACATCACAAACAACTTTTTTAAAGTTTAGAAAATAGTCGCTCCTAATTCGGCAGTATTCAGTGCTAGTAGTACTTCTTTCCTTTAATCGCATCATTCTTCGATAAGCACTTCTAAAAGAGTGCGTTTCATTATTATCGATAGCAAATCCAGAAATCTGTGGACTATACTCTAGAGCTTGAGAGAAGAGTGTCGATTGCTCACTAGTATAAGTTGTAAGTAGTAGTACAGCCTTATTCTCTTTAATAAAAGTCAGTAGACCCTGAAATCCACTAATATTAAATTCACAAATCGTAAGGTCCGTCTCGCTAAGAAGTTGTGGCTCATGTTGAAGAGTTTCATTTAAACTCTCTCTATAATCAAATGAGCACTCCTCGATACCGTCCATGAGAAATTTCAGATAATAAGCACTTTCTTTATTTGAATGAATGATGAGTATTTTTCTCAAGTTAATTCCGTTTAAGACTTTGATTTTACCAGTAAAAGTTTACCACTTTATCGCCAAGTCGATCAAAAAAATTAATATTAACTAAAGAAAGTCGATGGGTGTTATGGAGGAATAAATGACACCATTTTATCAACTATTTTTAGCATCTTTTGTTCTGTCGTCCTGTCTTGTCTTTTGCTTACGACAGGTCAGAAAAACAGACTTTGACTTTAAGAAGTACTTCGTTGTTTATTCGGGTAAGTCTGACTCGGGCGCTCAACTACTCGGAGGATTACCTATATCGCTTGCAATACTCGCATCAATTTTCTTTGTTTCTTTTTTTGATTTTGAGTGGAGAGTTACAAAATTATTATTAGGCTCTTTCTTCTTTAGTTCTTCAATTATTATTGGCTATGGGTACTTGGATGATCGCTTTGAACTTAGGCCTGTTGTGAAATTATTTTCTCAATTAATTTCTGTTTTTACATTTGCTGTCGTAAATTCTCTTGTACTTGGAGATTATTTTTCAACGATCATGTTTATCGGATTGATGTTTTATGGAATAGGTGTCTTAAATGGTACAAATCTTCTTGATGGACTGGATATGATGACAGTGAAGATTTCAGGTATGGTTTATCTCTCTTATGCATTCCTAGGATACTTATATGGATCAGACACAGTCTTTAATTATTCACTCTTATTCTTTGCATGTCTTTTACCTTTTACTTTTTATAATAAGTATCCCTCGAAGATGCATTTAGGTGAAATAGGGGGGACATTTATAGGTATGTCATATCTCTTTCTTTTCACGGCGTCTTTTAAAGATATAAGGATAAATAGAAACTATGTAGATGCATTTCTTCTTTGTATCTTACCCGCTACTATCTCTATGGCCGAAGTGGGAATCTCATTTATCAGAAGAATTTATAGAGGTAAGTCACCTTTTATAGGTGATCGATTTCATCTCCATCAACTCTTTAGAAATTACTATGAGCTATCTGTACCAACAACAACCAATGTTTTAGCATT
>DDIK01000034.1 GCA_002338505.1 Bacteriovorax sp. UBA1852
CCAGCGCCTTATACTATTACAGATATTATCGCGACTATTAAGATCATGTCATACCTAGGTCTTGCCCAAGGCCAGCAAGATTTAGAGAAGCTCATCATCGAATTACTTAAAGGTGGCGTTGACGTTAACAAGTTAAAAAGTTTCTTTAAGATTGATGAAGAGATAGATGATGGACTGGTCGAAAAAATAAAGAAAATAAAGATCTATGAAAAGAGTCTCGATAAGACAACGCAATTTATAAAAGCACTCCCTAAAGTTAGCGCATCAAATAATTGGATCAGTAATAGAAATGGTCACGTCCTAATGGCATGCGACCCTCACCTCGAGATTAATCGCCTTCCCTCTGTATGGTATGAGATGAAAGCGACGATAAAAGAACTTGATCAGACATATGTTGGCATTACCATGCCAGGTGTTCCTTGCTTTATTATGGGATCAAATAAGGCAGTTGCCTTTTCATTTACCTACGGATTTATGGATCAAATTGATTACTTCGTTGAGGAGATCAAAGAATCAAAAATTAGAGTGGGGTCAGAGTTTCATAAACTAAAAAAGAGAATAGAGACTATCCATCGAAAGAATCACTTAAAAAGTGAAATATCAATTTATGAAACAGATTCAGGACTTCTAGAAACCAACATCGATGATGACAACTTAAGAGATGGCCTATATCTAAGCCTCTCATGGTCTAATCACAAAAGTGGCGGCCTAGAGACTCTTAAAGCTTTAAAAGACTCCTTTCAAAGTACAAATGCAAAAGAAATGGCCGACGCCTTAAGTAATGTATGTATCAGTTGTAACTGGCTTATTGGTGACGATCAAAACAATATCATTTATCAGCAGTCAGGAAAGCTCCCTCTTAGAAAGAGTGGCGGCATCTTGCCCCTTATGGGATATAAGAAAGAGAATAAGTGGAGTGGAACACTTGAAGCTCATAAACTAACGAGATTTGAAAATCCAGAGAGTGGCCTTCTGATTACCGCTAATAATCTGATTGATTATCCAAATGAGCATCATACTCAATCCATTAATGCGCCAATGGGAGATTATAGACGAGATAGAATTGAGCAAGAAGTAGTCGCACAAGAGACAGATACGCTTGAAAAATTTAAAAAAATTCAACATGACATAACATCTTTACAGGCCAAAAAGTATATTACTAAGTTCAAGGCCCTTGAAGAGTTACTAGGAAGTTGGGACTACCAGTATGATATCTCAAGTAAAGAGGCGACATTATTTGAACGCTTCTACACTCACCTCTTTATCAATTTCTTTAGTGATCACTTTATCGATTCAAAGAGTAGTGAATTTATTTTAACTCAATCAGCCTTCGTTGCAGATTTTTATAATTTCTTTGATGAGACTTTCTTTGGTGATGATGACTCGTTATTCTTTTCTAGGAAGTCACGTAAGGAATACGTGGATGATGCTATAATAAAAGCACTTCTTGATGAAGCAAAACCTTGGGGAGAAGTGAATAAATTAGATATGAATAATATTTTCTTTGATGGAAAACTTCCAAAGTTTGCCGGAGTGGATATCAAAGACCTCCCGATAAAGGGAAATAGATCAACAGTTTCTCAAGGAAGTATATTTCGAGCGCATAATAGAAATGCTTCTTTTTGCCCGTCATGGCGCTTTGTTGTTGATCTCAAAACGAAAGAAACCTACTCACAAATCCCAGGCGGATTAAGTGATCGTAGGTTTCCAATCAATAATTATATTTCTGATATTACAAATTACTTTAGTGAAAACTATAGAAGTAATTCACTAAGTTGAAGTTATAGTAAATTTTCGTCAGCAAGCTTAACATTAGTTGATCTTGTATAAACTTTTATACCAGCGGCTACTCTGTGACCTCGACTCAAGGCTAAGCCAATCGTGTGTCCTTTATCCTTACAACCTTCACAACCACCCCAATAAGTACCATAATCAAAATCATCAGCATTAAATTCATTTGCACCAACTATAAATAGCGCAAGAGTGCCTGATTCACCATGATCAAAGAAGGATGAATCAACATTATCTCTCATACTCTGAACTGTATGAACAAAAGAAAAACTTACACCCACACCAAGATTCACTCCAGCTTCAGGTATGACCATATAAAATCTATGTCCATTGATACGGTTTTCACAGCTAGAGACGTAAAACCCTGCTTCTAGGCCAACGATCACAGAGGCACTTGCGTTAACTCCAAGAACGGTACATACTGTGTTATTGCCCGAAGTTGCATACCTAAGAAATTTTTCAATCTTCTCTTCATTTCCCTGATTGTCTGAAATATGTGTGTACGCTCTAACTTTATCTAAAAATTCATGTAAGCCAGCTTGTTTTTCAGATTCAACCTCAACCTGTAGCTTTTCACATTTCTTATAGAGACTTCGATAATTTCTATAATTATTAGACCTTGAGGCCACTGCATGCTGTAAATCATCCAGTATAGATGCAGAAGTTTTAATCGTGTTCTCTGCACCTTTTCTACTGAGCATAACGTCAGAGACACATTTATATGTTTTCGCTTTTATTCTCTTTATTTTTCTAGCGTCCTTATTTCCAAGGTTGGCATTTGCCGTAGTCATGAGAATAGTTAACAAAATAAACTGAGTTAAAGCCTTCATAAGAAACCTCCTGCGGTGCGTCACGGTATCACAACATTCATCGTTTATAGAATTTTTTGAAAATTTTTCATAGAAGAGACCATCCCAAACTAAGTAATCAGAGTCTTTTTCCTGATATAGATTAGCTCTAGTGTTAAATTTATTTAATACAGTCAGATATCACAACAAAGGGAATCTGATGAAACGTACACTGATCGCGTCACTTATCGTAGTTTTAAGTATTACTGCGTACGCAAAAGTAAAAATTGAACTCTCAAGGGATAAAGACCCTTGGAATCCGCGTAATAATCCCTACTTATTAAATAAAGCTCATCTTGATAAGAGTTATAATTATCAATACGAAGATCTCAAGAAAACAAATTCGCTGACTTTCATGCCTTGGACTGATGACTATTGGCCTAGTTACAAAGGTGGAATTAGCTACAGATGGAATGATATTACTCTAGACTGGTATTCAAAGAAGAGATTCAGCTACGACATCTTAGATAAAAGTGCACTAAGTGAAATGGACACTTCCACTCTTTCACCAGCAGAGAAATACGATATTTTCGTAGGCCAATATGACTTTCCATTAACTCGTCATGAAAGACAGAGAACACAAATTCTAAAGACTGTCCCAGATCATGATCTCTTTGTTGATGGTTTTGAAATACCTACATGGGAAGGACTTTGCCATGGCTGGGCCCCAGCAACACTACTTTATAAGAACCCCACGCCAGTCACAGTGAGAAATGATGATGATATAGAGATTGAATTTGGCTCGGCAGACATTAAAGCACTTCTCACTTTCTTTCTTCACTATGAAAGAGCACCAGAAACGAGTTTTCTTGGACAGAGATGCAATAGCGACTTTTCAAAACTAGAAGAGCAGCTTGAAAATGGTGAAATAACTCAAGAGCAATATGACAACGAACTCTTAGAAAATGGCTGCGCGGATGTCAATCCAGGAGCACTACATGTAATTCTTGCAAATGAACTCGAACAAGACAGGGGCTTCATTATTGATATCACACGAGATCTTGAAGTGTGGAATCAGCCAGTATTCTCATATGAGAGCACTGAGGTTTCAAGAAGAGGACCTAGTGAAAGAGAGTACGGCTACGGAGCAAGAGAGATCATAGAAATAGAATCTGTGGTTTCATTTGTTGTGGAAAACACTCCTGAATGGGATCTCAATATTGATCACAGATCATACAACAGAGCTTACTATCATTATGAACTTGAAATTGATGAGAACGGAGAAATCATCGGTGGTAAGTGGAAGAGCTTTGAGAGACCAGACTTTCTTTGGATGCAAAAGAAGCCTGAATTTAAAGGATTTTTTAGTAAGCTTAGCAAAATATATGACAAGAGCTTATAGATAAGAGATGGTCGGGGAGAACCATACTCCCCAAACCGTTAAAATCACTCGATTAATTATTTTCCATGTTACCAAAAGTTACCTTGAAGTCACGAATCGTTTCCAAATAAGGAAATTACGTTGCCTTCGGTGTGCTTTGGTAGTCCGTAACCCAGTTTCTCTGTTGTCCCGATTTTTATATCTACGCCAGATAATCTTAAATATTCATCTGTAGTAGACATTTTGCGGTGTCCCACAATTGACATCACTTTTACTAGCGGAACCCCTTGCGACAGTAGGTTCGTAATAAAGGTTGCCCGTAGATCGTGAAACTTAACAGGTGTAACTCCTATAGAGCGACAAAATTCAGCCAGTACCATCGCTTGATCGCCGTTTCGCCACTCTCTTAGCCTTGGTAATACCAAATCATCAAAAGTCACAATACGCGCTCTAGGGTGATTAACTACAGAGGGTTTAAGCGTGGCCTTAAATGGGCCAATCTTTTTAAGCTCTGTTAATAGCTGTTTTAGTTCCGCACTAATAGGAACCACTCGGTTACGATTGCTTTTGGTGTGATGTAAACCATCTTTTGAAGTCCATTGTTTTGAAACAGAAATTAAACCTGTTTCAAGGTCAACGTCTTTCCAAGTAAGAGCGTACATCTCTCCGCTTCTCATGCCTGTTAAAAGTGCAAAGGCAAAATGATGATAAAAGCGGTGATGACATTCTTTAGCTTGTTTTAAAAGAAGTTCTGCTTCATTGGAATTAAGAACCTTTTTAACAGCCACAGGTACTTTGACGGTAATCCCTTTTGCTGGGTTTCTGTCAATAAGTCCTTCTTCAAGTGCCAATTCAAAAAGTCTTAAAACTTTTTTATACGTTTTTTGTCTAACATGAGCCGAAGCCCTGTCGCCAATGAAGTTAAAAATAAGATCATAAACATCATTTTTAGAAAATGAACTCATCTCTTTCTCACACCAATCTTGAGGAAGCCATTTTTTCAGATCACCATCATATCCCATGATAGTTCCCATCTTTAAGGTCATCCTCATTCGTCTGATACATTCTAAGTGCCATTCTTGCCATGTATAAGTTTTTGTCTCACTTGCTTTTGAACGAAGTTCATTAATCAAATCAACTTCAATCTCTTTTGCTTTTCGAGCGGAAGTGATTCCACGGCGGCGTTTTCCAACTTGTTTGCCGTTTTTATCTCTTCCTTTTACAAAAACTTCGTACAAGAATTTGTTACCTGCTTGATATTTATTAATCATCTTTAGTCTCCTTTGTTTAAAAGGAGATTGCGCAGGTCACTTATCTTGAATCTTAGTCTTCTACCTAGTTTTGACGCTTTTATTTTTCCCCGACAAACCATAATGCGAACAGCATTTGGAGTCGTACTTAAAAACTTAGCGGCTTCACTGGTAGAAAGCCATTCATCCCATATTCTATTGTCAAAGAACAATGCCGAGTTATCAGCATTCATCGAATAATTCATAACACTTCCTTAGATAAAATTCTATTACGTTCACAAAAATTTCAGGCAAAAAATTAGAAATCAAGGTCAAGTCCTCGTTTTTTGGATTTGGCCTTGCGTCTTTTTTTATCTTTTAATTTTTCTTTCCTGCCTCGATCATCTGCCTTATTGCGGTTTGATCGTTCTCGCTGAATGTCGGAAGAACCTTTTCCTCGAAGCTCTTCCAGTTCGTCGCTTTCTTCTCTAGGGAATAAACTCGATCCTTTACTTGGTAGTAACTCTTTGGAATTCCGAAATAGGTCTTCAGTGAAACTATTGGCCCTAAAAGAACGATCAAGATTGTGATTATTAGAAAGTTTTTTTGATTCTTTTTTACCTCTTCTAAATGTGAACTCACTTCCTCTTTCATCGTGACCGTTTGGAAAAATTCTATCTTCTCCATCGTTTTTGAAAAGTTCTGAAATAAATTTGAAATTTGTCGCCCCATAGTTGAGGTTTGTTGATTTATCTCCCTCACTTCTTTGGTTAAATCTTTTTCCATCATAATGACGACTTTCTTTGCCTCTTGCTTTAAAACCACTAGAGCTTCTTGCATTAGCTCGTTCATTTTGATGATGTGATTGTTGCAAGCTTGCCTCACGAGCTCTTCTTCCATATTCAATAACGTGTTTGCTTTCTTTGATATTGTCATAAACAATTCCTTTCTTTTTAAGTTTGCCCCATGTGAAACTCTTGCCCAGATCACTGCCTTTCATTAGCTCTCCATCGAGGACAAAACTAATTCCTGAAATATGACCTGTTTTATCTGAAATATTAGCGATAACTCCAACACCTTCTGACTCAAGTTTATTCATAAAACTGGTCATTGATTGTTTTTCATTTGTCGCATCACCAATAATCTTTTGTAGTCTCAACTTTATACTGGGGTTACGTTCGTTTAATATTTTTCTCATTTCTCCACGAGTAGGTGCTGAAATTCCCACATCTCTGCTTGATTTAACTTTTTCAAGTCCGTATTCAATTTCAAAACCTCGAATGACCTTTTCACTTCGCTTATAGTCATTGCTATCACTAACGACAGTGCCATCAAGTCGAATCCGAGATGCGACAATATGAATATGTTGATGTTCCGTATCCTTATGCATTACGGCCATATACTGAGAACCGCTAAAGCCCATTTCCTTCATGTATTTTTGACTAACTTCGCCCCATTGATCTTTATTTAGGGATTCACCCTCTGGCAGCGAAAGACTAGCGTGATAAACACATTTTTGAAGGTTAGGTTTTAACTTTCTGGCTTGGGCAAACTCACGGGATAATTCATCAACCGTTTCACCAAGCATATTAGAATGTATCATTTCAGCTCCCTCTTTTGAGAGAACATAAGAAACACAACCTCTAAAACTTTTGCCTTTGATTTGTTTGGCTATCAAGCTTTAGAGCCTACCATCTCAAATCCAATCTTTTTAATTAAGGCCTTAAGCTCTATGAACATTTCTTTTTCCAATCCTAGAAATATTCCAGAGTTTAAATGCTTCAAAACTTGATTGAGATTGTTACCAATTCGACATAGCTCTTGATACGTTTTGCGATTGATCTCGGCGACACCTTGAGCTGGCATTCGTCTCTGAAGAGCAGATCGTCTGATAAACTCACTTAAGCTAATGTTGAATTTGTTTGATACTAATTCGACAAAGTTTTTTTCTTTTTCTGTGAATCTCACAGGGATGACTTTGTCTCGAATGTCTTTTTTTACTTTGTTAGAAAAATGGCGCATTAATGCACTCCTTTTTAAAGAGCACATACTCGTTTGTGGTCGTCGTATGTGGCTTCGTTCATAAAAACTATTGAAAACCAGCAAACTAGAAACTTAGGGCCATTTTAATCGCTGAGGATATTCGCCACCCCGGTCGTTGTTACTTTCATTTCAAAAAAACTATGAGCTTTTATTTTTCATTTTACCTCCTCATCTGCTCCGCAAGGGCGCAGGAGGTAAGAATGAATAAACAATCACTCAAAAAATACTTTAAACAAACTATCCGCATACTCTGTCAGCTTCTTCTCAGGCTTCTCTTAAAAGAGATTCTTGGGGCTTGCCTCCAAGAATAAACTAGCAAACGAAGTGAGCTAAGTTTCGTAAATCGGCGTAGTCGGTTTACATGGCTCGCTCCCCAAAAGAAAATGCAAACCACATAATCAATATAAGCAAACCCAATGCCAAAAAATTAAACGAACTACCTAACTGAAATCATTAACAAAATTAAATTTGACTAAAACTCGTCACAAAAAATAGAAGTGAAAAACGACGAGACTTCGTCGTAAAATTAAAGGAGTCAAATAATTCTAATGAGTTAATAACTGACGATAGTTCGTCGGTTCTAACAGCAAGAATACGAAGTTTCGTGTACCTTATCGAGTCATCCCTGAGAAACCTATTTAAATAGTTAAAATTATTCAGGTTCTATAGTAATACGAAAGTTCGTATTACCTCTTGCGTTAAAACCTCTTATTTCATCTTAACCAGATGAAACTATTAAGAAAATTGGAATATTACGAAAACACGTAACTTCGTGCCATAAAACTCTTGAGTCTAGACTGTACTCCATGGTTTATAATGGTGCTAAGGAGAAATGAAATGGACTCGTTATACAAGATCGGAGAGCTTTCAAAGGAAACAGGAGCAACTATAGATACAATTCGCTTCTATGAAGACAAAGGGCTTCTGACTCCTGAAAAACGATCGTCTAGTGGATATCGTTACTATAATAGCTCGGCTCCTCATATTTTAAACTTTATTCAATCTGCCAAAGACTTAGGTTTTACTTTAATAGAGATTAAAGAACTCTTAGAAATTCAAATTTCCAAAAAGGGAAAGTGTTCTTTGGCCTTAGGTAAGATTAAAGAAAAGGAAGCTAACATTGATAAAAAAATTCTTGAACTCAAAAAAATTAAAAAAGCATTAGCTAGAGTATCTGAGAAGTGTGAATCCACATCAGGAGAATCTCAATGCCATTTCCTTGAGTTATTAACCGGAGAATCAAATGGATAACAAGGCACAAAGAGCGACACTTTTGGGAGGTGTCATAGCTTCAATTGTTGCAGCTTCATGCTGTATTGGCCCTTTAATATTTGCTGTTTTGGGTGTCTCAAGTGCTGGACTATTGTCGAAAATGGAACCTTATAGACCTTATTTAACAGTCCTAACATTAGTTCTCTTAGGGTTAGCATTTTTTTATACTTATAAGAAAAAACCTGCTGATGAATGTGAAGATGGTTCATATTGTGCCAACCCCAAATCTGATAAGTGGAATAAGCGTATCCTTTGGATTGCGACAGTATTGATACTTGGTTTTTTAACATTTCCATATTGGAGTATTTACTTAGTTTAGGAGAATTTATGAAAAATATATTTGCACTTATATTATTAATCTCGCTGTTGCCTGCAAGTGGATACTCTGAAGAGGTAGTATCAAAAAAATATTTTGTGAAAGGGATGACCTGTGGAGGATGTATTTTAGGAGTAAAGGTTGCACTCAAAAAATCTGATAACCTAAAAATAGAAGACAAAGAAATCTCTGTTGGTGTGGCTGGTCTAAAATTTGAAAAAAAGAATTACGTAGCAGAAAAAACTGATTGTGAAGTTAGTAAAGCGATTGAGAAATTTACAGAGTTTAAAGTATTTATGGATGAAAAACATAGCATTAAGGTATGTAAGTCGTAGGTGATATTATGGGATGTTGCGACTCAAGCAAAAAAGTAAATAACACAGACAAAAACTTTAGCTGTCCTTTTTGTGACAGTAAGGGTGCCAATGTGGGAATTGAAACATTAAAATCATTACTCTTAAATGATTCTAAGAACACACTTAGAGAAAGTGAAATTTATAAATACTGCAAGACGCCAGACTGTGAAGTTACCTACTTCTGCGCAGACAAAAATCATTTTTTTAAGACTAATAACTTGAAAGTTAAAGCAACAGTTAAAGATAATGGACTTGATGTACATGTTTGCTATTGCTTTGATTACACCAGACAATCAATCTTAGATGAAATAAATAAAACAGGTGATACTAGGGCCTTAGAAGATATAAAAGCTAAAATGAAGAGCCCCGGCTGTTTTTGCGAGACTTCAAATCCTCAAGGAGGGTGTTGTCTTGGAAATGTTACAGCTTGGATAAAGGAAGCGAAGCTTTTTAAAGAGTAGCTTCTGGTCTTCTTGAAGGTTGCTTAGTTTTTTCAGGAGAAAGAGATTTAGCAAACATTCCTCTTTCTGTTTCAATCATTTCTTAGCAAATCTTTTAGCCAATTTAGGAACTTTTTTAATACCATATTTAATCCTGTCATTTAATATTGTGATTATTTCAGATGTCTGCATTGATTCTTTTGATGAGACTGAGGCAGGTACCGTTAAGTGGGATTCGACAAACTGGCTAAATTTTGATTTAATGTATCTTGACAAGAAGGTAAAAAAGGAAACTTCATGAAAATTATAGTACTTTTATTTTGGGCCTTACCTACTTTTGCACAGGTTGGAACCAACGGTCAGGATCGAAAAGAAGAAAATCGACCTAAAAGAGAATACAATCTAGTCATTGAAGAAAATAAAATGACGCTTGGAGGAGTTGAGGCGAATGCAATGACTCTCAATGGCAGAATTCCGGGGCCAATCCTTGAATTTAAAGAAGGCGATCTAGCTTTAATTAATGTAACCAACAAAATGAATACTGAAACTTCAGTGCATTGGCATGGCCTCATCCTTCCAAACTTTTATGATGGTGTTCCTTATTTAAACACTCCACCAATAGAGCCGGGTGAAACCTTTCAGTACAGGATACCCATTAATCAGTCCGGGACCTACTGGTATCATTCTCACACGATGCTGCAAGAGCAGAAGGGGGTATACGGTTCAATCGTGATACAGCCAAAAGAAAAGAAACTAGAATATGATAAAGATTTAGTTGTTGTTCTGTCTGATTGGACAGACGAAAGACCTATGAATGTATTGCGAAATCTAAAGAGAGGCAACGAATGGTATCAGTTGAAAAAAGGTACGGCCGTGCCATTGAGCAGAGTGATTAGAGAAGGAGCTTTAAGTGCGCAGCTAAATTTTTGGCGTGATCGAATGAGTGGCGCTGATATAGCCGACATCTACTATCCAGCATTTTTGATGAATGGTAAAAGACTTCTGGAATATCCTGAGTTTAAGCCTGGCGAAAAGATCAGACTTCGTTTTATTAATGCATCTGCATCCACTTATTATTGGATGGATTTTGGAGGGGGAAATCCAACTGTGGTGTCTAGTGATGGTATCGATGTTGAGCCCGTGCAAAAAGATCGATTCCTGTTCGGAATTGCTGAAACTTACGATGTTATCGTGACCATTCCAAAAGGTCGTTTAGAGATTATAGCAACTGTACAAGATGGCTCTGGGAGCACATCTCTCCACCTTGGTACTGGAAAGCTTTTTCCAGCCACAGTAATTAGTCGGCCTGATAAAGTGGCTATGATGAAACAGATGGCAAGTATGGATATGAAGATGGGTGCACCGGCAATGGTGGGTGATGAAAAAAAGACGACGCCTGAGTTCCTCATGAAAAACTATGGGATGAATGGGAATGGTCATTCCATGAAAATGAATGAAGCAATGCCTATGAATAATCATAAAATGGATCATGGGAAGGTAATGAAAAATGGATCTATGCCAAAAGCTCATTCAGGAGCCACTGGGAAGATGACTCAGAATATGAAAATGAAGCCTAAAGAAGGTGAGGTTTTTGATTTTAGTGCACGGAAAAAATTCTTTAATTATGATTTTCTAAAAGCAAAAGAGGTCACAGCATTTGATCCAGACGTACCAGTGAGACAAATATTACTTAATCTAACTGGAAATATGAATCGGTATATTTGGAGTATGAATGGGGTACCATTGTCTGAAGCCAGTGAAATCAAAATTAACGGAGGGGAAGTGACAAGGGTCACGCTAAATAACCTGACGATGATGCATCATCCGATGCACCTCCATGGTCATTTCTTCAGGGTGATCAATAAAAATGGTGAACGTTCACCATTAAAACATACTGTTAATGTACCACCGATGAAGAGTGTTGTGATTGAGTTTTATAATGAGGAAGTCGGTGATTGGATATTCCATTGTCATGTCCTGTACCATATGATGGGTGGGATGGCTCGGGTATTCAGTTATGGTACCCCTCGCGACGAGCGGATGAGTGAGTTTTCAGCACAGACGCTTGTCGATGAGACTGACCTTTTTTATAATTGGGGGACAGCTCGTCTGGGGTCAAATTTCAATGAGCTTTTTCTAACTTCTAGTAATATTAGGAATCAGTTGAACTTGCGTACTGAAGTTGATTATGACCAAAACCTTGAGGCTGAAATAAATTATGATCGATATTTAAGTGATTGGGTTAGTGTTTATGTTGGAGTCAATTCAGAGACTGAAGTTCCAGACTCTTATGAAGAGCTTAATACCGTTGGATTAGTTGGTGTTAAATACTTTACGCCCTATGGGTTCAACTTAGATGTTAGTTTAGACCATCAGTTGCGACCACGAATTCGCCTAGACCGAGAAATTCTTTTATTTTCAAATTTTTTCCTTGAAGCAGAGTATGAGTACAGAGCTGATTTTGGATGGGTTAATAAGCTAGAAGATGACAACTCATATCAGGGGGAAACCCAGTGGTTGGTCGGAACCTCTTATATGTTCTCTAGAGACTTTTCTATTCAAGGTAATTATAGCAATCGATATGGATGGGGTGCTGGGCTTTTAGCAAGATTTTAGTTCTAATAAGGATACTATTGTATCTCACACATTGAATGCTAATTATCTGCCTGTATTAGATGTTACCAAAAAAGTTACCAAATGTTACCAAACATAGAAATATGGGGAAATTTCAAGAAATAGTGACCTAAGCGCAATCTCCAATTGCTAGTCTTTTTAAGTGTTTAGAATTTTTAAAAATTTGCTGGAAAATAAAAAACCACTCAGATGAGTGGTTTTTAATGGTCGGAATGACAGGATTTGAACCTGCGACCTTTCGCCCCCCAGGCGAATGCGCTACCAGGCTGCGCTACATTCCGACATTACTGGTATATACTTTAATAATTTAACAAAGTTTGTGCAAGCTCTTTAGAGAGATATCCATCAGCAATAAGCCCCAGAGACTTTTGAAACATCTGCAAACCTCTAAAGGTCTTGGGCCCAATAATTCCATCAACCTTCCCAACGTTAAAGCCAAGCTCATTGAGCTTTCTTTGAATATCTTTAGAGAGATCAAAAGTTAAGAAAGTTTCTTCTTCTAGATTAAATGAATCAAAGTAGTCTGCTCTACCACTTATTAAGTCTGACATAATTCCGATCGCCAGAGCGTACTTAGATGAGTTATTCCATCTATATGTTCTAAAGAAATTGTTAAGAACAAGAAACTTAGGGCCATTAATTCCTTGAGGGATATAAATGGAGCTTACTTGTTCACGAATACTGACATCTTGCTTGAACTTGACACCATTTCTTAGCCAGAAACTGACGGACTTCTTATGATAGAGGCCACTTAGATCATAATCAAAGTCTTGATCAAGCTCTACTTCTACTGCCCATAATTCATTATTTCTATACCCTACTTGTCTTAAGAAGTTTGCAGAGGAGCCTAGAAAGTCGCTGGTATTTGACCACATATTAATCCTACCATCACGGTCATAATCGATGGCATAAGCGTTTATATTACTTGGCATAAATTGAGTTGAGCCCATAGCTCCGGCCCAAGAGCCAAGAATACGGCTATCAGGATAAACAATTTTCTCGTTATATAGTATTTTTAAAAGTTCATTGAGTTCTCTTTTAAAAAAACTACTTCTTCTTCCATCAAATGAAAGAGTGCAAAGGGCCTCTACTAAGTCGATTTTTCCTGTATGCCTAGAGAGGTCTGTCTCTAGCGCCCAAAATGAGACGAGATACTTCCCTTCTACCTTATGGTCTCTTTGAATAGAGTTTAGAAGTGGCCTTAAGTTTTGATACTGGTCTCTGGCACGAATAATTCTATCTTCTTTAAGATATAATCTTAAATACTCTCCCATTGAGCGAACGAACTCAGGCTGACGTCTATCGTACTTAATGATATCCGGATTATATTTCACACCATCAAATGTCTTATTTAGGAACTCTCTTGGATAGTCCTCTTTCAAAGACTCAATATGCTCGGACAACCAACGAGAGAAATCACTTTGACTCTGGGCAAATATAGAAATGCTTATTAATAGCATGATAACTACGCGCAAGATAAACTCCCTTTTATATGCAGTAGTTAAGATTAACACTTCAAAAACAGTGATTCAAGAATTAGCTCTATGAGATATTAGAATTCATTAAAGTAAGAAACTTTTCCAGGCCCTTCTTCATTAAGAATAAAATCACTTATGGTACGACCTTTTTTGTCGTCTTCAATCACGAAATTATACTTAGCTTGCATTTCATCAAATTTCGACCAACTCATTGGGCAAGATACATCTTGATCAAGACTCTTTGCCATTGTTTTCATAGCCTTTTTAATTCTTTTAACACTCTTTTTTGTAGCATACTTAGAACAATTAATTGATTCATCCATACTGGCATCAATGTAATTTGAGAAATCGATTGATGATCTTGAATTAACTTCATATTTATCATCGACACATAAAATGTAAGGCCCAATATCTTGCCCTATGACATCTTTTTGTTCGCCTAACATATGATTCCAGAACCTCATTCCGTTAAAATTTGCAGAAAGATCCGCATAAGAGAACACTCCTGTAGCCAAAATATTTCCACCGAGTATTGTCTTCTCCTTAAATATACCCTCACGCAATGTTGCAGAAAGAGATCTGCCCTTAATATGATAATCCTGATAATAACGAGAACCCATGCCAAACATATGCTCTAACTTATCAACCCCTATAACAGTATTTCCCATACGAATGGTTGGACTAAGTGCCAAGTCTGAATCTTTACTAAGATTTAAAATCGCACCTTCAAATAAAGTCCATCCACTATATATTGACTCGTCGATACTAATTGATCTCTTCATGAACTTCTTTTCATGCAATATATCTATGACAAGCTTACCTGAAGTATGATTTGCAAAATAATATTGTAAATTTTCCACCAGACGTTCACGGTCACAGCCACCCTCAGCATTTGTCTTTTGGACAGCTTGAGAAAGTGACACATTCGCCTCTTTATTCACAGTCCCTAAAATATCTGGTAACTCCTGATTCATACCAGTAAAGTTATCTGCTTCAGCAGCCTGGGCTTGATTAATTACCAATAGAGACATAAGGATTAGTTTTTTCATGAGAACGTAGTACCACAATTCTCATCAAAAAAGAACGCGCCGCGCATTTTTTACATACTTCTTAGGTCATTATGCTGAGAAAAAGAATTTCTTAAGTGTACCTAAAACCATCTCGCGCTTAAGTGCTGTATTTCGATCATATGAATTTATGATTTCATCAAGTTTCTTCTCCATCTCATGATCTATTGAATCAACACTCTTATAGGCCATAGTCCACATATCAAAAATACGTTTTTCATACTCTCCATCGAGAACGAGTTTCACGTGAGAATGTCTTGAGTCTTTCTCTATTTTTTCATAAAGATGATTTATTCTTGCATCACCTTCAAGAAGCTGTAAGAAGTGACCTGCTTTATATAAGAGCATGCCGGTGATATCATTTTTCTCATTATACTCTCTAAAGCCTTTCAACATCTCAAGAATTTCATCTTCACTAAAGAACTTTGTCGACTTTGAAATATAAAATTTAAATATCATAGAATTCTCCCCTGTTTAACCTATCGGAAGATAGACTTATTTCTACAAGTCATTTAGACCGAGCTATACACTCAACTAACAAACTCAAACACTTTGAAACATAAGTGTCATATTCAAACTATTCTGAGAATATTAAGTATTGATATTTAAAAATGGAGTTTTAAATGAATTCAAGAAATCCTAAAAGTCTAGGTCTGGTAATTGTCGCCTGCCTTATTAGTCTTATGACATGGTCACACTCGAACATTAGCAAAAATGAAGCGAAGAACTTTGATGTCCTGTCCTTACACACTGGTAAAAACTATCAAAAAGTCATGAAGTTTTTACGAATAAAAGGCGAAGATGTCCTCGGTGTTGATTACAGAAATAAGATCATCAATATTCACTCTACTAAGAAAAGAATCTCAGAGATATCTGAACTTATTTCAAAAATTGATACTATTTCACATGATGAGAAAAGCTTAGATGAAAATTACCTCACTCCGAATGAAGTCTATTCGATACTAAAAAAGGCGAGTGAAAAATACCCTCAAATTACTAAGCTTATAAAAGTAGGAGAATCACTTGAGGGCAATAGTATTTACGCGATCAAGATATCAGACTCACCTAAAGAAAGTGATACCTCTAAGCCAAGCATTCTCTTTAATGGAATGCACCACTCAAGAGAAGTTATGACGGCTGAGGTAACAACCGACATTGTCACTTATCTCACTCAAAATTATAGCAAAGACCCAAAAGTAAGAAACTGGGTTAATAATAACGAAATCTATATTCTTCCAATGCTTAATATTGATGGTAATAAGAAAGTTTGGGACGGTAATAATATGTGGAGAAAGAACACTCGAGGTGGTTACGGCGTTGACATCAACAGAAACTATCCAACAGACTGGAACAAATGCAATGGCTCAAGTGGTTGGAGAAGGTCACAAACCTATAGAGGGAGTGAGCCCGCAAGTGAGCCGGAGACAAATGTTTTAATGAGTTTTGTAGATGATATTAAGCCTGTATTCAATATTTCTTACCATGCCTATAGTGAACTTGTGATCTATCCAAAAGGTTGCCAAGGTGAGCGTACAAGCAATAGAGAAATTGTAGAAGGGATAGGCCATGAACTAGGCGAAGTTCTTGATTATGTCCCAGGAACGGCATGGGAGATACTTTACTCCGTTGACGGATCTGATATCGACTGGATGTACAGCGCTCAACAAGTCATTCCTTACGTTATTGAAGTAAGTCCAAGAGGAGATGGTTTTCAACCGCCATATTCTAAAAGAGACAAAACTGTAAAAAGAAACAGACTTGGATGGATGCATCTTCTCGATCGTCTTGAGGGCCCTAGTCTCCACGGGACGACAAAGAAATATACGACGGTTCGCTACAAGAAATTAGGATCAAAAAAAGACTTTAATGAATATCGAGTCAATCCAGACGGTAGTTTTCATATTA
>DDIK01000092.1 GCA_002338505.1 Bacteriovorax sp. UBA1852
TAGGTGAGTGGGGAATAAATATTTCTGGTGGCCAAAAGCAAAGGCTTTCATTAGCGCGAACTTTGAGTCGAAATCCAGAAGTCCTTCTCTTAGATGATTGTCTCTCTGCTGTAGACACTATCACGGAGAACTTAATCCTTAAAAGGCTTGATGAATATATGTCAGGAAAGACAATTATATGGGTGGCCCATAGGGACTCGACTTTAAAATATTGTGATCAAATTATAAATATGGAGGCCCTATGAGTGATAGCTCCTTCATTGCAATAGATGATCAGGATGAGTCAAAAGCACAACATGAAAGTGGACTTCGATCTATTATCTTTCTCTTTAAATTCGCCAAAGATTATCTCAGTAAGATTCTCTTTGGATTACTCCTCATTCTCTTATATGCCTGCTTTACTATGTTCTCTGGTTATTTCATGGGTCTTCTAGTTGGTGAAGGGCTAGTTCAAAAGAATTGGAATCTCTCGATTCGCTATGCTTGTATCATATTAAGTTTTGAAGTCTTATCTTTTTCATTTAATTACTTTGGTAGAAAGATTCTTTCAATTAATTCAAGTCATATGATCTACAATATGAGGCGAGAATTATTTTCTCTCTTACCTCGTCTGCCTCTAAGTCTACTCGATCGCTGGCCTGAAGGTAGAGTTGTGACAAGACTCACTCATGATGTAGAGACTGTTGAAACTTTCTTTACGGGAAGTTTGGCCAGACTATCTAGTGCACTTTTCTTGGCGTTTATAAGTATGGTTGCCATGCTTACAACTGATCTCTATTTAGGTCTCATTATCATTGTATCTATGATCCCGGCCCTGTCGATTGTGCTTTTAACAAGATCTAAAGTAAATAAGTTAACTAGGGCCATGAGCAAGTACTCTTCTGCAATTAATTCTAAACTTAGCGAATATATCGACGGTCTATATATTATGAGAAGCTTCGGACTAGAGAGCTGGTCAATGGATCAATTTTCTGGCGTTGTTAAAGATCATGTGGATAAAAGCCTTGAGACAAATCTCTTCTATGGTTGGTCTAGGCCTTTGGTTTCTTTTCTCTGTGGCCTACCTCTCATCCTCTTAGTTTGGTTTGGCGGAAATATGGTCTTAGAGGGCTCGATCACAATTGCCATCTTTGTAGCATTTCTAAGATATAGTGAGAGATTCTTTATGCCAGTGATGATGCTCTTTAGAGAGATTCATGTAATTCTTCAAGCTTTCACTAATGCCAACCGTGTTGCAAATTTCTTAGAGCTTAAAACTGAAAATGAATTCTTTGATTCAAATAAGAGTGAAAATCACCTCATTCATGGAGAAGTAAATTTTAAGAATGTCTGGATGACTTACACTAAAGAGCCTAAGTGGTCCTTAAAAGATGTGAGTTTTAAAACTGAAGTTGGTGAAAATATAGGAATTGTTGGTGCTACTGGGAGTGGTAAAACAACAATGATCAGTGTTCTCTCAAGACTCTATGATTATCAAAAGGGCGAGATATTAATTGATGGTGTCTCGATAAAAGACTGGAATATTGATAATCTTAGGTCTCAAATTGGGCTCGTCTCACAAGACGTCACTCTCTTTAAAGGTACTTTAAGAGATAACTTAACAGTTAATCCAGAAATTACTGATGATTATATTTCTTATATTGCTGAGAAAACAGGTCTTAAGTTTGTTTTAGAAAGAAATCAGATAGGACTCTATGATCATGTTATTGATGGTGGAAAGAACTTTAGTGCAGGTGAGAAGCAAATCATTTCACTAACAAGAGTTTGCTTACTCTCTCCTCGAATACTAATTCTAGATGAGGCCACTGCAAATATTGATCCTTTCTATGAGAAGCTCTTACATGATGGCGTCTCTTTTTTGATGAAGGAGAGAACATCATTTATCATTGCCCATAGACTCGATACGATTAAGGAGTGTAATAGACTACTTGTATTTGATGGCGGTGAACTTGTTGAATTTGATACACCTAAGAATCTAGAGGCGAAAAAAGGCTACTTTTATAAATTAAAAACTGATCCTTCTCTTTGGGTTGATTAAGGACTGAGAAGAATTCCATGGGCCATATTTACTTTCATAGGATGAACTCTCTCGATCCCAAGCGCTTGCATGTATCCTAGAACTAGAGCAAGGTTTGTAACATCAGTACTAGCATATTCACCACCAACCTGCTTATCAGTTAACTTTGACCTTTCAAGGAGTGCATTTAAAAGATCATTTTGGGTGTAGTAAGGATTCTTCCCTGTTTGATTTCTAATACTATAAAAATGTACACCACCAACTCCGACGACGTAGAGGTCTTTTATATCGCCAATAATTTCTTTTGCAGACTCTCCGGCATATTTCCTTGCGTAGTCCATCGCGCGGATGGCCCCAGGTTTCGTCAGAGGATTAGGGGAGCTCTTTTTTTGAAGAAGCTCGAGAACTTCTTTTTTAAAGCTAACAGAGGCAAGTTTTCCAAGATAAATATTCTTGCTCTTATTTCTTGCTTTAACGATTTGCATGCTACCGCCACCGATGTCCCAAACAACAAGATTTTGTTCTTTGGCCTTTGATTTGGCGGCATTAAAAGCGATAAGTGCTTCCGTGGTTTGATTAATCGTTGAAACTTCAATTTGGACTCGCTCTTTAATAGCATTCTTAAAATATTTAGAATTCTTAGCTGATCTAAAAGCAGCTGTTGCTACAGCATTAAAGACGCTTGCACCTTTTTCTTGTGCAATACTTTTTAATTCAGCAATTTGATCGAGCGAGTGATAGATAAAGTCTTTTCTAAAGTAGTTCTTATTCTTTAAGAGATGATCTTTTAACTCAATGGCCCTACTGGCCTCATAGAGAACGTTGATTATTTTTTCTTGGCAGCGATCAATTCTTGCAACGACCATTTTAGTTGAGCCTGAGCCGATATCAAATGACGCTTTGGTGACTTCACATTTATTAATAGATGTTTGATCTAATTGTGCACATGAAACAAGAAAACTTAAAATTAAGAATAATCTAACGATAGACAAATGCTTCTCCTCGAACTTTATCTATTTTATCGTTATTTACGCGCGTTTTATTTAAGTTATTCTCTTTATCTTTTAAATATTTCTTATACATCTTCTTGATTACCTGACCAATAGCTTTGCCTAATAGGGGAGGAACTGCGTTTCCAATCTGTCTCCACTGCGCGGATAGAGGCCCATGAAAAACAAAGTCATTTGGAAAACTTTGAATCTTTGCCGCTTCTCTTTGAGTAAGATAGCGATTTTCAACAGGGTGGTAGTAACTATGACGATGAGTCATTATTGTTGGTGAGACAGCAGACCTATCTAGTCTTTGATATTTCGTTTGCCTAAATCTTCCTTCTCTTAAGTTTTCCCAGTCAACATCAAGTTTAAGTGACTTTGTAAGATAGAGATCCTCATCACGCTTATAGCGAATTCCCTTTCCTTCAGGAATACGTTTTAGTCTTTTAATATCAATTTTTGATTTAATCTGCGCATCGTCAATATTATGATTAAAGACTTCACCTTTCTTTGTTTGAATATCGGTAAGAACATCGCCAACAGTAACTGGAGGATGATATTTCTTAGCTCTTTCAATATCATGAGTAACTTTTGGAAACTCAATGGTGTCATTAACACGAGAGCCTATGAAAATTGTTCTCCTTCTTTTTTCAGGTACACCATAGTGTTGAGCGCTGAGAACTTGAACGTCTATATTATAACCAAGAGAATTAAACTTCTTAAATATGGCCCTAAGAGTACTTTCGTTTTTCTTTGCGAGAAGACCCGTTACATTCTCAATGACAACGTATGTTGGCTTTGTGAGACGAACAATTCTTAAGAACTCCATGAAGAGCTGGTTTCTCTGGTCTTCAGGATTTCCTGGGCCGACAGTTGAAAAACCCTGACAAGGTGGACCACCAACAATGAGATCAACTTGTTGATCATCAAGAAGCCTTAGTACTTCTTTGTTGCTCAACTTTCTTATGTCACCAAGATAGGTCTGTGCATATTTGTGATTGTGCTTAAAGGTCTCAATAGCATGCTTTTCATAATCGATACCAAGGATACATCGCATGCCTGCTTGTTCTAAGCCGCAAGAGAAGCCTCCAGCACCGCTAAAGATGTCGATAAAATTAAACTTTCCGTGTTTACTCATATTTTCCGCCGTGAATGAGTTATAATTATGGCTTTAACCAAATGTATTTGTCAATTATTTAGGACACTTATCTATTGCGTCTGATAAGAAATTTAGTCCACTACTACATTCTAGCGCCATAGTTGATTATAATAAATAAGAGGAAGGAATTAATTTGGAATTAAAACAAGGTCAGACAATTGTCATTGGTATGGACGGCGGCATTGAGTCAGCGGTTGCAGCCTATTTATTAAAGAAGCAGGGCTATAATTGCATCGCAATTTCTGTCATCTATCTTGAAAATGATGAAGAATTCACTGAGATGTTCAAGTCTTTTCTCCCCGATGACCTTGAGAGGGTTAAGTTAATTTGTCAGGCCCTTGAAATACCTTTCTATGCCACAAACGCATCAGAATTATTCTTTGATAAGGTATCAAAACAAATTGTAAGTGCTAGATTAAGTGCGAATAGATATGAGCCTCAAGTTGATAGAACGGCCGTTATTTTTTCAACTCTTATTCAAAAGGCAAAAAGCTTTAATGCTGATGTTGTTGCAACCGGGCACTCTTGTAAAATTTTAAAGAATCACAATACCGGAAAGTTAAACCTCTTTGCAGCAAACGATCTCAGTGAAGACGATAGCTATTATCTTTCAAAACTTCCATACGATTTACTTTCATATATATATCTTCCTTTGTCTGATCTTAAGCGTGAAGAAGTTCTTAAGGTATCAAAACTTATTCCAGTCCAGTTCAAACTCGATAAGTTAAGCAGAAGAGAAGAGAGACTTAAGATTATGGAGCACGAAGAACTCTATAAGTACATCCATAAGCACTCAGCTCCTTCGCTTAGAAGCGATGGTCTGATCATGACAAATTTTGATAGCTCTACGCTTGGGGATAATGTGGGACTTGAGCATTACTTCTTAGGGCAAGGAGAATTTCCTATAAAGAATAAGCCAAACTTAGATAAGGAATCAGTCGTTTCAAGAATTGTGACCAACCAGGGTATGGTTTATGTCGAAAAGAGATCTAAGCTTTTTTTTAATCACTGCTATCTCGTAAAATTCTCATTTGAAGAAAACCTTAATCGCTCTCTCCCAATGGATGCTTATGCCATGACTCATCCCCGAGCAGAGCTAAAAAAATGTCGCCTATATTTTAAAAGTAACCGTTGTATATCAATTTCATTTAAAGAGGATGTTGAAGGGCAGTTACCTCGAGGCGGATATGTTGTGGTCTATAATAAAGCTGGCTCAGGTGGTCGAGTCATTGGTGGTGGGACAGTAAAATATTCTGGCTTCTTTGATGAAGAAGGTGAGTATAGAACCCATCCGAAAACAAAAGATGAAGAAGAAAAAGACATCGAAGAGAAACAAAAGAGAAAAGAGCTGGGGTTTTAATTATTTTAAATAATCTAAAGACTTTATTTATATTGGTATCTATTGTGACGTCATCTTATGGCCTATCTCTGAGAGATTACGATAAGAAACCTAAGTCACCATATCATCTGGCTCGAGTGATCAGTAAATACAAGAAAGATGAATTTCATAAAACCTTTTTGAATTTTATCAAAGCATCTAGGCCTAGTCGCCTAATTACAACACCAGGTCACACAGCAGCGCGAGAGTTTATAATTAATCACATTAATACTGCAACAAATAAATCCGGTTCAGTATTTGTTGATTCTTTTGTTCCAGACTATGACAAACTGATACTGAAGTACCAAGATGATCTTAAGACCATGTCTTCAGAGTTTAAAAAAGGGAAGAAGTTTACAGAGAGTATGGTTAAGTTTTTAAAGTCAGCTAAGGGCATAAAGGGACATAATGTTATTTGGGAAAAAGCTGGAAAGTCTAAGCCTGAGGAATACATTCTTTTAGGTGCAAATTACGATACTTTAAATATTGATAAGAAGACTCTTGAGCTTGCCCCGAATTCAAATCAACCAGGAGCCGATAATAATGCTTCAGCGGTAAGCATTTTATTATCGATGATAGAAGTCCTTAGTGAACTAGAACTTAAGAGATCAGTGCGCATTGTCTTCTATGACTTTGGTGAAATTGGTCAGGCCGGACTAGAAAATTATTACTCTAAATATATTAAAGACGATAAAGACAATAATATCTACGCTTATCTGCACCTTAAAATGCTTGGATATGACTCAAAAATTAATGACAAAGAAAAGCGTTATGGGAATATGCTCACTTATATCTCAAAAAAAGATCAACCAAACTTTGAAAAAGAAAAGAGTATTTTTGAAACTCTCGATGATCAGACACGTTTTATCAGTAAGTCTGTTCGTTTTAAGACGGTTGAGGGCGAGTATCTCTATGAGAAGTCGACTCTCTTTAGGGAGTCTGGTATTCCTAGTCTCGTCTACACTCAAAATGTGCTAAATGACTTTAATGATAAGCGGATTAACTCCTCAATGGACTTCGCAGAAACATTAAATATTAAAACTTTATATTCTAATTATAAGTACGTCACAAGTGCCGTCTCGCATTGGCTTTTAATGCTCTCAAAGAAGTAATTCTTATCCTCTATCTTGCTTTTTGGTGTAAATTTGGTAGTAATTCTCTATGGATAATAGTCAAAAAACAGTCATTGTTGGTATGAGCGGCGGGGTCGATTCTTCAGTTAGTGCTCTCTTATTAAAAGAGCAGGGATATAACGTCATTGGGATGTTTATGAAGAACTGGGAAGAGCAAGATGAATTTGGTGTTTGCCAATCCGCTAAAGAGTACGCAGATGTTGTTAAAGTCTGTGAAAAGCTCGATATCCCATATTATAGTGTAGATTTTGTAAAAGAATATCATGACAACGTTTTTAAATACTTTGTTGAAGAGTATGAAAAGGGAAATACTCCCAATCCAGATATCCTCTGTAATCGTGAAATTAAATTTAAAGTATTTTTCGAAAAAGCGATGGAGCTCGGAGCTGATTATCTGGCAACTGGTCACTATTGTCAGAAAGTCGATAGCGAAAATGGTCCTTTATTAGTTAAGGGCGTCGACAATAATAAAGATCAGACTTACTTTCTTTATACGATGAAAGAGGAAGTCCTCGACAAGGTTCTCTTTCCCATAGGCCACCTTGAAAAATCTAAGGTTCGTGAATTAGCTAAAGCGCACGATCTCATTACTCATAATAAGAAAGACTCTACTGGTATTTGTTTTATTGGCGAGAGAAACTTTAAGAACTTTCTCTCTAATTACATTAAGTCTCAGCAAGGAGACTTTCGTACCCTTGAAAATGAAAAAGTAGGAGAGCATGGTGGTGTTTCATTCTATACTGTCGGGCAAAGAAAGGGGCTTG
>DDIK01000125.1 GCA_002338505.1 Bacteriovorax sp. UBA1852
GTGGAAACTATCCTAACACTGGGGGGATCCGAACGATTAAAAAGAACTTAGGTTATGTTATTGTTAATAATCGGGTAGTTCTGGGATAGTGAACCTAACCTGCTAATATTATTTATGTTAAAATTTGAGATATCAGTATATGTTATTTTTGTGAGTAATTTTAATAGATATAGTTTTATTTATGATAAATATCGTCTATTTTACCTTAAACAAAAATAGGGTGTTTTATGTTCAAAATTTTCGCTGCTATATTATTTATCTTTGGAAGTTTCTCAAATTCGTTTATTGATTCTACTCAGTTGATGGAAAGTTACATTTTTTCTAATAAGGAAAAAGATTTCCAAACAGATGCTCTGTTGATTATCAAGAATGGAAAAGTCGTATATGAAAAGTATGCAAAGGGCTATCAGTCTGAATCACGTCATTTTGCATGGTCAGTAAGTAAGGCCGTCACTGGTACTTTGATAGGTGTTGCTCTGCAAAGAGGGGACCTTAGTTTAAATGATCGATTATCTGACGTTCTTAAAGGCTATGACGATATTTTCCGCGATGATGTTAAAAAAAGAGATATAACAGTTGAGCATGTTATAAATTGGGCCTCAAGCTTAAATTATATTGAAGAATATGAGCAGGCAGAGTCTTTTACAGATTCTTCTGTATTACAACAACTTTATGGAAAGAAAGCATCAAAAGATATGACGAGATATCTCCTATCCCATGATATGGTCTCAACTGCTGGGGAGTCGTGGCGCTATACTACAGGAGACACGACGTTATTAACTTCAGTCTTAAGAGATACATATTCCCAGAATCAAGATAATTATCCTTGGGATCTCTTGTTTGATGAACTCGGGATGCAAAATGTTACGTGGGAGAGAGACGCTTCTGGAAATTTCGTTGGTGGCTCTCATCTCTTTATATCAGCTAGAGATCTCGCAAAAGTTGGAAGCTTATACCTTAATGATGGTGAGTATAATGGCAAACGTCTCTTACCAGAGGGTTATGTTGAATATTCAACCAGCCTAAACTCAGTGTATCTAAATAATCTCTCAAAGGCCCCTGATTCACTCTTTGATGGACTACAGTCTCCAGGGAGACAGTGGTGGCTTAATCGCAAATTTAAGAGCCCTGAAGAGCCTGTTTTTGATAATGCACCGGTTGATACTTTTATGGCGATTGGCCATTGGGGACAATTCTTAGCAGTTGTTCCATCTGAGGACCTTATCGTTGTTCGTTTTGGAGAAGATCGTAAAGGTAAAATTGATCGTAATACTATGTTTGGTCTTATATTTAACTATCTAAAGAGTGAGGGACTATAATGAAATTCTTTAATCAGATATTTATTTTGTTTCTCCTATCTTCGTTATCTTTTGGATCAGCTCAGGTTGCTCGCGAGAACCTACATAGTTCAGTGACAGATCTTGGCTCTGGTAGTGGAACTAAACAAATATGTTCTTGTATATTTGTCATGAAGCAAACAGAAGAATTTTGTCGAAAATTCAGTCGTGAAGTTCTAATTATTGATATTCTTGATCAACACTATGTCGATAAAAAAAATCGGTCAGTTACATCAACTATTGGTTTCTTTTTTAATAAGAGAACGGCAAAGTATATGGGTGACAAGCATGGGTGTACTTTAATATAAGCCATGAAGAAGAATCATCTTTATCTTTTTGTTATAACTCTAGCAGCGTATTTATGTTGTTATTCGTTGATAAGTGTTTTTTCGTTTTCTGCTGTTACATCTTCGGCCTTGGTTGGACTGATAGGAAGCTTTATTCCTCGCAATAGATTCTTTGATTTCAATCGTGCAAGAATGTTGATTTACAGTTCGAGTTTCTGTGCCATGACAAAGTCTGAATTACTGGATGAGAACCTTTTTCATTTTGTACTTATTCCATTCATACTCTTTGTTATATATTTGATGCTTGAAAAGAAATTTCAAGGTCTCGGAGGGAAGCTTGGAAGCCTTGCCTTTATAAGTGTTTTAACATTTCTCTTGATAGGGAGTGCTATATCTTTCTAGTCGAATGTATAATCTCTATTTTAGTTGGTCTTTTGACTTATGAGTTGAGTAAGACATCATACTTTGACTCTATTCGCTCATCTGCATTCATCTCTCTTCTCTTTGTTGTAATTATTAAACTTATATACCTAACTGTAGGCCTTGATTACAGTTACTATACCTCTCTCGTATTCGGGGCAAGCTTCGTTGGAATGTCGTCTCCTACTAGATTTGAAAGAAGGGACATCCTCATCTCATGTGTTTTCTTTGCAAGTATATACAACTTTATTTTATTTTATGTTTCAGGAATTGGCGGTGCTTTAGGATTCAGTGCCTTCTTCTCTGTTTTTATCTGGAATATTGGTAAGAATATAAGAGGTTGGCTTGTTCAAAAAATTCAAAGTGTGTAATATATCCTCACTGACATTCTTTGTTTATTCCACTATATCAGTAGCTTAACTGCTCAGGTATATCCAAAGAAGGAAAACTATCTTTATAGAATTCTATGTGTTAATATGTTTTTGTAATTAAGTTTTTCTCTTCGTTTTTTATTTTTCCTCTTAGTCGTCGAACATCTAAACCAACAGCAAAATTTAATAAAAATTCAATTTATTCACCAACAGAGTAACTCTATTGGTTTATATTCACACGTCTATGTGCGTGCGTCTTAAAATAACACTCAAATCGATCAAAGGAGATTATATGAGTACAAAGATTTATGTAGGTAACTTATCATTCAACGTTTTAGAAGACAGCCTAAAGACTACTTTCGAGCAGTACGGTGATGTTGTTTCTTGTAAAATTATTACAGATAGAGATACAGGTAGAAGTAAAGGTTTTGGTTTTATTGAAATGGGTTCAAGCAACGAAGCAGCAGATGCAATCGGTAGCTTAGACGGTTTCGATTTAGACGGAAGAAACCTTAGAGTAAACGAAGCTAAGCCACAAGAGAAAAGAGAAAGAAGCTTTGGTGGTAACGACAGAGGTGGTCGTTGGTAATAAATACCCTTAAATAAATTAATTATTAAAGGAGTATTTATGAAAAAACTAGTTGTATGGAAAAATAAAACCGCTAAGAAAGAATATCTCAAAGCGTTGATTAGTGATAAGAATCAAGAAGCATTTGCTTATGATAAAGATGACAATCTCAACGTTGGGGATTATATCAATCACTTTAAATTTGGTTTTGGATTTATTCAAAAAGTAATTAATCCTTCGAAAGTAGAAGTCTTCTTTGAAGATACTGAACGAACGATGTTACAAAACTGGCAAAAAAATTAAATGAATAAAAGGGTATTGCTTACTTGTTAGGCTGTGCCCTTTTAATCATATTTGATGTTAATTAAACGAATGATGAAAAATACTATTTTACTCACTTATTTAATCTAGACGTCACATTAAACTATTAAATAAGGAGAAAATCATGGAATTTTCATTTTCACATTTATCTAAAGATATATATTCAGCAGTAAGTAAACTTGGTTATGAAAAACCAACTGAAATTCAAAGTAAAGCTATACCAGTTCTACTTGCAGGCGAGACAGATATTGTCGGCCAAGCACAAACAGGAACAGGAAAGACAGCAGCATTCTGTCTACCGCTTCTTGAGAAACTTAATTTTAAAAATAATGGAATTCAAGCAGTTATATTAAGTCCAACAAGAGAGTTGGCAAATCAAATAGATCAAGAGCTTAGACGCTTTGGAGCAAATACTCCTCTTAAAACAGCTACTGTATATGGTGGTGTTGGTTATGCTGATCAATTACGCGACTTAAGAAGAGCGCATGTTGTTGTTGCAACTCCTGGTCGAGCAATAGATCTACTCAATAGAGGTAAGCTACAGCTTGATACTTGTCAGTACTTTATCATCGATGAAGCTGATGAAATGCTAAAGATGGGATTCATCGATGATGTTGATCTACTTCTTAGTAAAGTTGCTGATGATGCAAGGAAATGGATGTTTTCAGCAACAATGCCACGTGAAATTGTAAAGCTAATGGAAACTAAGTTAGATAATCCAGAAATTATCAGAGTAAAAAAGAGCACACTTTCAAATAAGAGTATTACTCAGAGTTATTCTTACCTACAAAGAAAAGACTTCTTTAAGGCCTTGAAGACAATTCTTCTTACTGAAGAGGAGTTTTATGGAATCGTCTTTTGTGAAACGAGAGAAGAAACTAAGACGTTGAGCGATAGATTATTGAGCGCAGGTGAACGAGTTGCTTCTTTACATGGTGACCTTAATCAAAACCAACGTGATTATGCTATGGATCAGTTTAAAACTCGAAGAGTGAATATTCTCGTTTGTACGGATGTCGCAGCAAGAGGTGTTGACGTCACAAATGTAACTCACGTTATCAATATGGGTCTTCCTAGAAAACCAGATTCTTATGTTCATAGAATTGGTCGAACAGGTAGAGCTGGTCAAGCAGGAAAGGCAATTAGTTTTGTAGCTCCTAATGACACTCGTAGTTTAAAAACTATTGAACGTCTTATTAATGATAAAATTGAAAAATTTGTTATTCCAACTGCGGTTAACACTAAGAGAAGTATGGTTAATGGTAAGATTGATAAAATGACAAGCTTAAAACAAGCACTTCAAAAACGACAAGACGGATTTGTTGTTGATGATAGTTTTGAGATCTTTAATGAATTCGTAGGTGATATGGATCGTGAAGAAATTATTAAGCTCTTATTTTCATATAACTTCAACAAAGAGCTTAAGGAAATTGATGACGCTATTGTAAATCTAAATAACAGTGTTATCTCTAAAGTAAGTTCAGGGAATTCTCGTGGAGGACGCTACGGTAATAGCCGAAGTGGCGGTAGACCGCAAAGAAGAAATAGAACTAGAAGATACTAGAAAGATATTAGGAGGATATTATGGGAACCAAAGCAAGTTCAATAGGGAAGAATATCATTTGTTATGAAGCTGGAATTGGAGAGATTGTCGAAGTGACAACTCTACAAGAGGGTGGAGATGAATATTACAAAGTTGTTTTTCCAAAGCAAAATTGTATTAATTACTTCTCTATGACAAATCAGAAAAACTATCGAGTTCTTTCAGAGAAGAAAACCATAGATAAGGCCGTTAGTATTTTTAAGGCATCTCATGATGATGTTGAATATAAAACAACACAAGAACGAATTAGTCTTCAAAAGTCAGCTTTAAAAGAAGGTGACATATGTACTCTTGCAAAGAGTCTCTCTATCATGAATAGTGAGAAAGACCTTCATCCACAAGTTAGTAAGAGTTTTAAAAGTACTCTACAATCATTTGTTGATGAAATTAAATTTGTGACCGGACTTAAACTTGCTGAAGTTTATTCTCTTCTTGAGATGAAAGCACCAGCAAAGAAAGCAAAATAGGAGAAATTATATATATGATAAATAATATTAGAGAACACATTCAGAATAACTCAAAAGTCATATCACTTGAATATGGAGTTGGAGAAATCGTCGGCAAATCTATAATGTATGATTGTGTTGATGATTTCCTTGAAGTTCTTTATTACAAAGATCAAAAAGTGAGATACTTCTCATTTACAAAGAAGAATGACATGAGACTCTTATCTCCTAAGATGAAAGTTGAGTCAGCTCTTAAGGCATTAAGTACGAAGCTAAGTGATGAGTCAGTTCATAATGAATTTGATGAAATGAATGCTAAATTTGATAATAAGAATGTATGCTTTATCGTTAAGCGAATCGTTGATCTCTTAAGAAGAGATGATAGATCTCCTGAAGACAATCTTCTTTTAGACCTATCTATTCAAAGCCTTACTCAAGAAGTGGGGCAGGTTTACCAGGTTGATAAGATCATTGCCCGTGGAATCGTTAGTGATTTCATGAAGAGTGCGTAAAATCAGCTAGTTAAGTTGTGTTGTCCTCACTCTTTTTTTCAATTTTCAACTATTTATATCTAAGAACTAGTATAAGACTCGTATGAGACTTATACTAGTTCCTATATTATCTTTTCTTTTTATACTTAATTCCGCAAGCGCTGTTACTTTGTTTCCAGAAGACGGTTCCTTGGAAATTAAGAAGTGGTATTATTCACCAAACGAAATCTCATATGTTTATAAAGATGAAGATCATTTTGATGACGTTCTCAATGCATTTAGAAGTGTTAATATTGAGCCCATCAATACTTCCATAGGCCATTTCTTTCAGGATATTGGACTTTTTGATATTGATGGAAATTTAGTTCTACAGCATGTTCCTATATATAACCGTTCTTCTAATACTCTTCATAGTTATGAACGTTATTTTTCTGGCTTTACGATGGAGGTTTTCACTCCTCCAGACTGGGGAGATAATTATATCGTTAATTTATTAAGACCCGATGATGCTCGTTCTCTTGGCGTAGGTTTTAAGCAACTTCGAAAGACCTTTATTGAGGGTGGGGCCACAATTAGCGGCCGTTTTAAGAATGGAGATGACTATGTCATCGTAAACCACTCGACTTATCTAGGAATGAAGTACTACTTTGAAGATACTATATCTAGAAATATTTCTGAATCTCAAATTATAGAAATCATCGAGCGAGAACTCAGTTTAAAAGCAGGGAATTTTATTTATCTTAAAGGAACTAGTAGTATTCATCTTGATACCATTATGAAGGCACTTCCAGGTGGTAAAATTCTTATTGATGACCCCAACCTTAAAGTAGAATTGTTACAAAGATTAAAAAGATCATCGAATAATGAGGTCATAAGTAATTACCTCAATTATGAGTCAAATCATCTCAATACTTTCAAAAATAAAGCGCTGTTTAAAGCTTATGAGCAATTAAAAGATAGATTTGTTGTCTATCGAATTCCTGGGGCATTTACTAGAATGAAGACTTCGAACGGTTTCTCTTATCCTCTTAAAGATATTAACTTCTTTAATGGTGTTTCAGGTTCATATAATGACAGTCAGTATTTCATCACGAATAAGGCCTCACTTGTCCCTGAGCTAGAAGCTTTTTGGACAGGAGAGCTTATAAAACTTGGTTTTGATAAAAGTCTTATTATGTATCCAGGAGTTTATCGTGGAAATGCCGGACTTGACTGTCTTGGAAGTCCATCACCTTAGTGGCTAAAAATTAAGTATCGCAGAAAGTTTTATATTGTTCACTTCGTTTTTAGAATCATCACTATTTATACTATCACTATGAATATACTCCGCTGCAAGTTCAAGATTCTTAATCACAACAATATAAGACAGGTAGTAGTAGTCTAGTTCAAAGTTACCAGACTCAGATCGTGTCTGATGATTCCACCCAAGAAGTATTGTTTTATTCTTCTGTAGACGATGACCAAGTATCAGCTCAACACCATCAGAGTGAACAAACTTATTACTCTTTTCATCGAGTTCAAGATCTTTCGCTCGTGAGTATACTCCATTTAATAGAAAATCTGAGTAATCAACTTTAAATCCATATGTAAGAGATAATTGTGATTCACTATTTCCATTATTATCAAACATGAGATTAATCGTAGACATCCCAAGGGTT
>DDIK01000012.1 GCA_002338505.1 Bacteriovorax sp. UBA1852
CCGACTCTTTTTTCACGTAACTTTTGTCGTCTTTTAAGATCAAGCCTTTTAAGATTGTTGAAAGTATGAATTTCATAGAAAATACTCTCATAGACATCTAAGAGAACATCATCTCTTTTCTCACAATAAAGAACTCCGCCTCCATTACCAACTCTTGACGAGTCACCAGCAAAAGAAAAACTATTGAGCAAAAACAGAATTGAGACAATGAACTTCATAAAACCTCCAAGACTTACAAAAAAAGCTAAACAATATCTTAGAACTTACGAAAAAGCGAACATAACCGAACGTAGCTCTAGCATCTAAACTATTGTTCACTAGAATGGATATATGAAAAATACAAATACCTTAGGCGAGCAATTAAACTTTAAGTTCTATCATCAACCAGGAAATGTTACAGAGCTGACTCGTCTATTAGAGGAAATTCGTGCTAAAGATGAAAATTTTCATGTCACAAGCACTGGTAATAACTGGGGATATGGCTGTGCAGCACCACACAGCAACTCACAGCACCACATAAGCCTCAAGAATCTCAATAAAATTAAGTCCTTTGACCAAGAAAATGGAATCATCACGCTGGAGCCAGGCGTCACATACGAGATTTTATATAATTTTCTTGAAAAGAATGCACCACAATGGATTGCTCCAGTCCATGGTGGTGGACCTGACTGTTCGGTGGTCGGTAATGCTTTAGAACGAGGATATGGAATTACTCCAATCATGGACCACTTTAGTGCATGTCAGTCTCTAGAGGCCATACTGCCCAACGGTGAAATATATAAGTCTCCTTTAAAATCAATAGGCCTTGATAAATTGGCCAACTCATTTCGTTATGGAATAGGACCTTATCTTGATGGAATGTTCACACAGTCAAACTTTGGCATAGTTACAGAAATGACGATAAAACTTGCTCCAAAGCCTGAAGAAATCGAATTATTCTTTATTAATCTATGTGAAAAAGAACTCGACCATGCCGTAGAAGCAATAAAACTATTAAAGAGTAAATATAAGGGTATAGTTGGTGGTATCAACCTCATGAATAAAGAGCGAGTATTATCAATGCTTGTAGATTATCCAACAGACGATATTGAAAACTTAAACCCTCTTAGTGAAGAGTTTATTGCAGATAATAAGAAAAAGTTTCTTATCGAAGATTGGAATATCATTGGCGCCATATATGGGCCAAAAGAAATAGTAAAGGCAACGAAGAAACTTATAAAAAAAGATCTTCGAAAATTAAGAGCTAGAAAATTATTTATATCCCAATCTAAAATTAACGTGGTCAAATATTTAATAGAAAAGCTTCCAATCTTATTCCCAAAAAGTATAAAGAAGTCTGTCGAATCACTTAGTGAATTACTTGAAATTCTCAATGGGATACCAAAAAAGACAGCATTAAAACTAGCCTATTGGAAGAACCTATCGAATAAGAACTACAATAATCCCACTCATGATAATTGTGGGCTGATTTGGTACGCTCCCCTTGTTGAACTCTCAAAAGATAATGTAAGAGAGTATATCAACTTTATAAGAGATGTATCAAAGAGATTTGATATCAACCCACTCATTACTCTCACAACAGTTGATGAGTTATGTCTAGATAGCACTATTCCAATTCTATTTAACAAAGAAGATATGCGTGATCAAAAAAGAGCTCATGAATACTTTGACACCCTCCTTGAAGAGGGCTTTAAAAAAGGTTTCTTCCCATATCGATTTGGCACAAACTCTATGAAAAGCTTCACTGATAAGCTCGATCCTGACTACGCTGAAATACTCAATAAAATTAAGGACTCATTTGATCACCAAAGGCTATATGCTGAGGGACGCTATATGAGAGAGTTAGAATCTAAAAAAAAGAATAAAATTGCTATAATTTGATCTGCTTCAGACAGGAATGTCAAAAATCTATACACCCATAGAAAAGTTTTCAACTTTTCCCATTCAGTTTAATTTTAATTGTAATATATCTATAGATAACAACTTGAGAGCTTCAAACGAGAGTTGAAGCAATCATATACCCCCTCACAAAAAAGTGAAGTAACCAAAATTATAACTCCTCCCCCTCAATTATTTTGGTTGCTTTACTTTTTTTACTCTCATCCTTTAGCATTTCAATAATTTCATCATCAGTTAAAGTCTCAGTATTTCTCAATTCTCTAATCTGTGAAACTAAAGCAAATACTTCTTTATGAGACTCTAAATCCTGAAAGAACTCATAGAAAGAAGGTCCATCTTCACTAACGTATGAAACATCAATAACTTTCCAGCTTTGAGAATCACGATCAAACATAATATTTTCCTGGTGAAGATCAGAGAAGTAGACACTCTTAGACTCGATGAGATCCATAAGTTTAGTAAGTTGAATAAGTGAGAAGAAAAACTTCTCATCATACTTAAAGTGCTTCAGGAATTCTTTTAAATTGTATCCATGAATATGTTCTAAAAGAAGTGCTGAGTGATCAAAGCTTGCATCAATTACTTTAACTGCAGGAATACCAATCTCCTCTAATTTCTTTAAGGCGATAAACTGCGAGAGATTTGAATGCTCCTTAACTCCAAAAGAGATCATATCTACATTTTCAACTTTTTCGATTTTTATAATGAGATTCTTTGATTGAATTTCACTGGGCCCTTTCAGTACTTTTGCTCTAAAGACTCGCCCTACACTTCCCTCAGCAAGAAAATCAAGTAATTCAATCTTTGTCTTATTAAGTAAGTAAACCTCTCCTTTCATTGACTCAGCTATGTGACGAGAGTCTTTAGAAAGCTTTTGAAGGGCCGTATAACAATTTAAATTAGAGACGCTTGCAAGAGTTCGACTTTTTCGATTGTCCTTTAAAACTGAACTACAGGAAGCAAGAATATATAAATTTATAAGTAAAAGAAGTCTCATCACTAAGACTATCGTCAAAAAAGTATGATTTTCTTAGATATAAGACTTATTTATGATCTCAAGCCATTCCTGACATTTTTGCTCAAAATTATCGATATTAACAATATCACAAGCTCTCTCTTTGCTGGGCTCTACGAACTTATCGTGCATAGGCTTTACTTGATTAAAGAACTGTATTTTCACACCTTCAGGAGTTCTACCTCGCTCCTCTACATCTCGATTAAGTCTTCTCTCAAACCTTAGATTTTCAGGGCAATCAATAAAGACCTTATGATCAAGTTCTTCAAGAATAATGTCCTGTGAGTAAAGTAAGATACCATCGACAAGAATAACTCTCTTAGGCCTAATATTCTTAGTTTCCTGCATACGCTTATGAGTGGCAAAATCATAGAAGGGAACTTCTATCTCTTTTAGAGCTTTAAGGGCATTGAGGTGCTTGGCCAGAAGTTTGAAGTCAAGCGCACTTGGATGATCAAAGTTGACACTTCCACCATCGTGATCAAAGCGATCTGACTGATCAATATAATAACTATCTTGCGTGATGATTTCACAATGCTCATCGCCAAGAGATTCTTTGAGCTTTCTGGCAAAGGTCGTTTTCCCAGAGCCACTGCCTCCAGCAACTCCAATAATTATAATACTTGTCTGATCGCTCATATAATCCTTTATTTTGTATTATAGAGTCTATCACCTGCATCGCCTAAGCCAGGTAATAAGTAACCTTGTTCATTGAGGCCCTCTTCAAGGCTAAGACTTACGATTTTTACGTCGGGATGAAAATGATTAAGTCGACGAATACCTTCTGGTGAAGCAAGCACACACATCATCGTAATTTTTCCAACTTGATACTGCTTTAAACGGTCAATAGAAGCAATCGCAGTATCGCCAGTAGCGAGCATAGGATCAATAAGAAGGATGTCCTTAGCTTTATGCTCTTTAGGAAGTTTGAAATAGTATTCGACTGTATTGTCGATGAACTTATCTCGATATATTCCGATATGCCCAGCACTTGCATATGGCAAAGTTTCAAGAACACCATCTAGCATTCCGTTACCAGCTCTCATAATAGAAACTATAATTGGATAGCTCTTAGGTCTTACACCTTTAGTTTTCACCATAGGTGTCTCAACATCAAATTCTTCAACTTCAAGTTCTCTCATGATCTCATAAGAGAGAAACTTTCCTATCTCATTCATAAGGCCTCTAAAGCCAATAGAGTCAGTATTCTTATTTCTAAGTATAGCAAGCTTATGCTTTAATACTGGGTGATTTATTTCTGTAAAATTATTCATAAAGATACTCCAAAAAATTAACTAAAAAACTGTCCCATCACTATCGAGCTTCAAAGGCGGTGAAGAGTCAGCTCTTTTCTCTTTTGCAACTCTTCTTCCGGCCCACCAAGTTCCACCTTCAAGAACCTTAGCAAGAGGAAACTCTTTTGAGCTTAGGCCTAGATTCTTAGTGATAATTTCAGCGGTCTTATCAAGGAGCTGTATTGTTAAAGCTCGCCACTCTATAATCACTTCACTATCAGGGAGATGAGCTTTTTCATAGAGAGCTGTATCCTTTAAACGAATAACTTCTTTATCTATAAAGAGTCCACCATTTCGGTACTCAGCAAGACCAGTCATCTCATGAGCATCTGTAATTTCTACACCAGCTTCAACGATAGGCTCCACCAAAGAGTAAGTAAGCCACTGTGATAATTTATGAAAAGGAACAAGTGAATCTAAGTCATCTTTTTCACCAAGAAGAGGATGATTCCATACATCTCCAAGATTAATTCCTTCATAATTTATACGAGAGGGCCAGATATCTCCAAAGTGAAGTAAAACTGCCTTTAAAAGATCTTGTGCCTTAAAAGACTTTCCATGTGTTTCAATCATATGATCAATAATATTCCCTGGCCTTGCATCTTTAAAGATCTCAGGTTTAGAACTTACACAATTCCCTAAAGACTTTAAAAGACTTGCTCTTCCATCAAGTCCGACAAGAGGATTATCATCACTTACCTGAAAAGCTTTTCTAATATCATCTGCACTTATGGACTCAAGTCTTTTGCCATCAGCACTTAGACATTTTTGATTTGAGAAGTCACCATTAAGAAACATATGAAAGCTAGCAACACCTAATCCTTCAGAACGATTGAACTCTTTATCACCTTCTTTAAAGCTCCAAGTCGGACCAGCTCCAGCATCAAGGAGAACTGAAGTTATAACGAGATCTAACTTAGTTCGGGCCTTCTCAAGAGGATCAACTCCCTCTAATTTTTCATCTATCTGAGTGACTCGATTTGTATTTCCAACTTTAAAGTGTCCCCATCTTGAGTGAAAAGGAATTTCAAGACTTGGATAATTGTCTTTTATTACTTCTAATACAAAGTCCGCAGTCTCTTGAAGTTTAGACTCATCAATTTCAAATGAGGTTTTACCTTCAAGTGTTAGATCATATATTTTCTTTGTTCTCTCTCTAATTGCCTTAGGCGATAAGAGATAATCAATTTCTTTATTCATCGAGCTTTCTTCCTTGTACTGTTTCTAATCCAGTAGGATCTTTTATTTCTTCTTCAGTGAAGTAACCGGCAGCTTTCTTTGCTTCAATCTCAACTTGAGCGTCGGCGGGAATAAGCTCTGCAGGAATTGAAATTCGATTAACAACTTCTATACCAGAATTGGTTATAGCGTCGTACTTCATATTAGACATTGAATGAAGATTATGAATTTTTTTAATTCCAAGGAATTGCAGAACATCAGGCATGAGTTCTTGAAATCTAGCATCTTCAACACCTGCAACACATTCTGTGCGCTTGAAGTAGTTGGCAGCAGAATCTCCACCTTCTTGTCTCTTTCTGGCGTTATAAACGAGAAACTTAGTTACTTCACCTAGTGCCCGTCCCTCTTTTCTAAAATAGACAACTAGTCCTGCTCCACCATTTTGAGCTGTTCTGGCAGCATGTTCAATTCCGTAAGTTAAATAAGGTCGACATGTACAAATATCAGATCCAAAAACATCTGAACCATTACACTCATCGTGAACTCGACAAGATAATTCAACCTCGGGATTGGCCAGGTCATTTGGATTACCAAAGATATATGCAGTAGTAGATCCTATCGGAGGTAACATAACCTTAAGATCAGGTCTTGTAACAAGTTCTGGAAACATGCCCCCAGTTTCTTTAAAGAGGATCTTTCTTAATTCCCCTTCACTCACGTTTAGTCTCTTGGCAATACCAGGAAGAAACCAAACCGGCTCAAGCGCAACTTTGGTGACATTTATATCACCATTTTCAGTTATAACTTTTCCATCTGGCTTAAGTCTTCCTTTTTCAATAGCATCATATATTTCAGGCAACTGAAGTCTTGCCTGTGTTACAGCAATTGTTGGCTTGATATTAAATCCTGCCTTAATATCATCTTTGAAAATATCTTGAACCTTTCCGCCCCAAGGATCTAGAGAGACAATCTTCTCAGGATCATACCAACTATCATGAGGTCCAATTAAAGATGTCGCATGAGTATTAAAGAGATCAGGCACATGATCTTTTGGATACTCGCCCTTAGCTATAGAGAGAGCTCTATAAACAGTGTAAGATCCACTATGAGTTCCAATTGCATTTCTTGTTTCTTCATCAGAAACAGTCGCAATAATAGGTCCTCTTTTCTTTGGATCTTTCTCGCCCCAATTTACGGTTGGAGTTTTTTCAAAAACATGATTTATATGTGAAGTTAAAACAACGTGATTCGCTTTTTTAAATTCCTCTGTCTCTTTCTTGTCAGTCATTTCTACCTCAACTCATCCAGTTATGATCATTTTGCATTTGCCACTTTGTAGTAACTTTCTTTATATCAGACCAAAAATTTAAACTATTACTTCCTGTGATATCACCATAACCAAATTTTGATTCATTTATTCCACCAAAACTAAAAGGCTCTCTTGGAACAGGTACACCGATATTTATTCCAACCATACCCGCACTTGCATTCTTAGCAACAATTTCGGCCATGGCACCATTATTTGTAAATACGGACGCCGCGTTCCCATATTCATTTGAGTTTTCAATTTCTAGTGCTTCAGAAATATTCTGTGCTCTAATGATTGATAAGACAGGGCCAAAAAGCTCCGTAAGCGCTGCCGTTGTTCCTGGCTTTACATGATCTAAAATAGTTGGGGCTAACCAATAGCCTCCATCTAAACCTTCTGGTGCTTTAGTATTTCTTCCATCGAGAATAATTTTAGCTCCTTCACTCACGGCCTCATCTATCGCCTTATCTAAGAACTCAACTTGTTCTTTTGTGATAATAGCACCCATTTTATTTCCAACAGTCGTTTCAAGGGCCCTATTCTTAATAGCTTCAATTTGTGAATCAACTTCTCCAACGGCCAGTAAGACAGAAGCTGCCATACACCTTTGACCAGCACAGCCAGTGAAAGAATCAGCAATACCGACGCCCGCCATCTCAGCTTCAGCATCAGGAAGAAGAATAATATGATTCTTAGCTCCACCTAAACAAAGAGCTCTCTTTCCATGAGAAGTTGCTCTTGTATAAACAAGCTTAGCAATTTTTGATGATCCAACGAAGGCCACGGCCTTGACGTCTTCATGATCAACGATAGCGTTCACACTATCAGCGCCACCATTTAATATAGTAAGAACACCCTTTGGTAAACCTGCTTCAATAAGAGCCTGTCCAATGAGAGTTGCAGTAAGAGGAGTTTTCTCAGAAGGTTTCCACACATAGCAGTTACCAAGAGTGATCGCGATTGGAATGGTCCACATAGGAACCATAGCAGGAAAATTAAAAGGAGTAATTGAAGCCACAACGCCTAAGGCCTCTCTTCTATACTCACATTGTACCCCGCGAGAAACTTCCATTTTCGCTGCACTATCAAGGTTTTGTAATGAAAGAGCATACTCTAATACTTCAACGCCTTTCATCACCCCAGCTCTTGACTCATTAAGTGTCTTTCCACTTTCTAAGCTAATCGTATTTGAAATTGTTTCTATTTCGCGCAGTAAAATTTCTCTAAAGCGAAACATGATTGAAGTTCTCTCTTTTAGAGGAGTCTTTTTCCAAGTATCACTTGCAAGGTTGGCAGCATAAATTGCTTTAGAAACTTCTTCAGAAGAAGCATTCTTTGAGCGGCCTACTACCGCACCATTATAAGGTGAAAAAATATCGAATTCTTTTCCACTACCATCGCTCCACTCTCCACCAATAAGGTGTGGACAAGACATGACTTCAGTTGGAAAACTTATATGATTATCAGACATAAACGCTCCGTGTTTTTGAATTAAACGAGAATTATACGTATAGAATGTCTAATAGGAAAATGTGCACGGAGTCAACAAATATACTTAATAGATTGCCTTGTAGTTAGCACAGTGAAAGGCAATATTTCCTCCTATCCGAAGAGCACGATACATTATCTTGGCCCACCTCTTACATTTCTTTGGCTTTTTAGCTTGCTCACAAGAATTCAAGAGTCCATCTTTAAATCTCATATCACAGTATTTTCGACCAAACCCATTTGAAGCAGGTTCATGGTGATAACAAAGATCATGAGCAATGCAATGAGGATAGAATAATTCAGTATGTCCGCCATCCGGTCCAGTACAACCATCAAAGAACTGCTCAGTGCCCTCTTGATTTTCAAAAACACAGAAACCAAAGTTTAACATTAACTTAGACTTTGGACAGGTATACGTCTTTTGAACTTTACCACCAAACTTTTGGCAATAACTCTCTAGTAGAAGATCACTAGTGGCGAAAACTTGAAAAGAGAATAGAAAAATCAGAATACGATACATCGTAAAATTATATCGACTTTATAACTTATCTGTAAAATCTTAAAAGGCTTGTGAGTATTTTAAACAGGGAGTTTGTATGAGTCACTCTCTTAAAATTAGAATCATCAATAAAAGAAGTTAACTCACCTTTAGAAATTACTCTTTCTCCATAGTGTGCAAGCAAGAAGGTCTCTATATCGAGTTCAAGATACTTTCTAAGAGATTCTTTATACTGTTTAGGAAAATTCACCGGATAAGGTGAAATGATCCCTCTTCTTGTAAATATAAGATTATCAGCGACATAAATTCGCTGCGTCCCTTGATGATAGAGAGAAAGATCACTAGCAGTATGGCCTGGAGCTGAGACAACTTTCCAATCTGGAAAACCAGGAAGTGGATCTTCATCACTTAAAGTAAAATCATAATCAACAAAACGAGAAAAGAATATATTTTGAAAGCGCTTTTTCTTATGAGTTTTAAAGAAGACCAGATACGTTAGGAGTATATCAATAAAGTAAGTGACAAGGCCTCTAAGTCCCTTATACCAGTCATTAGAAAGTGCCGATCCAACAACCATCACCCCAAGACGCTTATACTCCATAGCCCCACCCGAGTGATCAGGATGAGCATGAGTAACAACTACAAGCTTAAGGTCTAAAAAAGGTCTTTTCAGCTCATTTTCAATGAAGTTCTTAACGACCTGAACATCGACGATGGTACCACTATCCAATAAGAGAAGTTTATCTTCGTACTCAATAAGATAGAGAGACTGAATAAAACCTTTAATTACATGTACTTCCATAAATTCATTATAGACAAGAATAATTGCTTTGTCCTTGTAAACTATTGAATATTTGAAGCGAGAAAATGTGAGAAATAAGTTTTTTTAAAAATGTCTCATTCCAGTCATAATAGAGTTACACACACAAACAAAACGGAGAGAAATTGAGCGAATTATCAGATGAAATCAAAAAAGAGATCAATTTAGAAATTGAGGCCCTTGAAAAGAGCCTAAGTGGCAACATGCTAACGGATATGGATATAAGAGATAAGATCCATAATCTTAAAATGAAGCTAAATGGTGTAAGACCAGTTGATAGCTTTGTTGAATGTGTTGGCTGCGGCTCCTAGTCCTGTAATACTTATACATTCCTAGTTGCACATCTACTCATAGGGTGGAAATTTTGCTAATTTTCATCTATGCAAGTAGATGTACGATTTTTAGATAATTTAAGATTAGAAGCTAGTTTTGATGATTACAAAGTCATGACTGATCAGCCTGTGCGCTATAAAGGAGATGGTACAGCTCCTAGCCCCTTTGACTACTTCTTAGCTTCATCTGCCCTTTGCGCGGCCTATTTTGTAAAACTCTATTGCGCCTCTCGTGATATACCAACAGAGGATATTAGAGTACGCCAAAATAATATTCTTGATCCAGAAAATAGATATAATCAAACCTTTAAAATCGAAGTCGAGCTTCCTAGCGGTATCAGTGAAAAAGACAAGCAAGGAATTTTGCGCTCAATGGAGAGATGTACCGTTAAGCGTGTTATTCAAAATGAGCCGGAGTTTAGTATCTCACAAATCGATGTTCTAGGAGCAGACTCTGGATTCGATTTAGAGATTGAAGAAGGAAAGCAAACGCTCATTCTTGGAAAAGACCTTCCTCTTGAGAAAACTATGACCCATATGTCTTCTCTCTTACGAAATCTAGGAATCAATATTGAGATTTCTTCCTGGAGAAATCCAGTCCCCTATGTTTGGTCTGTGCATATTCGAGACGCTGACTCTCCCCTTTGTTATACGAATGGAAAAGGCTCTAGCAAGGAGGCCGCTTTTTGTTCGGCCCTTGGTGAATATCTTGAGAGACTTAGCAATAATTACTTTTATAACGATTTCTATCTAGGTGAAGAAATTGCAAATTCTAAGTTTGTTCATTACCCAAATGAGAAATGGTTTCCACTTGAAACTGATGACTCAATTCCAAATGGTTTGATGGACGACACTCTTATGAATGCTTATGACAATGATGGTGAATTAAAAGGATCACACCTTATTGACACCAACTCAGGAAATAAGAAAAGAGGAATTTGCGCTATCCCATTTACGAGGCAATCAGATCAAAGAGACATCTACATTCCTGTAAATCTCATCGGTAACCTCTTTGTTAGTAATGGTATGAGTGCTGGAAATAGTCTGTATGAAGCTCGTGTACAAAGTCTGTGTGAGATATTTGAGCGATCTGTAAAAAATAGAATCATTATGGAAGAAATCACTTTACCTGATGTGCCTAATGAAGTTCTTTCAAGATTTCCAAATATTATTGAAGGAATAAAGAAAATTGAAGAGGCAGGATTTCCTATATATGTGAAAGACGCTTCTTTAGGGGGATTATACCCTGTCATGTGTGTGACTCTGATGAATCCTAAAACAGGTGGAGTCTTTGCATCTTTTGGCGCTCATCCTAATTTTGAAGTGGCCTTAGAAAGAAGTCTTACCGAGCTTTTACAAGGAAGGAGTTATGAAGGACTTAATGATGTCCCTCCTCCAACATTTAATAGCTTCGCCGTCACTGAACACAATAATATTGTCGATCATTTTATAGATTCGACCGGTATCATTTCATGGAAGTTTTTTAGCGCTGATGAAGACTTTCAGTTTTGTGATTGGAACTTTACAGGTTCAACAGAGGATGAGTTTAATCACCTCATGAGTATCTTTAAAAAGCTTGAAAAAGAAGTCTACATTGCAGACTATAATGATCTTGGTGCGAATGCATGTCGAATCATCGTTCCAGACTATTCAGAGATTTACCCAAGTGAAGACCTCATTTGGGATAATAACAATAGGGCCCTGAAATTCAGAGCTGATATTCTTAATCTACATGACTTAAGTGATGAACAAGTTTCTTCACTCATTGAGAGACTTGAAGATGAGGGTCTCGATGAATACATGCCTATATCAGAACTCATTGGTATTTCATTTGATGACACAACAGTATGGGGGCAACTCGTCGTAGGCGAACTTAAATGTCTTTGTAACCTTGCTTTAAAGAGACTTGAAGAAGCAAAGCAATTTTCAGAAAGCTTTTTAAACTTTAATGATAATACTCCACAGAGGAGAAAATTCTATCAACTACTTGATGTTGTGCTTGATATCGAACTTGATGATGACCTTATGAGAGATAATTATTATCAAAGTCTTGTAAGAATGTATGGATCAGAATTAGTTAAAGATGCATTTCAAATTATTGATGGAAGTATCCGGTTCTATGGGCTCTATAAAACTGACTTGAGTTTAAAGAGTGTTGATAAGCATTCCAAGCTTATTGAGAGTTATAAAAAAATTCAAAACTTCAGATCACAAAAACTCTAAGCACAAACGCTATCATCGCATCCTCTCTTTGGGAGTCTCGGACGAATATGATGTGCAAAAATGTCATAACCTTTATTCAAAGATGGTCTTAAGTATTTATTTTCAAACACAGGAATAAGAATCTTATAGCGAGGTAGTCTCTTCCATATTTCTATAAAGCTATCAATACCTACATAGACTTTTCCCTGCTCATCAATTGCATGCATGTGAAGATTTACGGCTCTATTGCACAATCCAAATTCAGAGGCGTTGAAATTCTCAGATGAAATATCGACAAGTTCAAGTTGAGACTCTTTATCGAGATCAGCATAGTGAGAAACTTCTTTATGACAAACTCTACATGCACCATCGAATAATATTTTTAAGCTCATAATGACTCCTATATAGCGATTATAGCTTAAGATGAGTTTCCCTCATTAACTGTACAGCATAATTTAAACTAGACGAAACATAAACAAAGTATTCATCTCCTCAAAAGGATGTATTATTGAGATATCTAAAGGAGAGACATGAGGATATTAATCAAGACCAGATTAGAAAAGAACTATAGTGAAGTTTTCAGAGGTTTTAATGTTGATCTCTTTAAAGCACTCAAACCTCCTCTTCTAAGTCTTGAGGTTGTAAAATTTGACGGCTGTGTAACTGGGGATGAAGTAAGTCTAGAAGTGGGACTTGGCCCTTTAAAGAAGAAATGGGTAAGTCACATAACAGAACATGGAGAAAGTGCTGAGCAGTACTTCTTTGTCGATGTCGGACACGTTCTACCTCCGCCATTAAAAGACTGGCGCCATACCCATAGAATTATCAAGCTCGGTGAGAATTCAACAGAAATTCACGATGATATTGAGTTCTCTTCAGGCTTTAAAGTATTAGACTACTTGATCTACCCTGCTCTCTACTTCCAATTTTGGCTTCGAATCCCTGCCTATAAGAAGTTTTTCGACTAGAAAACAATACGCCATCCCTGTCACTTACCAAAATAACACCATATTCTTAAACTATTCATATAAGGATATGTATGAATATAATCGCTCAAGTTGCACTACCTCTAATATTGGCTTTCATGATGTTTGCAATGGGGATTGATCTCACGATTAAGGACTTCAAACGCGTTATCAAGTTTCCAAAAGCATTCTTTACAGGAATTATTCTGCAATTTGTAACATTGCCAATCATTGCTTTTTCGATTGCTAAATTATCCGTTAGCCTTGGGCTCGATCCCATATACGGTCTTGGTATTATGATTTTAGCAGTATGCCCAGGAGGAGTGACATCCAATGTACTTACTCATCTAGCAAAGGGAGAGAGCGCATTATCTGTAACACTTACAAGTATTTCAAGTATTGCGACAATTTTTACTCTACCGATTCTTGTGACCCTTTCTCGCCAGTACTTTATAAAAGACACAGCTCTTGTGGAAATCTCTGTTGCACAAATGACTCTTGGAGTATTTTTTATAACGACAGTTCCAATAATTCTTGGAATGACACTTAAACATTTTAAATCTGAATACGCACAAAAAATTGAACCAACACTCAGAAAAGTATCAGCGGGACTATTTATATTAATTGTCTTCGCAGCTATTATTAAAGATATCAAGCTCATCCGAGAATCATTCTTACTTCTAGCACCAACCATTTTCTTGCTCAATCTCATTACAATGCTCTTGGCCTTCTATACATCAAAGTTTCTAGCGTTTTCTCGTGCTCAGACAACGGCGATTGTTTATGAATGTGGGCTTCAAAATAGTACGCTGACGATTTTTATTGGACTCACTCTTTTACAAAGTGAGGCGGTTATTTTACCTGCCGTTGTTTATTCATTATCAATGTACTTCTTTGCATTTCTCTATTTTAAAATTAATAAACGAACATATAGTGAGGCAATAGCATGAAGAACTTAGCTTTAATACTCACTCTCCTTCTCACATTCTCATCGCAGGCGATTGATCTCAAAGACTTTAAACTCTATGGTAAAGTTGCACTTGTTTCAACTCTGGACTTTAAAGACGGCTCACAAAGCCTAGGAGATAACTCTTCACGATTAGGTATCAAGTATAAACGTGATGATATATTAGATAATTGGAAAGTTGGTCTAAGAGGAGAATGGGCAATTAGTACAAATCGAAATAACAGCGGCTTTGCATCTTCAAACTTTGACGGGAAACAGTATGATGTTGTTGCTAATGATGGACCATTTGGAAATAGACTTGGTTATCTTTGGATAGGAAATGAAATGCTTACAATATCAGCAGGAAAGATGTGGTCTGTATTCTATGATATTCCTAGCTATACAGATATTTTCTATACAGACGGTGCGAGAGCATCTTCTACATACACGAGAACTGGAGAAGTTGATGGAACTTACAGGGCCTCAGAAGTCGTACAACTGAGATATAGAACAGGAAATTTTCACTTCGGACTTCAAACAAAGCTCACAGGAAAAGAAACTGTACAGTATGACTTTGATGAAGACGGAAATGCGGAATCAAGTCTCATCTACAAACAAGTTCAA
>DDIK01000086.1 GCA_002338505.1 Bacteriovorax sp. UBA1852
GAGAAGGTGGAGAGAAGTAGGCTTCAAGCCGTTATTATAATCTACTAACGATCTTAGCAAAAGCCCACGGAGTAAAAATAATTTTTGATGAAGTTCAAACGGGATTTCACCTTGGAAGAGACTTCTTTTGGTTTAAGACTTTTAAAATGAAAGACTCAAAGAATAATGAAATTTTTCCCGATTATCTCTCGAGTGCCAAGAAGTCTCAAACAGGTTTTGTCCTGTCTTTTCTTGGAGATTATCATCCAAATGATGAAATTAATTACACTTCGATTTTACGTGGCTTCTACCAAGGTCTTATCACTGATCAACAAAGTGAAAACATTCATAAAATTGAGGAGTATGTCACTGAAAAGTTAAATGGGCTAAATGAAAAGTATAGTCAATTTAGTTGCCCTAGGGCGCGAGGGATCGCTTTCAGTATTGACTGTGAAAATAATGAGCAAGTCATGGCATTTATTAAAAAGCGTTTTGATCTAGGTCTTCTTATCTATCCTGCGGGATTAAAGACGTTGAGATTTAGACTCAATACTGCTTGGAAAGAAAGTGAGATAAATTATCTCTTTGAGTCACTTGATATGCTGGCCCAATTTGTTTTTAACGATAAGGAGTTTGAAGCTCCGAAGAAGTTTACAAGCTCTCTCAAAGATGATTCCACTGATATGTACAAGTGGCATGAGAAACTCGTTTTAGCTAAGAAAGATGGAATTGCAAATAAAGAGGCGACTCAATTTGCGCAAGACTTTTTCAATGAGAAAAATATTCAATTAGAAACAATAACTAGTGAGAACTTCTCTAGCTATAAAGAAGATATTATTAAGATTGAAAATGAAGTCTACGAACCTACAAGACGAACAGATATTTCTAAATTTGAAAGAGTTGTAAATACTGATCTCTTCGTTGCGATTGCAATAAAAAAAGACAATGAGCTCATAGGAATAAGCTTTGGTGGTCAGCTAGCTAAATTCAGCGATGAAAGAGGAATGCGTAGAGCACGTTTTTTTAACAACCCAGCTGCTCTTTATATGCTTGATACGACAATTATTAACAAATACCAAGGGCAATCTCTAGGTCGATACTTGAAATATTCCTTTGAATTAATTGCTATTTCTAAAGGCGCTGAGTATGTCTATGGCAGAAATAGAGACATGCTTGCAGGCTCTATGCTTAATACTAATATCTCACTTGGTGCTATACCTGAAATATATGTAGAAGAAGATTACTTGGATGATTTAAAGTATCGCAATGTCTATATCTATCGTTCAAACCTGAGATGGAAACCCAATTATGAGAGCATTATCTCTAAGAGTAATAACGCTCCCCTCTCTCATATATCAATTAGCGATCTGAGCTCGGAGTTTATTACACTTAATATTCCAGGTATCGTTAATAAAGTTTGCCTCTCAAACTTTATCTCTGAAACTTATATCGACGCAACAAAGAAGCTTGCGGCTAATCTACCAAAAGAACTGAGGTACATCTTCAGTTCGAGTGGCCATAGTGAATGTATGGATAAGGTCTATAAGTCACTTTACTATGTGAATAAGAATGATAAGAAGAAAATAGCAAATAAAGTTCTCACTCTTGGTGAACATAATTTTGGTCAAAATAGTATGCTAGCTTACTCAATAAGCTACCCGACTCTGGCACACTTTCCAACTCATGCAGTAAATGGGATTTCATTAAATACTATTGAAGAAGAATTAGCTTCTGGAAAGTATCTGGCTTTCTTTATAAATATCTCAGACCTTATTCTTAATTGTCATGAAGATAAAGCATATGGCTCAGCTGAGCAGGCACTTATAAAAATCAAGGCAATCTGCCAAAAGCACAATGTCTATATTGTCTATAATCAGACTTGTGAATTTGAATATAGTGATGAGACAACGCCTGATGCACTGATTAAGTATCTTGGTGGTCAGATGGGTGTATGCGCGCTTAAAGAAGAGCTAAGAGTTGATAAGCCTTTGATGATGATTAGTACATGGGATGGGGATGAGTACTCTCTATGCGCCTATAATAAGTCACTTGAATTAAAGCAAGAGTCATTAGAAAGTTTTAGCTCTTATGGTATTGAACAATTAAATAAGAACTTAATCAATGTTACGAGTAAAACACCACTTAGTTTAAGAAAGCTCTTTCCTGTTAATGGCGTCTATTCACTTTCTCCAGCTGAGAGTAATTATCTTAAAGACACCTTGGAGAATCTGTGAATAGTTTGAGTGACTGTAAATTTCCTATCATTGATATGAGGGATGTCAAAGAGTCTGATTGGGGCCTAGAGCATGGCCAGAGATTTAAAAAAGAAATTAAGGAACTCTCTCTCATAAGAAGAGAGCTTATGATTAAAAAGAACCCAAAACTTGAAGGCGATATTGATCGCCTTGCAAATGAGCAACTAGAAGTCTCAAAGAAGTATAATCCTCAGCTCTTTCATGAGTTAGAAAATATTTCAAAAGGCTCCGGCGTTTCATTAATTGATCTCGTTATTCTTAATAACTATACAGACTTTAGAGATATACAATTAAATGATGAAGGTTGTACGACAATTTCTTGTAAAGATAACATGAATCAAGTCGGCCAAACCTGGGATATGCATGGGAGTGCGGCAAATTATATATGCATTCTAATCTATCCTAAGAAAATTCTCTTTTCACTTGTTGGCTGTCTTGGAATGATGGGTGTTAATTCACAAGGACTATTTTTAGGAGTTAACAATATCAATACGAAGAATGCTAAAGCTGCCCTTTTGTGGCCTATGCTCGTTAGCGACTTACTAGATAAGAACTCTATTGATGATATGAGAGAGGGCTTAAATAATGCACCAGTTACTTCTGGTCATAATTATCTCATTGCAGATAAAGATCTTGGGGAACATTGGGAAATCTCTCCGACGCAAAGAGAGCTAGTTTTTAATAATGTTTCAGGAGATGGAAAGAAACTCGTCTATCATACAAACCATTGCTTATCGCCAGAACTTCAAAGAGAAGAAGATCAAATCTCAGGAAATTCGACGACATTTAATCGCTTTGAGATTATGAAAGAATATAACTTAGAATTCAAAGAGAGTAAGATTGACGATCTCTATGAGATACTTACTTCTCATAAAGGTTATCCTAAATCCATCTGTTCACATTCAATGAGCTCTGACACAGATCCATCTATGACATGTGGTGGAGGCCTCTATGACTTTAATGAAAAGAGGTTTCAAGTATGGAGAGGCTGCAAAAAGACGGGAAACTATATTGAACATAGTTTCGTGACTGAGGAGATATTCTCGTGAGTACACCAAAGGTCTATAACTCGGCAAAAGAAGCGGTTAGCGATATCACTTCAGGATCAAGCCTGATGAGTGGAGGCTTTGGACTATGTGGGATACCAGAGAATTCAATCGACGCTATTTCTGATTTACAAATTAATGGCCTGACAGTTATATCAAATAATATTGGTAATTCAGGTCGGGGATTAGTGGCGCTTTTAAAAAAAGATATGATATCAAGTGCAATTTGTTCATATGTTGGCGGCAATCCAGATCTTGAAAGTCGAATGCTAAAAGATGAAATCAAGGTCACTCTCGTGCCACAAGGGACATTTAGCGAGAGGATTAGAGCTGCAGGACTTGGAATTAGGGCGTTTTATACTCCTACAGGTCATGGAACAAGTGTGGCCCTAGGAAAAGATGAAAAAATGTTTGATAGGCCCTGCATTCTAGAGAAGGCCCTTCATGCAGACTTCGCGATTATTAAAGCAGAAATTGCGGATGAATATGGAAATCTCTACTTCAAAGAAACAGCGAGAAACTTCTCCCCTCTTATGGCCATGGCCGCAAAGACAACAATTGTTGAAGTTGAAAAACTAGTTAAAATTGGAGAGCTATCTCCAGATCAGATTCATCTTCCTGGTATATTTGTTCAAAGAATATATCAAGGTAGTAATTATAAGAATGATATTGAATTTAAAATGACAAAGAAAGAATCTGGTGACTCCAATGAAGACTGAAATAATAGATCAAGAGAAACTTAGTAAAAGAGATATGGCCTATGAGGTGATAAATCTTATTCCTGACTATGCAAGTATCAACCTTGGAATTGGTATGCCCACAATGGTCGCTGAACATCTCCCAAAAGAAAAACACGTTATGATTCATTCAGAAAATGGTGTACTTGGAGTGGAAGGACGACCTCTTGAATCTAAGGTCTCGGCAACACTTATTAATGCCGGAAAGGAAACTGTCTCCATAAAAGATGGAGCTAGCTTCTTTGATAGCGCCATGAGTTTTGGAATGATTCGTGGAGGTCACTTAGACTTTGCGATTCTCGGAGGCATGGAAGTAGACATAAATGGAAGCTTGGCCAATTGGATGATTCCAGGAAAGAAAGTTACAGGAATGGGCGGGGCCATGGATCTCGTCAATGGTGCCAAGACAGTTGTCGTCATGATGTCACACTATAGTAAGCATGGTGACTCAAAACTCGTCAAGAAGTGTAGCCTCCCTTTAACTGGTAAGGCTGTCACTGATTACATTGTGAGTGATCAAGGCGTTTTTAAAATTGAGAATGATAGATTTAAGATCATAAAATGTACAAGAAACTTTTATGATAAAGAAAGAGATAATGAACTATATTTATAATGGCTCTAGAATTGTATCATTCACTTACCTTGAGGCTCGACGACCTCACACCTCACCACTTTACTGGATCAGTTTTAGTTACTAAAGAAGTTAAAAAAAGATTTCTTCTTAGACTTTTTTGGGTCATATATAAGTGGTTTAAGTTTGATTTTTCTTGAACCTTTAAAAATCTTTGCAACTAAACTTCCATCAAAAGAGAAGGAAGTTGTCATATAGTCCGTAAAATCTGATGGCTGTCTCACTGCATATGCTTGATTGTTGTAGCAGGTAAACATTAAATGAAACTCATCATTATTTATCTTGAACTTTTCACGTCCTCCATCAATACCCTTGGCCCCTAAATTTTCGAAATTTACTCCATTACAATATTTCTTATAAAACTCCATACTAGACTTAAACGCTTTTCTCTCATCAGACAATTCCTTCAAATTATCCTTTTTATTATTATCTCCGTTCACCCCCATTCTCTCCAGGGCCCTTTTTATCGTCGACATAAAAGCATCAAGTTCACTACGGATTAAGGGAATATCATTATCACCAACAAGAGAATAAAGCTTTGATAAGTCATCAAAAAGAAGGGAGACTTTATTTAAAGAATCATAATCTTTGTTAGACTTGTTAAGAATTTTCACAATAATATCTTCAAAATCTTGCGCTCGATCAATACTTAACTCATTTTCATCAAAATAAAGTTCTGAATTTAACTTTTCATAATATACTCTTGCTCCAAGTAAACTATTTGTCCAAGGTTCAAATATATTACTAAGCCAACGAGACATTTTTAAAAGTCTAAGCTTCAACAGATCACTATTAACGTGCTCTCCATCAACGTAAACTCTTTGATCTTGCCTCATCACGTCGCTCTTATTCCAAGCAACCAAATCGAAATGCTTTAAGATATCAGTATCAACACTTGTCAAATGGTCATAATACTCCAAACTCAAACCATTCTCGTTATGTTCATAAATTGAGTCTTGCCACTGAATACCTAATAGCTTTAATTCTGCTGAAGAAATATTACTAAGATCAAGAATACCTAACTTAGAAGTATTAAGAATAGTTATAAGAGACTTTAGGTGACGAGAAACTACTTCAATATTGTTTTCTATTTTTGCAATATTTGCACCAGTAACACGTGAATTAATCTTTTCAAAAGGATTCATATCACTATCGAAAGAAATCATCTGCTTGTACTCATCGAAATTACTACTAGATCTTAGGATATCCTTTAAAAGTGAAGAGTAATCTTTATTACTTTTGTTGAATATATCTTTTATATTTTTAAGATAAAGAAACTCTAAATAATAAACTAACTTCTTAAAAGCTTCATATTTCTCTGAGTCACCTCTATAACGAAAACTATAGACTTTCATATTTGAAAAGGGATCAAAAGAGCTAGCTAGTTTAGCGACAAAGCCCATATCACCATAAGAGAAATTTTCAATAAGAGTCTTGTGCCGATTAATGTCACCTTTAATTACCTTAAAGTCATAAATCAACTCAGAAAGAAAGCTAAGAGAGAGACCGTAAGCATGATATTCATTAAAAACTGTTAACTCTAGGCCTGCTTTTAACCAACTATTAACGACTAATACTTCATGATCTGGCAATGAAGAGGTATCTACCACTTCTGATAGCTTCTTTAGTCTTTTTTCATTTTCATCATAGAATAAATTACTTATTTCCTCTGAGGTATTTTCAAAGAAGATACTTTTAATAAATTTAGAATTAACACTCTTCAGTACTTCAACATCGCCACTCCATTTTTTTAAAATTTTAGTGGCCTCGGGTAATAGATCTAAAAAGTCTTTTTGCGCGATCTCGATAGAGGGGCTTGCAGCATGAATCATTTCATGAACAAATGTTATAATAGTCTGCTCAAAGGATTCCCCGGCTAAATCTATAACGAATATGTTTTCATAAGGCATAAAAGCACCAGAAACATTATAGATGCCGTCACTTTTTTCATTGAATGTATTACTATGAATATTTGATTCAGCAACTAACTTACGACGAAGTTTTGGACTTAAATCTAAAAGCATAATCTCGTTATTATTCACTTTTTTGATGAAATTATCAGAGATTTCTTGAAACTCATCAATTTTAGATAAATTAACAAGACTCAATATAGACTCAACAAATCGTAGAACAAATAACTTATTCACTTCATTTATTTTAGCAACTGAATAATTGTCATTATTAACTTCTCTTAAATGCCTAAGAATTAAAACTTTTAACTTATAAGTATGATTAAATTGAGAATAGCTAAAGTTCTCTCCAAATATATTATCTACAACTTTTGCAGAGCTTATCTTGTCACCCTCTAGGCCATCGAGAAAAGAATTGATACTTTGGTTTTCTTTCGATGAATTATCGTATTTCTCAGACCATAAACCTTTTGAAATTAACTCGCGAGTGAGCTCAAATGGGAGTCTATTTGACACAGGACCTGCATGAGTTATCCCTGTAAGAAAAATAAATATTATGATGCATATTGTTTTCATATAAGTTCAATCCTAAGACAAGTGCCTAAAAAGTAGACACTTGTCTTTAAATAATGGCACGAAAATTACTTCCTACCAGTTTATATAAGCATTTCTCATGCCAGTTAAAATCTTCCATTCATACTTGAGATGACTCTAAAAATTGACCTTCTTAACGCTGCCAAATCTTTTTTGGTTGGACTTTCACCCATCATGAGAGTTCTGTGTACTTCTTTATAAATCTTTGACTGTTGCACGTGATATAAGTCGGCCAATGATTTAATGATGTGGTTCTCTCTTCTTCTTAAATCGTTTTTTAGGTCTTGCGCCAAGTAGGAAACTAACTTTACGAGTAAGACAGCTTTTGTTAAATCAGTCTGTAATCCGGTCGAGAACTCCCAAATCCTCAAGGCATGCTGACGACCAAACTCGGCTGAAGTCAAGTAGTTAACATGTGAATCATAATCTGGAATATTATACGCATAAGACACTAGCATAAAGTTTGAGTTTGAGAGGTCAAGTGCAAAGTCAAAGCCTTCCTTATAAAAGCTAGCTAGCCACCTATTGTTCTCTTCATCTTTATCGCCATTAATTCTTGCGATCACTTGACCAAGCTCATACGTTCTTTGAAGAGAAATACGTAAGAGCACTTCATCGTTTCTTTTTCCAGAATGATCTATGATATTTAATGCCTCTTGGCTTAGAAAACTCGCTCGTTCACTATAGCTATATTCAAATCTCTCTTCTAAAGCCCTTTCTATAAGATCAGCAGACCGATAAGCTGAATTAAAAAATCTTTCATCAGTTGTATCATCAAATCTAAAGAGATCACCGAGTGTAACTATATTAATTTCTTGTTCATTAAATATCTTTTCTGCATTTGTTGTATTTAACAGTGTAAGTAGTAATATTAATTTAAATATCTTTTTCATGACATGCTCCATTATTCAAATATATTTGTAAAAATTTTCTTAATCCAATTCAGTCTTCCACTTTTATAAACGTCCATGCGATATTGCCCTTTTTTAAATCCAGGTGAAGCAATTAGTAAGGACTTCTCTTTTCCTTCATATGATTCAAAAAAGACGGACAGTTTACTGACACTTTCATAGCCGACTTCAAACTCCGCCATACTGTCCCATTCAGACCTAGCTAAACCACTAAAGACTCCATTACCATTTATATCAATCATCTGAAATTCTTGATCAATATGATTGTTAGAGTAAAGAGATAACATTTCGTTGTTTACTATTAAATCAACTCCTCTTTTTTTACTACCTGATGCAAAGACACCATGGTCTGGGGTTGAGCGAAGCTTTGGCAATCTCTTTCTTAAACTTTTCTTTTCTACTTTAAAAAGAGAGTTATCCATACCTCCGTTTCTTCCTTGCAACATATAAGTGAATGTATCACCATCAAACTTCTTAGATAAAATCATCACAGGGGCTCTCGTATCATTTTCTGAACCAATTACAAAATTCCCATTAAGATCAATACTAATTGGAGAAAGCATATATGCATTGCCATTTTTTATGGTCTTGGCCTGGTAAAAATATCCCTTACCAGACCTGTAACCTTTTAAAACTTTTTCAGGGATTATAATTACATATTTCTTTTCATAATCAGCTTCATCTGACTGAACGATCATTTCATAAGACTTCTTAAAAACACTATGGTCATTAAGCTTTTTTATTTCATAGTATCCGTCATCAAATCTTAGACTATAACCAAAAGTAAACATGTTCATTAATACACTTATTATCAATAATTGTTTTTTCATCTCACACCTCGTAACTTTTCTTAGTAACATCTAAATCTATCAGAATTTCTGATCTCATATCTCAAGTCATCAATCACATCTCTAACGATATCAACTTGTCTAAAACTATTAATACCTGACCCACTACACTGAAAACCTTCTATAAGTTCCATTGTTCTGTCTAATCCAGCTATTGCACCACAATAGTTTCTTCTATAAATAGATTGATTGAGTGTAACTTTTGCAGCATGTGAAAAGCTATGTGCAACATCCAACTCTATGCTATCTTCAACAAGAGCATCTTGAATTTCACTATAAAGATTTAAATACTTTAAACTTAGTCTCTTAACCTTCAATAGATATTCATCTGGAAAAATGAATCGTGTAAAACTAAAGTTGTCTGATAAGTAGTTTCTTACAATATTTCTATAATAAGGATTATCTAAGTTCTGATTTGCCCAATTCACCATATTGACAAGTTCAGTAAGCATCATAAATTCTAATTGAAGAGATAAATTTGCATTATCTAAGTTTCTCGAAGAGCTTTCTTTTAATTTTTGTGCAATTCTAAAAGAGTGTAGTATAGTAGTAGCTGCATGTGGTGGCACATCAAGACTGTCATAAACAACGGCCTCAGCAGCAACCTTAAGAGCGTTAAATAAACGATTAACCGCATAAACGCTTTTACCAAACTTCCATTCATCATGAGCTAGTTTTGTTTCTAAATTTAGTTCTGAAATCGCTCCTAAACAAATACTTCTAAAACTTTCATAAGAAAAATCACTTCTGTTCTTTGAATGAATGTCTGAAGAATTTTCAATACTTCTTAGTGAGCTTTGATTTAAATAGCATGCAGGTCCATTAGCATGAGAAAGGTTAATTGATCCCGTCGCTAATAAAAGAGCAACTACGGTTACTTTTGTCATTTTTTTCATTTTCATCTCCTGTGTTTAAGCATTTCGCTTTTGTTGTGTGGAGATAATTTAATCGATATAGGAATTGTTTATGATAAACATAGTCTTACAGAAATGAGCCGATTAAAGCAGAGTAATATTAGTAACTTAGCGAGTACCTTACTGAGCGACCGCTTCCAAACCTCTTTATGATACCTTTTTCTAACAAAGAGCTGATCTCTCTTTTGATTTGAGACTCAGATAAACCAGTCGCTTCGACTAGAGTTTTTCGTGTTATGAATCTATTTGTAGAACTAGACATACTTTTAAATACTTCTAAAAGTAAATGTTCATTTCTTGTATTAGCGTCATTAGCAGATACAACACGTCTCTTATAAAACTTATAACTAAACTTGGGATTCCAGGAATATCCACCATCATGACTCATTAAAACATCTTTATTACCAACGACTTTCTTTAACCTTTGAATACTAGTATAGACTCTAGAGTCGTGTATAAATGGATCATAAACTTCACCCCATACAATTGGAACAATCTCAAGACGACCTATAACACTTGCCTGCATAGAAAAGAAAGCAGACAACAACTGTCTTAGCTTTTTCCTTTTACTAAAGCTAACAATGAGCTCACCTCTAAAATAGAGCTCCCCTAAATCTTCAATAAAGACATAATCAACTTCATCATCAATAGTATATGAATTACAGTATGACTCCTCATCTAGGGTCATACAAATATACTTAGTTTTATTATGATCGATAAACGAATCAACTATTAGCTTGTAACGATAAGCATCCCTTAACGAACAACGACCCCAGTTTGAGTCATTAGGATTTAAGATATTATCTATGGATACTGTTAAGACTTCCTTTATTTGCTTATCTATTTCTAGACCGCCTATCTCTGAGCTTAAAGACGCCAACCTTTTATTTTTTAAAGAATCAGTCCCTCCTTCACATAATATTGAAAGAAGCTCAACATAACAGTAATACTCATTATTCATTTGTTTATAAGCTGGTAATGACTTAACTCTTTGTAAATGATTCCATATATTTTTATTGTCTCTATTTTGCATATCTTTATGAATGAGACCTAAACTTTTCATAAGACTTTGCAGAGGTGATCGAGATTTTGTTTGAGATAAATATTCGTCATGGCCTATCTGCATAAGATAAAGTGCTCGATGCTCTTCTTCAAAGTCATCATATTCTAATCTCTGCCAGCTCTCACACTCAGTTACATAGTCTAAATTATAAATAGATAGTTCAGTATTAATTTTTCTATAATCACTAGAGTTTAAAAAATCTTGATTATTAAGACTGATTATTTCATCTAGAGCTAATTTCGCTTCAATTCTTGCACCACGATGAAGAAGAATACGTATCTCTTCCATAATGATATCTTTTCTAGGCAAAAAAGGTGCCTCATCACCAATGAGTTGTTTCGCTTGCTTTATAGTATCTAAAGCTTTTGAAAACAGAAGGTCATTACGCTCTATCTTTGCACTCAAAAGTCTAAAGCCTGCTGACACATAATTATAACCATAACGCATAGACTGCTGATAAGCGCTATCGACCATCTCTCTAGTTTGAGTAAAGTCTTCCCTTTTATAAGAAATCCAACAAAGGTTGAGCTTACACACAAGTACAAAGTACGGCTTTGTTAATGAATTAAAAATCCCAATGGACTTATTAAACATCATTTCTGCACCGTCAATTCTGTCAATATTGTAGTAACACCTGCCAAATTGAAAATATAGCTGCGCCATTGCTAAATTAAATTCATAGCTATCCTCGCGACATTCATCATCTTTTAAAGTGTTTTTTAAAAGAGAATCAAACAAATAAAGTGCTTGATTGACATCTATTGAAATCATCGCACTACATTGTTCAACGAGAAAAAGCGTTTTAAGACTACCGCTAGTTCTATCGACAATTGTTTTTATGACCCTTAAAGATTCATCATATTTACCATATCGGTTCAATTGCTGAACAAGCTCAAGTACTAGAAGCTTTGCTTGAATTTTATACTTGCTCACATCACTAAATCTTAATAAATAATTATTAAGATATGCAATTGCTTCCTTGCGCTGGCCTAGAAGTAAAAGACAGCGGGCTAAAACTCTTAAAAGCGTAGTCTGTGAGATTTCTTCAAGTACTGTATTTTTATAGTAATTTTCACTTACATTAGCTAGCTTTTGTAGAAACATGATATTTTTTGACTCTAACTTATGCAGCTGATTTTTTGTAATTTGGCTTGTTAGAGTTTTTACTTCATTTACATGGTCAGTGAATAAGAGGTGATAAAGTAGTTCTAAAGGATCCTCTAATTTAGTATTTAGAAATTTTATAATATCATGACGAGAGTTACTCCAAACATCTTCATCAAGATGAGTCATAAAAGCATCAACATCCAAGGCAACTTCTATCTCTCGACCTTCATTTATTTCTCTTACAATCATAGAATCAATCATAGTTTTAAGATCATCTGCAACTATAAGCTCATTTATTCTATCGATACTTACAGGTCTACCTAGTAGACACAAGAGGCGAATGGTCTTTTTCTGTTGCTCATTAAGATTCTCATATTCTTTTAACCAATAATTGCTAATGTCGCCATCAGCAAGTATATAGAGATAAATTAGATATGGGTTACCTAAAGTAGAACTATAGATCTTTTCAAGAGAACTCGAGGACAAGGCCTCCGCGTCTATCTCTTGGAAAAACTCTAAGACCTCATCTTTACTGAAGTTTAAAAGTTCAATTTTTAAAAAATCACTAACATCATGCTTTTTCGTTAATTTTTCTTTTGTAAGAAAGTAATGAACACCATTAAAATCGCTTTTGCTAGTTATATCAAATATCACTGACCTGTATAAATCGGGGATAAGTTCAAAATTATCCCAAACAATTCCATCAACATCAGAAGTTATTTTAAGAAATTCTAAAATCAACGTTTCAAAGTTTTTAAAAATAGATTTATGAGATGTATGTTGCTCATATTCAGAACGAATAATTTCCTCTATCGAGCGCATACGATCAGCGCTAATCCACAATAGATTCTTATCAAATTGTTTTTGAAAGGTTTGAACGAGTGTAGTTTTACCTGTTCCCTTGGCGCCTTTTATAATTGTGTTTGCCTCAAGAAGATTTGCTTGCTTAAGTTTTTTTAACTCATTTTTTCTTCCGATCAACTTTTTCACCTAGAGCTCCCGTTAGGAGTAGTACTTTCAGTAACCTATCGGCTAATCGGACCAAAATAGTGAGGTTAAGTTTGAACGAATAGATTAGATCTCGAGGTACGTTAGTTTTGGCACAATGATTGCTCCAATAATTAACAAGGAATAAAAAATTAACACTTTAACAACTTATTTTTATAAAAACTGTCTATTAATTAAACAATTGGAGATAAAATGAAATTTTTTATATTTTTACGTATCTCTGGTTTTCTCTCAACAAATGCATTGGGATTCTTTAGCTCTTCAAGTAAATTTGAAGTCTATAAAGAAAATGTACCCGTGAATTATATAAGAAATGAAAATGACAAATGTGCAGCATTTGCTCTTAATCATAATGGCCAATCTACCTATTCATATAAAAGCCAGCTTAGCAACTATAGTTTAGAATCTGAATTTTGTGAAAGAATGTTCTCTGCGAAGGCGATAGATTTTTTCACAAAGAGAAATAAATCTAGTCCAGCAGAATTCAATAACTTCGAAATGCCTGAATTAATCCATGTTGATGATTTGCAAAATATTGAATTTAAACCAGGAATTAAATCAAAAAGTAGATTTAAAAGTAGTGTAACTGATAAAACTGAAAGCAATTTTCCCTATAAATCAAAAGAGGATATAAAAAGAAGTGCTGAACAAAGTTATCAATCCGTTGTTATTAAAAACAGAGATTTTTATCTGAGTTTTAGCAGTTATCATTCATCGTTCTATAAGAGTGGGAAAGAGTTTAAAGTTCTAAGATCTTTTATTAATAAATCTAATGACTGGGAAGAAGTGCTATACTTAAATGTTTGGGCAAAAAACCTTTGGGACGAATTAGTAACGACCCTAGGCGCTCAAGAAGCAAGATTATTTTACTTTAATCTTGAGAATAAAATTGTTGATAATAAAATACAAACAACACTTAAAGAGAAAATTAGATTGTTTCATATGGCCGTAAGATCATATCTAGAAACTACAATGAGTTTTGATACTGGTGGTTTATCATTATTAAGAAATTATCATCCTCTATTTGTTCAAGTACTTATTGAAAGCCTCGCAGACTTTAATCATTTCTATAATAATATTATTAAACAGCACTACAACAAAGACTATGTACTAGATATGATGAAGTACTTACTGATTTTGACAGAAGATGAGATATTTCCCGACTTTGATGGACAGATCGTAACTTCACTTATTGATGAAAATAAAGGCAAACTTCGAAGATATGTTAATACAATTCTCTTTTTAAATTTAGTAGAAGAAAATTGCCATTCATTAGGACTTTGGCCTGGAGCTTCGCGCTGGGTTGTTGATATCTTTGAAAGAACTATACCCAATACTTCTTATAGTAACAATCCGATAAGTTATCTTATTAAGAATATCACTTCAAAAGCTTATAAAGCATGCGGTGACTTCTCACCATACGTGAGATTTAACTTCTGGGGTGGGACACCATTGAAATATTGGGAAGAAGGTATGCAAACAAAGAAACAAGATTTTAGAGATATTTATAAAAAACTTTTTAATAGATTTTAAATGGAGACATGATGAAAACTTTATTACTAATTACTTTAATCACATTATCTGTATTTGCTCAGGAAGATCAACTTGCAAACTTGAATGATTATAATCTAGATACTTTAGTATCAAGTAAGAAATACGATTTTCTTAAGAAAGACAAATATGAGAATACTCTAGAGCTCTTCAATCAAATTGTAGAAGAAAATGTATTAACAGAATGTAAGAACAACCCACAATGTAATACAGATAATATCAAAGAGCTTAAAAACAGTATTACGAATCAAGTTTTAATAAAGTCCCAAGGAAAAACACAAGTCGATGCAAACTTCATCGATAACTCGATAATAAAAGAAGGTGGTTGGAACTTTGAAGGGAAAATGGCGCAAGATATAGACCTCTTAACTCAATCAATAATCAGTGATTATATGGAAATTGATGGCGACATTGATTTAGTTAGTTTTACCTTATATGTTTTAGAATCATCAGAATATTAATTGAGCACTGATAGTATGAAAGTTGACGAGAGACATCTCTTTCGTCAAATTCTCTCCCTAAATCTTCTTTAGAGGATTGCCTATAGATAGATACTTTGATTTAATACTTGGTGTGCATCGATGAAAGAGAGATATATGTTATTAGGATTGTTAAAAGATAAAAAAAAGGGACAGCCTGCAACTCTGTCCCCATTTTTTCGGCATCCTGCCTCTTTGTAAATTCGACATCCTGTCGTTACAATAAAATTATATCGTGAATTTTAATCTATTGCACAAAAAAATATTGTGGGTAAACTTTTCCACGAGGATACATCAATGATAAGCAAATTATTCGGAATGAAAACTAAAGAAACGTTTACTTTCTTCATCCCATGTTCAAAAAATCCATATGTTAGCTACCGAGAGAAAGAACTAGACTCCTTAGCTCTACTATTTAACCAATATGAGATAGCTCATCATATCGTGCAAACTATTCCTCACGAAAAGGGCTTTTGGGTAATTATTGAGCTTTGTTCATCCCAAAGAAACCTTGAAAAGCTAAGTGATGATCCACTATTTAAGGATTATAGACTCTATAATTCTAGTGAACAAGAAAGCGAGCTTGAGATTATTAGTGAATCAGACGCTGACTTTACAAACTCTGATAACTTTAAGGTTTAATCTAAGGTATAATAAGGCATGCATAATTTCATTCATTCTCTTATTATCCTTATCGTCCTGCAATCTTGCTCACTCAAGAGTATTGTTGAGTATGTGGAAATTAAGGATGAAAACACTGAAAAAGTTGATAAGGAAGACTTAGTATGTCCAATCAAAGACAGTCCAATGACGATTTATGGTGTTCACCCATTTATTGAAAAACATATTTTAAAAGTCATAAAAAGTCATCGCTTAACTTTTGAAGAAAGTATATACCTTCTTTCTTATTATCAACTCTATTTGCGGCCAGATAGTACAAGTATAAACTCAAGAACTCTCCATGTTTTTAAAAATTTTAAAAGAGAAGGAAGTACTTTATATATCCCTAATAACTCCAATAGCTACCTAACGTATTTAAGAGATAAATTAAACGCAAGAGCGTCAATTGATGAAAAAAGAATATCAAAGGCCATAAGAGAACTACCGAAAAGGATTCCTGTTACGAAAGAAATGCAGAACTTTATAGCAGAAAGAAAGACTCAGTTTTATAATAATACCTTTTTAAAGAAATATTTCTTTCGTGGAAACCAAGTTATCAAAAAGGATGAAACCTACCCCTTTGCTAAGACTTGGCTAAATATTAAGAACTATGGTGACAAGAAAACGACAAAGATTAATCATCTCTTTAAAAGCAAAGACGACTATTCATGTAGCTTTGATGACAAGCTCTACAATAATGGACCAAAGTTCCAACGAAAGTCGGTAAAGGCGAATTCGCATATCTTTGGAATATTTAAATCAAAGAATCAATTCTTTCTGACAATGACTTCATCTGCACCACAAAAACAACTTAAAAAAAATACTTATCTCTTTATGAGTAAAGAGCTAAATACATTCAACGGTGCATTTTGCTTAAATAAGAACGAAGAGAAGATTGTCTTCTCGCTTAATAATATTCACAGTGAACAGTTAATTAATAATCTCATTCATGACAATAAGACCCTAGAGAAAAATGTCATCAATAAAAAGAGATACCTAAAGCTCCTTTATCCTCAGCGAAATATCATCGAAATCTATGGGGAAGATAAACTCAGTGAAGATCTAAAAAAAGAGGATAATACAATCTACACAATGAATATTGGAAGAATCAATATAATCGACTTATCAAGCTCATCTGTCCGAGTACTTAAGGACCCTAGAGGAGATCTTTTAAAGTGCGAATAGAGCTTAAAGGTGTGGCATCTCAAACAACTCGAATTCTTACTTTAAAGAGACACTCAAATAGCTTGATGGATGATCTTATTGCGACAGGTGTACCAATTGCTTCAAGTTGCAGCGGAGAACTTATATGCAAGAAATGCCAAGTTCTAACACAAGGAGAAGCATGTGTACTGAGTTGTTCACTCACCACGAAACAATATATAGAAAGCTTTGGAAATGAAATAATAGTTAACTACTTATAAAGGATAATTTATGAAATACCTATCGTTTGATATCGAGGCCACAGGGCTTGAAGAACATGACCTCATTATTGAATTTGCAATGATTCCTTTTTGTTCAGTGACACACACTTTTAATGATAATCTTAAAAGACATTTCTATATTAAATGCCCAAGCTTTGAAGAATTAAAACCATCTCTCAATGAATGGGTCGTAGAAAATAATGAAGAACTTATTAAAAAGGCACATCTTGAAGGTATTGAAATCGAGGAGTTTAAACAACAATTCAGTGATTACTTTGAATCAAAAGAAGTAAGAGACTACTTTGATAACCGACTTGTAACACTCTTTGGCAAGTCTATGAACGCTATTGACTTACCATTTCTTAATAGAGACCTCGGCTATAGTTATATGAGAAAGTATTTTAACCATAGGGTTCTTGACTTAAGTTCTGTTGCATATGCACTTATTGATATGGATGTACTACCAAAAGATTGTGAAAGTGGATCTATTCTAATGAATCATTTAGGCTTTGGTGAAGTTGCTCATACTGCTTTAGAGGATTCGATAAACACTGCGAAAATGTACTTTAAAATGCTTGATCTCGTGAAGTCACGCGCGAGTTAGTGCTTATGAAAGAAACTATAGGGATTGAATGCCTTAGAGTCTCTTCTGATTTCAAAGTGTAAGTGATTTCCAGTCGATCTTCCTGTGCTACCAACAGCGGCGATAACTTGGCCTCGCGAAACTTTTTCACCTTTTCGAGTGTAGTTCTTTGAAGCATGAGCATAGACTGAAAAGAATCCATCTTTGTGAGCGATAACAGTTATATTACCATAACCACCTAATTCTTTACCTGAATAGACTACGACCCCAGAATCGACTGCAATAATCTTTGCCCCCTTTCTGGCCGCGATATCCATTCCTTCATGCTTTCTGCCCCATCTGTGACCAAAGTGTGAGGAGACACGCTTTGAAGAAGGCACAGGCCATAAGAACTTCTTATTAGTAACTAACTTTTCATAATTAATTGAGGCAACCGAACGAGAGTTGAGATTTCTTCCAAGTACACCAAAAGAGAAAGGAAGAAAAACTCTCTCACCTTTAGTAAATTTAGAATGCTTATTCATTTCTTTAAGCTTCCATTCACCCACGTTAAATAATTCAGCAAGTTGTTTACTTGAATAATTCTTCGTAAGAACGATATAGCGACCACTCTTTAAGTGAGCACATGACGTAAAGAATAAAAGTAGAGTAAATACGATAAGTTTAATATTCCAACCCTTCAGTCGGAATACTTTCTATAGAGACTCTTTTACTAGAGTTCTTTCATCAGTTCCGACCACTTATTTCTCTGATCGGAAAACTCAGGTATTAACTTGAGCGAATTTATCGAGATTTTACCATTTTCAATCGCCCAACAATCAGTCCCAGGAATATGCGTACTATCAACAAGACTCCCACCCAGCCAAAAATACTCTCTATTTCTAGCATCAAAGCGATGCTCGATTTCTTCAGAATAGAACCTCTGACCTAAAGATGTCGATTCAAAGCCTCTAATGTCTTTAATCGAGAGATTAGGAACGTTGATATTTAAAAGCGTCATAGGATCAATCTGCTCATGAAGGCCTTTTGCCAAGAAGTCCCTTAAAAAGCTTGCCGCCGTTTCAAAGTGAAGTTCATCTTCAGAAAGTTCATGGTAATGCCCTTGTAAGCATAGACTGACTGCGATGCCTTTAATCCCATTAAAGACTCCTTGCCTAGCAGCAGCGACGGTTCCTGAATAATATATGTCTTGAGCAAGGTTTGCTCCATGATTAATTCCGGAAATTACAAGATCAGGTTTTTCTTTTAGAACTTTAATAGCACCCAATAAAGCACAGTCAGAAGGATAGCCAGAGGTTGAGTAAACATTAGGCTCATGCTCATATATTCTCACCGGATGATCAAGAGTTAGCGTTTGGCCTGAAGCACTACGCTCCTCACTAGGGGCCACAATTGTGACGTCATGGTCTTCTCTTAGTGTTTCAAAGAGGACTTTAATTCCACGAGCATCATAACCATCATCATTACTTATAAGTATCTTTAATTTTTTCATAGAGGTATTGATACATGGAGCTTCTTAAAAAGAAAAGAGGAAGAAAGTTAGATAGATAAAAACTTTAAGCGTGTATCTAATTTATTAAGATCTACATTTCGATAGCAAACTTCAACATCACCATTAATCGATAAGACAAAGAGCTCGCAGTTAAAATAATCAAGGACAACTTTAGAGACTTGAGAGTCCCAGTCAAGATCAATTATATGTGGCATTGAATAAGCACCGCGTGCACTGAGATTTGAGACAAAGCCATCAAGTCTATTATCACTAGCAATATCATCAAGAAATCCATAATTAAGAGTCAAAGAGTCGAGATAACCGGAGGATTTAACATGCTTTAAACTTAAGTCTTGATCGTAACAAAAAGATATTTTGGAATCGAGTTTTTGATAATAACCTACATCTTCATCGGCCTTAAGCTGTAGAATATAGTCTATGCCAAGGCCTCTTATGGAGCTTAGTATGTTTTCGATCATAAAGTCTTTTTCAAATTGAAAGCGCAAGTAAACAGTGAAGCGGCTTGGATTTAGATCAGAGCTTAATACTTTTAACAGATCTTCAAAAACATACTGCTGTATGAAATTCACACTCATAGGCCTAAAGTCAAAGGAGAATTTAGTGAAGCCTAAACTTAGACTATGTTCTAAAGTTCTCTTATCGTAAATTCCTGAAAGTATGATTTGCTTAGTATCCATCCACCTTTAAGGATACACGAAAGAAGAAATTAAATCTTTAAAGTGCGATAATTGTAAATTTGTGCCTACTGACTCAGGATGAAACTGCATAGTTAGCACTTCAGGAGAGCGAAATAAGGCAAGTTCCCCATTGGAGTCGAGGGAATAGTCCCAAGTATCCCGACCACTACCATCAAGTAAAACAGTATAGGAGTTATACCTTTGAATGAATGAGTCGTTCATCTTAAGCGCCCTACCATGAACGGCTGGGGAGCTTTTGACTATCTCAAGTCCATATAAGTGATGAAGAAATAATTGATGACCTAAGCAAATACCAATTTTCTTAACATGAATAATATCAAGAAAGACTTGAATATATTCTTTAAAGAAGTTTTCATATTCACTAATATGTCCTGGGCCTGGCCCAAGCACAAGAATCGACTTATCTTTCATAAGAAATTCTGATTCGCTTTTCAAAGTCTTAGAGTCTCGCCAATTAACGAGTTTGAGATTAATCTCTATCCGAGAAAAAAGTTCTATGAGATTAAGCGAAAAACTATCATCAAAGTCTATGAGAATTCCATCTTTATTCATACACTAGATCTCAAAAGATGGACCTGTGTCAAAAGACTTATTATCATAGTTTATAATAAGTTCGAGTACTTTTACTTCATCAGATATTCTTTGACCGTTTCGAATAACGTCATCCTTTCTTAATTCAAAAGCAAACTTCCAACAATTATTACTTGGTGTATATATTGTTTTAAAATTACTTGAATAGAACCTCTTGTCCTCTAAGTCATAACTCTGGCCGCCCTCAAACGATAATTGATCGTTGAGAATGAAACTAACATCGTATTTTAAAAGTCTTCTTGAAGCGGAAAAAGAGTCATAGGAGTACTCAAGAGAATATATGAAACGATCAAGGGTGTGCTTAAAGTTCAGGGATGTCTTATGTTTTGATACTGAATAAAAGTAGTATTCACTTGCACCAAAGCTAAAATCTCCAATACTGACACCTCCCTGGATGAGAAGTCTAGTAAGTTTATCTTTGGTTCTCAGCTCATTATTCGTATTAAGAAGAAGCCCCTGAGATACGTTAAAGTAAGCAATTCGCGACAGGTCAAAGTTTTCGGTCACACTCTTAAAGTTTTGATAGGGATTAAGAGATAGTCTTGGAGACTTTCTAAAGAGACTATTATTGATTTGAATCTCTATTGAGTTAGACTCAGCGATATCAGTTCGTGTCGCCTCATCATCCAGATTTCGATTATTTCCTCTAATAATATCTCGGTTATCAAAGCGCTTCGCACTTGAGGAGTCATTAAGCTCAGCGATGAAACCAGAATTTCCTGATGTTTGCTGGGGCTCATAAAATCTGTGAATGAATTGGTAATTAGCATTATGAATATAAGAGGAAGATTGTTTTTTCGTATACTTATCTCTTTCAATAAGCTCAGGTACATCAACAATGAGATCTGGATTTGATTTCTTTTTTACGAATTTATTCTTTTCCAAGTAATTATATGCACGTCCAAACTCTTTATTAAGATCAAAAGAAAAAACAGAAGTAATTCTATTTCCATATTTTCTAGCTTGATCGTCATCCTCTGGATCGACATCAAGAAGACGATAAGACTGATAATCAAAGAGAAACTCTTGATTAAAGTCGATAAAGTCTGAGACGTTATAATTGATATTAACAAAAGGAGTATAATCAGCTCTGATAGCATTTCTATAGAGAGAAGACTCTCTTATATGATTTTGTTTGAAATAATTTAAGACAACCCTTTGCCCAAGACTTATGTGATTAATAAAGAAAAAGTCATCCACAAGTCTTATCTGATTATGAGACAAGTCGATTCTTGGCATAGTTTGAACATAGCTATGGTCAAAACCTTTAGCATTTTCAAAGAATGTATTATTTTTAAAAGAAGAGTAAACTCCAAAATGAAAATTTGAAAATATTCTTTGATAACTAAGCTCGAGACCTTTTTCATTTTCTATAAAATCTTCTCTATCAAATCTTTCATAGTCTCCAACAATATCAAGATCTGAAAGATAATCTGACTTAATAAAGAGCGTATTTCTAAAGTCGCTCTTATAGTAAAAATCTACTTCATACTGCTGTCTAAATTTACGCTCACCAGACTCATCATCTGTAATTTTCTTTGGAAGCCAAATTTTATCAAAAGTCTGAAGAGTGTTAACCGTAAGGGATGAAGAATTATTAATCGCATAGCGACTTTCTATCTCTATCCCCTCACCTCTATTGCCATAGAACGTTGGAAAGAATGTAAAGTCGTAATTCTTCGCAGGTGCCCAGAAGACAGGCTGTTGAAAGAAGAATCCACGATCATTACTTGGCGAGATCTTTGGAAAGAGTAAACCTGACTCACGATCTTTTTTAATAGGAAATGAAATATAGGGGATGTAGACTATGATCACCCCATTTGCCTTTAAATAGCCATGCTTAATAATTATGTACTGATTTGGAATAACTCGGACATCTGTTCCAAGTATTGCCCACGACTCAGGACAATCTTTACATGTTGAATACTCGGCATCACTTGCATAGAAGTTCATATCAGCTTTTCGAGTAATCTCTTTTCCAACCAGAGTATAAGATGGATGAATTAATTTAGCATTAAGTGCCTTAACACCCTTGTTTTTCAAATCATATGTTATTTGTGTTGCATAGAGAGTGAACTGAGCACCGACATACCTTACGTTACCGAGAACTTCAGCGATACCTTCAGTTAAGGAGATTGATGCCTTTTCACCGTAGATGGTATCATCTTGAAGCTTGATGATGACGTTTCCATGAGCTTCATAGGAATTGGCCTCAGTTTTTCTATAGGCCTTGTCAGAGAGGATCTGAATCTTACCATCTCCAAGACTAAAAACCTCTTTTGCATAAACTGAATTTTCAGTGCTTAAGGAAATGAAAAGACTAAGAGTGATGATCCAAAATATATTTTTGCCACTCTCCAATAAAGAAGTATGAGCCAGAGATGATAATTTTCTTATTCTTATATGATTCATCAGTAAGTATAAATTCCCAATTTAAATTTATGTCATCAGCTATGAGAACTTCTTCTCTATCTTTAAATGATAGTAAGACTTCTTTAGCAATTGCACGAGGATGACTATAGTCACTAAGAATAATTTCATCAACCAAGCAAGGATACTTACTATAGAGGTCAATGATATTTTCAAGTTGATCTTCCCTACCTGTAGAAAAGCCCAGAATGAAAACGTGAGAACTATTCTCAAGGCCATATAACTCAGCGAGCATCTTCCTATGGCCATCAAAATTATGTGCACCTATAAAGATAAGTTCTCTTGCGTTAATTGTCATCTTTTCTCTTCGACCTCTGGACTCATTAGGCATAATTTTATGCGTATAGTCTTGAGCTAGATCAAAACTATCTCTTTCTATATTTAGACGTGAAAATAGCTCAAGAGCGATTCTCTGATTTGTTATTTCATAGGAATACTCATGTCTTTGCACTTTAACGAAGTTCACTTCATCGCGAGCTATCCAGTGAGAAAGAGTCTCTTTTAAAAAGTTCTGTTCGATGCCACTGATGAGAGTTCCACCCTTGCGCACAACACCGTACTTTTCAAAGAGAATAGACTTGAGGTCTTTTCCAAGAATTTCTGTGTGATCCCTTGATATCGAGACAATAGCAGTCAAAGGCTCGGTGAAAATATTAACTGCATCAAAGCGGCCACCTAGACCAACTTCTAATATCAGGACATCTGGTATATTCTTACTGACCCACTTGGTAAAAATGAAAAAAAGAAATTCATAAAAAGATAACTCAGACTCTCTTGCCACCACTGAATTCTCTTCAATCAGCTCAATTAATTGCTCGTAACTTATAGGCGCTCCACTAAGATTGAAACGCTCACACAGTGTTAGAACATGGGGAGAAGTCCAAAGGCCATATGAAACATTTTGATGAGATAATATATTTTTTAGGTGGTGACACGTACCACCCTTTCCATTAGTTCCCGCCACCACAACGACTTGAGATCTCTTTTCTATCGCTCTTATGTCTTCGCTTAAGAGGGTCTTCATATGATCAAGCTTAGGCCTAAAGCTCTCTTTGCCGCAAAGTTTTTCAATGCGATCAAGTAAGAATCTCTCCTTCTGATCATCGTATAAGCTATGAGAATTATTGTTGTTTTCCATATTGTCGACCATTTTACTCATGCTTAAAGTGACTGTCACCGATAAAAGAGATGTAGTATGAGAAACTTTATAATTTTTACCATTCAGGCATCTTTGTTTCTAGCTTTAAATGTAAGTTATGCTTACACTGAAGAAGAATATGAGAGAGTCAATTCAGATGTGGAAAAGCCTTCGCAAACAGAAACAAAAACAGAAACAGAAACAAAAACAAAAACACCGGACCCTAAGCCTGAAGCTGAATCTAAAATCATCACTCAAAAGTCACCTGAAGAATGTAAGGCATTAACTCTCGAGCACCTTAAAGAACAAGACTATTTTAAAGAACTTTTTAAAGATAAAGGCGACAACTCTAAGATCCAAGAAATTGTGCTCGAGAAGACCAGGAATGCTACGAGAAGAGCTCTTCTCAACCTCTTAGAAAATAAGAGAGTGAAGCAAAGTGATTCAACGGCAAGTCCGGACAGTCTAGCTCAAAAAATAAAAGACTATGAAGGGCAAGCCCTTACACAAGAATTTAAGTCGCTCTCACCTGAAGACCAAACTAGAATATTTGATAAATTCCTAACGCTTTCTATAAGTGAAAGTGAAGAAGACTTCTCTGAATCATATAGTGAAATAAAGAATTATATTTCCGATATACTTTTATTAAGTGAATCTTTTAATAGTATAAACCCTGTCAAAAAACTTAGTGAAATGGATCGTCAACTTATCTCTATTGCATTCTTACATGAAAAGAAGAAGACTGATGATAGCGATGCTAAGAGTGAGCGCATGGTTTTATTTGAAACAATTAAGAAAGAAATGGAGAAAGTTGCAGATAAAGCTGCCATTAAAGCTTCAGAAGCTGAAAGTCTCAAGAGCGAAATTCCCGAGATAGATGATTACAGAAAAGAGATAGCAAATGAATACGTAGAAGCTGTGAAGAACTTATTTGAAGATAAGGATGGCGTAAATAAAGAGTGCAAAGACTATTTTTCAAATTATATCGATGATAGTGGTCATGTCGTTTATTGTGGAGTTCAACATACTCGTGAGTATGACCCATTTATTTTATTAACTAAAGAAGTTGATATACTTATTGATGAATACATTAATATTAATGAGAATAGCAAAGATCAACTCTTTCTCGATGCGCCACCACCATCCCAATGTGTAAATGTTTTGAAGAAGAAGATCGAGATAAAACAGGTCGGGAAATCAAAAGTAAAAATCACTGTTGATAAGAAGGCGATCGAGCCTGGGGTAGAAGTCTTCTTTGAAGTCAGAAAAAAAATATCTGATGTGAAAAGAGAAAAGGAAGAGGAAGAGGAAGAGGAAGAGGAAGATGATGAAGATAATGAGGAAACTGACGAAGAAGAAAGTTCTCCTAATATAAGAAAGACCAAGAAGTATATAATTGAGAAAGTCGCGTCAATAAAAGAAGCTTTTGATAAAGAACTAATGTTCGAGTACCAAGTAGATGTAAAGTGCAAGAATTCAGATGACAGCAAGGCTAGACGAATAAAGCGAGTTAAGATCGGTCGTTGTACATCAGAAAAATGCTGGGAAGAGAAACAGGGCTTGAAATACGAAGTGAGCCCACCGCCACCAACTCAGGAAGTTACACCACCAAAGACATATATGCCATTTATCCTATCTAACTAGAAAACAAAGCTAGCATCATCCGAACCAAGGATCGTAATTCTCGGCTCACCAAGAGCTTCAATTTCACTATAGAGTAAATCTTGAAAATTTGGTTTTAAATGACCCAAGAAAATTGGAACCTCTCCAGGCATCTTCTTAATTTCTTCTTTGATCGTGGCCGGTGTGTGGTGAAGAGAATCGTTGGCCACTTGCGCGAGACTATTTGGAAAACTCACTTCAGAAAAGATTCCTTTGAGATTCTTTTTTTGATTAGCGATTTTCCATATTTCATCTGTAGGCCCTGTATCTTGAGTAAACACGACACAAGTATCACCTTTTTCAATAATAAAACCCAAAGACCCTGCCATATGATTAACCTTAACAGCGGTCACGGTATAGTCTCCAATCTCTTTGGTCTCTCCAGCTTCAAAAGTATTAAACCTTAAAGTAGGATCTTTCCCAGATGGCAGTTTTGTAAAGTCTGGCCAGATGGCATCGTTTAGTAAGTGAGTCATAATATTTGTCCTCACCTCTTCATTGGTCCAGATTTCAAAAGGCTTACCTTTTAATCCAAAGCAATTATCGGCCAAGAAGGCCAGATCACTTATGTGATCAAGTTGTGAATGAGAAATTAAGATATTATCGATTTGCGTTTGGCCGGCAATAGGAATTCCACTCGCAACACTTCCAGCATCAATGAGTAGTTTTCCATCAACGAGATAACTCGTTGCTTTAAAGCCCGGGGAGACACCTCCATGTCCACCAATAATTTTTACGATCATGTCCTCTCCCTCTATCGATATCCCTAAACGACTTTCTTTTCTTTAACTTCTGTAGCACTTGCAACTTCTGGTTTATACATTCTTGATTTTTTAAAGTACCTATCAAACGCCATCACAACTTTTTCTTCAAATTGTGAGCCACTATGATCAAGGATTTCTTTCCATGCTACCATAGGTGGTAATCCTTTGCGATAGGGCCTTGTACTGATCATGGCATCAAAAGTATCTGCGACAGAAATGATCATCGCAATCATAGGAATCTCATCGCCTTTAAGACCAAAAGGATAACCTTTCCCATCAGGTCTTTCATGATGATATCTCATACCATCAATAACATCTTTTAAAGACTCCACATGCTTTAATATTTCATAACCTAATCTTGGGTGCTCTCTCATCACAACAAATTCATCATCTGTTAAAGGTGCACTCTTTTTTAGAATCTTATCTTCAATTCCAATTTTTCCAATATCATGTAAGACGGCCGCGAGCTTTAAGTTATTCATATCTTCAAAAGCTAGATCCATTTCCTTACCAATACATTCAGCAAAGTGTCTGACTCTCTTAGTGTGGCCGCCGGTATATGTATCTTTCTTGCCAATGGCATCGGCCATGGCTTCCACCACCTGGATGAATTGGTTCTGTAATTTTACAAAGAGTTTATAATTTTCAAGACTCATGGTCATTTGAATCGCAATGGCCTCAGCAAAGTGAATATCTTCTGCATCAAAATCTCCGTGACGAGAGTTTGTGCATTCAATAACACCTAAGAGTTCTCCCTTACTCAACAAAGGAATAAGAAGAATATTACTAGGATTTAAATTTCTAAAATATTCTGCTGATCTTTGAAGCTTTAATTGATCATCAAATTTATTAATATGAAGAATCGCACTATGATAAGCGCAAGAGCCTACATAGGTTGTTTCATCAACATCATAGAAGACTTCAGTCAAGACGCCATTTCTATTGCTGATATGTTCAAGATGATTTTCTTTTTCATCAAAGAAGTAGACAGCAGTCTTTTCACAATCAAGTAGTTTAGAGATTTTATTCTCTGACTTTCTTCTAATATTCTTGTAATCAAGAGATGAAGAAGTAAGTTGTCCTAACTTGATAAGTTCTTCATAGCGGTTAATTTTTTCTAAATGATTTTTACTCGTCACAATAAACTCCATATATATCTATGAAATTTATCGTCATTTACGAAGTTAGCCTTAATTAAGACACGATTGCTTGAGTGTTAAGATCGTCTACTGAGAAGTATTTCGTAAATTTCTTTTGATTTCTTATCTGATAAAGCGGCAAGTAATTTGCTCAAGTTTTTATCCGTAGATTTATCTAAGAACTTATCCACAAGGCCTTTCACATCAGATGAGAGTGCTGTCTTCTTTGTCTCTTCGTAAAGTACAATGGCAAACTCCCCTTTAGCTTCGATATCTTCAAGTCTAAGCTCTTCGACGTATCCCCTATAAACTGATTGAAACTTCTTAGAAAGCTCACGACAGATAGCAACTTGAGCTTGTGGGAGTGACTTTTTCATCAGCGTAACAGTTTGATGAATTCGATGAGGAGATTCAAAGTAAATATGTGTACCACCAAGACTACTTGTATGAAGTAAGCTCTTTTCAATCTCACCCTTGGTACGAGAAAGAAAGCCATGAAAGGTAAATGGCGAAGAAGGAAGTCCTGATAACTCAAGTGCCATGACAACGGAGCTGGCCCCAGGATTAGAATCAACAATTATATCTTCATCAAGACAAGCTTTAATAAGTGGCAGTGCTGGATCACTAATGATGGGCGAACCTGCATCAGAAACGAGAACAGCAAATGCGCTTGCTTTAATCTTTTTAATAAGTGAGGGAATTTTTGCATCAGAATGATCGTTAAAAGAGATGATCTGACCCTTAAGTTCAATCCCCAATTTCTGACATAGAGACTTGGTTACTCGCGTATCTTCGCAAATAACTAAATCACTCAACTTTAAACTCTCAATTGCTCTGAGTGTGATGTCTCCTAAGTTACCGATAGGAGTTGATACTAACGTTAATTTCATCTTTATTTCCTTTTCTTGAATATAGAGGCAAACATATTTACCGGCTATGCTGCAGTGCATAATTTGTATAATATTTACATATGAATTTCTAATGAGGAGTAATAGATGACAATGAAGGCAAGAGTTTTAAATGATTCAAAAGGAAATATTAATATTCACCTTGAAGGCGGAATGGACTATGACAATATCATTCCATTAAGAGAAGAGCTTAGAAGACTTGCTGGTAGCTACCCTGCTGCTCTCATTAATCTAGATTTTACAGCGCTAGACTTCGTTGGAACTTCGGGAATAGGAATTCTTGTTGAAACAATTAGAACAATGAATAATAAGACGGATCAAATACGAATTTCAAACGTAGGACCTGAATTTATGAAAGTTTTTAAGCTTTATAACTTCAATGCACTTGAGTTACTAATGGATTCATTTGAGTCAGAAGATACTGAACTTGATTTATTCTACGGTCAAAAAAGAAGAACTTTTCAAAACTGATAATTCAAGAAATTTACATAATAAACTTGTCCGGCCTTATATGAGTTCTTATTGAGCTCATTATCGGCTGGGCTGTCTATAGATTCATTATAATCAATCTTAAACTTATTTAAATTATTTACTCCAGCATCAAAACCTGGATCTTCAATACCTTGCTCATAAGGACTCTCCTGCGTGTCAGGATAGTAATTCGGAGTGGGATTAGGGTTAAGCCTTTGCTTCTTTCTCATGTAGTGAGTACCAATGACATATCCACCAAAGATTAAACCAAGGTAGAGACCAACAGATGCACCAACAGCAACGGAGCGTCCATCAGCATCAAATGCTAGAGCAGCTGCACCTAAGAGCGCACCGCCAACGGTTCCATAAATTGCCATACTAGACATGGCCTTTACCTTTGGATCCATATCAGCATTAACAGACTGAGTGAATAGAAGAATTATAGAGAGACTTGCTATAAATTTTTTAATTATTTTGATCATATTAAAATGTTAAGAATTATTTCTAAGAAAATCAACAATTTAATAAAGTTTTTCAAGTTTATCGTGAATAGAGCGCGATGCGACACGAGAGATTAAAGATGCTGCTTAAGAGATTTGCCGAGCTAGTAAGTCTTTGCATTTGCTTGCGAGAGATTCTAAGAGAGCTCTTCACTTCATAAATCTTAATGATCTTTTGAGTACTCTCCCTTTCTAAAGTGCAGATATCGACCTGACCAGCGCCTAAATCTCTTAATACTTTTGGATAAATAAGAACTGGGACGACCTGATCTTGATGTAGAACTTTTGAGGCGTGCATTTCACTTCTAAGACCTCTAATGTGACTGGACATACTCTTTTACCCCTTTGAAAGACTTTCTATGGTAAGGAGTAATACCATATTGCTCAATCGCATGACGATGGAGCTTCGTGGGGTAGCCCGCATTATTTTCAAATCCGTAATGAGGATAACTCTTTGAAAGTTTTTTCATGAGCTCGTCTCTATAAACTTTTGCGAGAATTGAGCTTAGGCCAATAAGAACAGACTTTTCATCACCTTTTACTAATGTGTGTGCGTGAACTTGAGAAGATGTCTTAAAAGACTTGTTACCATCGATGAGAACGACAGCTTGATTATGCTTATCATGAAGATTTTCAAAAGATCTCTTCATTGCTAATAATGATGCTTGAAGAATATTGATTTGGTCAATTCTTTGGTGACCAACTTCGCTTAAACAAATTGATAATCTACCATCAAATAAAGTCTGCTTTTGCTTGGTAAGCTTAAGGCCAAGCTCATTTAAAATAGTTATTCTTTTTTTGTCAGTTAACTTCTTAGAGTCGCTCACACCAAGATCTTTTAAAAACTGAAAGTCGTTATTAAGAAAACTTCCTATATTATACAAAGCACAACCAGCAACAACGGAGCCAGCTAAAGGACCTCTACCAACTTCATCAACACCTGCAATACTTTGCAGGTTAGTTCTAATGTAATCGACTTCTATAAATGACATAAGTTATAAATTAGCACTTAGGCATAAAAAAGGCCCACCTTTAAGTGGGCCCTATTTACAAAGAATTTTTGAAAACTCTTAGTTCTTTCTTTCGTAATCAATCGCAATTCTAGCTGATTTACCAGAACGATCTCTAAGATAGTAAAGCTTAGATCTTCTTGATTTACCTCTTTGGATAATATCAACTTGCTTTACGTTAGGTGAATGAAAAGGGAAAACTCTTTCAACACCAATACCTGAAGAAGTCTTTCTCACTCTAAAGTGACCAGATAAGTTTCCTTTTTCTTTAATAGCGATAACAACGCCTTGAAAAATTTGGATTCTAGACTTTTCACCTTCTTTAATCTGACAGTGAACAGCAACTGTGTCCCCAGTGATAAAAGATGGAATGTTTGCAGCTTCCGGGTTTAAGTGATCTTGATTTACAACATCTACTAAATTCATAATTAATCTCCGTACTTGTGAACTTCTCAGAGGACTGGCACGATGCCGTTCTTAAGCAAATTCTATTTCATGGTTTCAGAGGCACGCGCGATACGATCCAAGTAAATCGCAACTGCAGATCGAACAGACAAATGATTATAACCATCTTCGCTAGCTCCAAAAATTGGCTCTAGTGAAAAGTCGGCCCGTTCGAGAACCTGTGCATGAAGACCCCAACCTGTACCAAATAACAGGAAAATCGGTCGTTTGTCAACTTTAGCCTTATTAAGTAGGTCAATTTCTTTACCCGTAAAAGTATCAAAATTTGCACCTGTTACGCAAATTAAAGGATCAGTTCCCTCAATTTTGCGAATTTTCTCAATACCCTCATCAATACTTTCAACATGTCGCGCAATAGAGAGAGCATCTGAGCGATCTGGATTATACTCAGAAGCGGCGTCCTCTTCCCAGTGCCCTAGTATTTTTCTTACTAATTCAAATTGGGCCTTTAAAGGCGTTACAATAAAATACCTTTGAAAGCCAAATGTTCTACAACTTCTAGCAATATCATGAATATCAAGATTTGTGACAGAGGTAGTCACAAGATCTCCTCGCTTATTCTTAATAGGATGATGGACAAGGCCCAGGTATATATTAGCTTTTAGTTTTTCTATATTCATTATAAAGATCCGGTCTATATTTCTTTGTATATTCTACTTTCTTAGCTTCATTATAGGATTTAATGAGCTTATGGTTACCACTTAATAACTCTTTTGGCACCTCTTTACCTTCAAAATCTCGAGGCTTAGTATAGATAGGCCCTTCAATAAGACCATCTTCAAATGAGTCCTGAGCGGCACTCTGGTCATTACCAAGAGCTGAAGGCAGGAAGCGACAAAGAGAATCAATAATACACTGGACCGCCAACTCTCCACCAGAGAGAACAAAGTCCCCTATTGAATAAATCTGATCCACATAGGATTCAATAAATCTTTCATCTATGCCTTCGTAACGGCCACATATGAAGACGAGATCTCTCTCTCTTTCTATAAACTTTTCTTTAAGCTCATGGGCATCGTTATTATTAAAAACCTTTCCACGAGGAGCAGTATAGATAACCTCTAAATCCTCTTTTGGATTCTTATATCCACCCAAATTAATGACTTCATCAAGGCATGCCTTCAAAACATCAGCTCTCATGACCATTCCAGGCCCTCCTCCATAAGGAGTTCCATCAACACCTTTGAAACTCTTAGGAGAAAAGTCTCCCAAATAGAGACATTCAATTTCAACTGACTTATCGCTAAACAAGCGACCTATAACACCAGTAGAGATAAACTCTTTAAAGTGGTTTGGAAAGAGAGTAAGCACCCAAATTTTAGGGGTTTTTCTTTGATCAATTGATTGGTCTGAAGATTCTTGCATGATCACTTATACATAGTGTGGAAGGTTTACGCCAACCTCTTTTTGCTCAATATCAACATAGGGAACAAAGTTTTCAACGAAGGGAATTTCCACAAGAGCGCCATCATCTTGCTTTATCGTTAAAATTGTATGGGCACCATTATCTGATGTTCTATATATAGTCCCGACTATTTTATCCAGGGAGAGATCTCTCACATTAAGTCCGATTAGGTCTGAAAGATAAATTTCACCCTCTTCGGGCTCCGGAAAAGAATCTCGGCTGACCTTTATAGAAAAAGGAATCATCGCTTCAACGGTATTTCGATCAGTAATCTCTTCACCATCTTTCTTTATAAAGGCAATGACTTTGTTACCAAAGTTAATCTTTGAAATTTCGAACTCTTCTCCATCAGTACTCAGAGTACTTCTTGAGTCTTTTGGAAAGAGAAATATCGTCATTTTCTTTTTAAGAATGGAATCATCAGGATTATCTAAAATAAAAGAAAAAGCCCCTTTTATACCATGAGGTTTATGGCATACGCCTAATTGAATAAGGTTTGATGGGGCTGACTTGGTCATTATTATCCTTTTTAAGTAAATATGTAACGATAAAATATATAAAAAATTTGCCAGAGTAAAATAAATTAGTAAAGATTTTAGTATTAGATAAACTAAAACTAACAAGGATGGTTTTATGAAAAAGACAATTGCATTACTTGCAGCTGGTGCAGCGTTAAATATTAGCGCTGACGGCCATAAGATGATGAAAATGGACGCACCAACTGTTTACGGTAAACTTAACAAAGTATTCACTTACATTGATCAAGAAGATGTACACAACAGAAAGACTACTGATGGTGTTACTGATGTTTCAAACTCTGAATCAAGAATTGGAGCAAAAGGTCACGGTGAAGTTCTTGGTGTAGAAACTCACTATAAGCTTGAGCTTGGTGTTAACTCTACGAATAAGAATGACGGTGGAGATGAGTGGAGAATCAGAGTTAGAGAATCTCTACTTAAGATGAAAGGAAAGTACGGAACTGTTATGCTTGGACAAACTTACGGTGTTGTCGTTAAGCAAGGAAGAAGATCAGATCCTCTTCAAGAAACAATTGCAGGTCACCAAGGTGACGATATGAAAAACAGAGTTGCTAATGCTGTTAAAGACTTAGGTTTTAACGACAGATCAAGAGCTGACCTTATTGGTTATGTTTCTCCTTCATTTCACGGATTAACTTACTCACTATCTCAAGATAGAGGAGAAGGTTTTTCTAACGACACAACTGACACAAACTACGGTATCACAACTTATGAGCACCTCGTAAGATACCAAAGAGACATTGGAAAAGTTGATGTAGATCTTTACGTTGGTCTTCAGTCAGGAGCAAGAGCTGCTGCACAGGTTGATGAAGAAACTATGACTTACGGATTTAACCTAGGTTTCAATAACTTTGGTCTAAACTTCGCAATGTCAACTGAAGAGTATGATGGAAACACTAACTCAAATAAAGATGAAAGAGAGAGAATGTTTGGTGCACTTACTTATGAAATGAATAAGAATAAGTATTCATTTACTTACCAAACAAGAGAAGATTCAACAGATGGTTCTGCTACTGCTGAATATACTCAAATGGCTGCAAACTGGGCACACAAGTGTAACAAGTGGGCAACTGTTAACTTAACTGCAATGAAGTATGAAAAAGAACTTCAAAATACTGCTCTTACAGGAGATGCACTTAAGCTTCAAGAAGCTGATGCAACTATTCTTGCTGCAGGAATTCAGTTAAAATTCTAATTATTGATAATAAAGTTAGAAGCTAATGAGGAAAGGCCCACAAGATTCGTGGGCCTTTTTTATTGTATTACTTTGTAAAAACAGGTGACTTTCTAATAAGTTCTTTTCTAAATCCTTTCTCGACGGCAACATCAAGAAGCTCATTATAGAGAGCATCAGTCATTTCCTTAGTTCTTGATAGAATCCAAAAGTTAGACCTCTTCTTATCTCCGACGAGAGCATACTCAGAATCAGGTCCAATCTTTAAAATATTATAATCTC
>DDIK01000069.1 GCA_002338505.1 Bacteriovorax sp. UBA1852
ACCAGGGATTGATTTAATAAAACAACTCTTTGTATCACTCGAGTCAATACAGTCCTTTTCTAGGAATCCTGTTTCATCTTTTAGTTTATTAAAGAATTCTCTTTGAGTGAGAATTTTAGTTGAGCTCTCATCCTTATATTCAAGTAGACATGATTGATGAAGTCGATCGTCATTATCAAAATTTGCTTTAGATAGTGATGTACAGGCTGCTCCACCTTCAGAACTACTAGGGTAATTATCCGCGAAATTTGAGCATGGAAGGTCGTTCTCGGCATGGGCCCATGGAGCTGATGTTAGTCTTGCTCCACCGATTGTTGAATTAGAATCATTGAAGAGATTGACAAAAACACCAATGACTTCACCTGGGCTTATTTTAGAATTACCATTATTATATTTTGCATCATCATTTTTGATATCTGAAGGAATAACAAGGCCTTCATTAAAGAAGCTTGAGATAGCACTTCTTATGGTAACTCGATCGTCAAAGACAATGAACTCAGGTTCACTTACTCTTGTGTCGAGATCTAGTTGATCTTTTGTGATCAATTCTGATTTTACTCGGTTGATGGTATCAACGGATAGATCAAAACTTGGCCTGATGAGTGAGTCGCTATTTAAGTCAGCATTATATTTTCTAAATAATAAGAGGCCGTAGCTATCAAGTAGCTTTTCTAGGCTTGCTTTACTGTAATTTGCACAATTGACCTTATTACTAATGACAGTGATATTTAGTAAGTGCCTGGCGAATGTTTGTGAGAAGCTTCTAAAGTCTGGAGGCCTAACGTCATTAGACCACTCATATGCTAAATTTCTATTCATGTTAATAGCATAAGATGAAGATATTCTAAGTTCATCTGTACCTTTCGCTGTTAAATCTCCAAGCTCCGCTAGAGTTTCAGTGAGTGCGTTGACAATAATCTTTTGAGATTCATCAACTGATTTTGAACACGCTGTCATGATCTCTTTTGTTGCAGCGGTTAGAAAGTGCGACATAATTTGACCAGTGTTGTGTACATCTGACTCATTTACTTCAGGAGAGTTTGGACTGTATGTAATGTATTGTGGGTATGAGAGTCTATCAGACTCATCTGTGCTTATACCATTGACGTGTAGGTCATCGTCTTCAGATAATGGTCTCGATAGATTGAGATAACGTCCTAGGGCCCATTCACCCCAGTGTGTTCTATTATTTGAATAATAACTGAAGTAATCGGCGATACCCTCATTGATTGATCTGGCCTCGTAGTTATTTCCACCAAAGGTATTTGTAAATCTTGTAGGTGGAGAAAATGGAACCCAGCTATAGTAGCCAGAAGAGAGCGAGTAGTAACAGCTTCCATCTGAGATTTGAAGGATAGCTCCTGAGCTATCTGCAAACACTGCTTGTGGATCATCTGTAGCAACATTACATGAGTTTGATGTATTACACTTTGTATTGAAGTTACATGTCTCTTGATTTTCAATTCTTGTTGTATATGGAATTTGATTGGTCAGATCGAGGTATGCATTATTTCTAATATTATACATCATATCTACCATACCATGGCCTAGCTCGTGATACACTAGTGTGCTATCTTCAGCGAACTTGAGTTCTTCACTATATACTGAATCATATCCCATACACATAGAGAATTCAGCGGAGCTATAGAATGCATTATTTACGGCCCCAGAACAGTCTGCATAGGCAACCATTGCTTTTGGTCTTACTACACTAGTGACGGGATCTATTTCTTTTTTCCAAAATAATTTCTTTGAATATATGCCATCAGGTAGAGCAGAGTAGGCGTAGAGAGGATCGTTGGTCCATTCTATATCATCATTAACAGTACCGTAATTGAGTGCGTAACTTTCAAGATCATTATTGAATTGATCGATCATCGTTTTCATATGATAGAAAGTGTTAAGCTGAAGAAACTCATCCGAAGCTGTGTCAAAGGCCCATCTATTGTCATCATTATCAAAGATAGATGTATCTTGATTTTTTTGTACATAGTAGCAGATATCACTATTGCTATTGAGACAATTTCCCTGAAGCTTTGTATTTGTTGTGACATCAATTGATGATGTGAGATACGAATTGAGATTTGCACTATATTCGAGATCGTAATTTCCAGATAATACAATAGGGTTATCTAAGAGTACTCGACCTTTTCCAGCCGTTAGTCCTTCTTTAGAAGTCGCTATATTTGTTGAGCTTCCTTGTCTTACTGAATTACTTTGTTTCACACAGGAAGATATTAGGTTTAAGACTAAACCTAGTAATATGATTTTCTTATATTTTAGCAAATCGCTCTTCATTTTCTTACGTCCTACTAATTCTTGCGATTTAATTATCTCGTTTTTCCATTAACGAAGAATGGGTTGGCCATATCTTGACCAAGGTTTTCTAACATACCTTTTTGTATTGAGTTTCCAGTTATGTGTGCACAGCTTGTGTACTTGTATTTTTCACCCATTTCCGACCATGCATAGGACTTCTCTAGGCTTAGAACAGTCTTTAAAGTGAAGTTTATATCTTGATACTGTGAATTATTATCTTTAAATTTCTTAACTACTTCATCTCTCTTTTCTGAATCACCCATACATGTTGTAAATGTACTTTTATTCTGGTTAAAATTTTCATCTGATAGACATGAATCAAATATCTTTCTGTTGATATTGTCTTTTACTTTACATAAGTTAGTATCGTTAGTGTCAGTACTAGTGCTTTGAGTAATGTATTCGTTGAGAGAAGTAGTATATTCCCCAGTCAAATCAGCTTTTTTGGTTCTAAGATTGATTCTAGCACTATTTAAACTGGCTTGTGCTCTGGCGCAAGTATCCCCTGAACAATTTGCAAGACTTTGTTCAGCATATTTAATGTTATCTTTTAGATCTTTGACTTCTTGATTTTTTTCAATGAGAGCTGCAATGTTGGCATTTAGGTATTCTGAAGTCAGAGGCAGACTTATATTAGTTTCACCTAGTTCCTTCAAACTTCTAGCTGTGTGAATGAATACATCATCTTCAATATCCCTTGGTAGATCGTCTGTTCTTCCGTCAATATAGTTTTCGATCTTCTTTTTATATTTCCCAAGTCTTGATGGTATATTATTTTTCATTTCCTTTTTTGCTTTACTTAAAGCTGAGTTCCAATTACCACCTTTTTTACAAAGTCTATCGATGTAGTCTGTATCTTTTGCTTTGCTATTCTCTTGGCCTGCGGAGTCGTTATTGGCACTCATACATATGGATTTCATTTCTTGTCCAAGTCCATATGCATCTGGAACATAAACAGAGGCCACTTTCATACTTTCGTCAAGTAAGTCTCCTAGATCATCACCACAGCCTGGATTTGGTTTTTCTTGTTGTGCTAGTCCATTTAGTTGATTACAGAAGTTTGTATAACCAGCTTGCGCTTCTTGATTCGCCTCTGCTATGTCTTGAGCACGCTTGGCCTCGTTTTCCTCAATTTGAGCGATAGCACCTACACATTGAGTTTGGATATCACTCCAAGTGTCAATTTCGTTTTCCCAGTTTTGTTTGATATCTGTTGCAATATTTTCAGCTACTCTTAATTTGTCTTGTACATAGCTTTTAAAAGAGTTTTTCATCTTGTCCATTTGTCCCGCCGTGAGGCCGAATAGTTCTTTTCTAAGGTCACCACCACCTTTAATTGAAGCACCTTGAATAACACTCTTGTCTTCAGAGAGTGAAATTGGATCAAGCGGTGGTAGGTTAAAGTCATTTCCTGAGCCAGAAAGATAGTATTGTTTTTGATCAGGTGACATATAAGGACTATTTTCTATCTGTGCTCGTGCAGCTGAAGAGAGTTGTTTTGGATAGATTTTATCGTGTAGATTTCCAGCTAGAGTTGTAAGTTCAGCTTTCATCTGCTTTACCATGTCCTCTGCTTGGTTTTCTAGGAGCTTAACTTGGTTGTTATATTGAGTTTCTCTATTTTCTAGTTCTTGAGTGTACTTATTTTTAACTACTTTTATTCTTTCGCCACATTGTGCGACCTTTTGTGAACAGAAGTTTGCTTTCTTTAAACAGAAACCTGCAGACTCTTGACTCCATAATGTCTTTGGATCATTACAGTCTTGCGTGGAAATACTTCGTCCATCGCAGTTAAGTATCTTGTCTGCTAGTTCTTTTTGGATATTTATTTTATTGTCTGAACTACCCATTGTCTTTTGAGCAATTGCGTTTGTTTTTGTCTTTACCTTATCTAGGATATCTCTAAAGTTATTGAGACTATCATTCGTTGTCGCCGTCTTATCTTCCCCTGTATATACTCTTGTACATTGTTCTACTTGTTCGTTGACTAGAGTTTTTAGAGATTTGAAAACGGCTTTACCATCTTGATTGGATACATTTGTTGTTATTTTACTATTGTAATATGATGATAGATTACTCTCTAGTTCTTCTATGCTGTTAACATTTGAAATGATGCTTTTAATTGTCCCATCTTTATAGGCGGCAGTAATATTACCTTTGTCTCCAGTTTGTGAGTGCCTAAAGTTATTTAGAAAAGCGGTTACTGGATCAGACCTATTTGCTGAGTTTTCACCTCTAATACAACTTAGAACAAATTTATTCTTGTACTGAGTATCGAGTTTCGAAATCATAGAGTTCATTTTTATTTGATAATTTGGATCTTCAATATTTGGAATTGTATTACTTGTACTGGCCTGCTCGCCTAGAGTGGAGTTTAATTCATTGATTAGATTATTAACCTCCGCTGTGTCTGCTTTTATGTCGAGGAGATTTGATCTCATCGCATTTTCTAGCATTGACCAGTTTTCGGGCCTTACTTTATTCTTTGCTTTCGTAGTGGCTATATTTGTTAATCCATTCTTATATTCATTACTTAAAATTCTTATATCTTCTTCAATTCTCTTTTGTTTAATTTTTAAACTTGGTCCTCTGTAGTCTGATGCTGACTCATCGATATAGTCCATCGTTGTACTGATCGACATAAGCCCCTGTGATTTCCCAACCTGATTAAGAGTTGATCCTGTCACTTTAAAAGCGTCACTACAATCTTTACCGATCATATCTGAGAAGTTAAGATCTGCGAGATCTGGGTTTGACTGCGTACCTTGATAGAGAAGTTGTGAAACTTCATTCATTTTCTCTACATTCTCTTTTTGCAGGTCTTCAGCTTTTTTGATATTCTGTTTGAAGATTTCAACGCCTTCATTGTATTTCTTTAAGAGACCTTCTGCGTCGGCTTGCATTCTATTTAATGAATCAGTTATACACTGTTGACCAATACCCATTGCATTATTCGTAGGCTTCATAAAGCTTTCGTACATTTTTATATAGTTTTGAGCAACAGTTACTGCCTGGGCCATACTTTCTGGAGGTACGACTCCTACAGCACAGTAGTTTTCTACTTTAAAAGTAGAGTCCGGTGGAACTAGGCAATTACTGAATATGTAATGTCTATTACTTCCTGACTGAAGTGAGGAATTTATATTGGCCTGCTCAGACTGCATTCTTGTAAGAAGCTGTTGAGCTTCTATTGATTTTGGATCCATCATCATTTGATTTTGCTGCGTTGTCGCTTGTTGAAATTGTGAGCCTATAGCTCCAATTGAATTTAATATGGCATTGGCAGCACCTTGAGCAAGAACGGGTGTTGAACTATATAAAAGTGATCCGCTTATAGCGAAAATCTTCGACACTTTCATAAAGTTTTTTGAAATCTTACTCACTTGGATACTCCTCAATATTTCAACACGTTATACGTATCGGATAGCTCTCTCTTTTCTTTATTTTATAGGACTTTATAATTCCGACCAAAAGAATTGGTCACTTTTGACATAAATTCTACTTTTTACGTGCATTGTAGTGTTAGGAATGTAATAATTTCGTATAGTTGTTTGATTTTTTGTTTTTGACAGGCCTATGTGTGCTCGAAAGTCGCAGCGCCATTATATAGTGGCATTTTTAAACATTTTAACCAATTTTTAATAAGATATATGAAACTTTATAACAATTTAGAATTACGTAAATTTTTATCATTTCTAGCAGATTTACTGCTTTGCTATACTTTGTCTTATATTCTTTTGAGTCAAGATGAATTGTTATTGGCAATCAAGAATTATTATCCAGAAATTTCTAATTCTTTAGCTGGTGACTTAAGCTTTAAACATCTCATTATGACTGTCGTTATGTTTATCTTTTATAGAGTCTATTTTGCGGTGATATTTGGTCTAAGTCTCTTTGAGATGATGAGTGGCCTTGTTGTTAAAGGACTTAGTCCGCTTGAACTTAGATTTTCTTCTGTTCTTCGTGTTTTCTTGCTTCCAGTTATCATAGCTGTTTCACCATTTGATCATTTTTTGAGAAATAATGGTAAGAGAACTATAGACCGCCTTCTTACTGGACAAGAGTTAGGTATGCGTTTCAAACACTTTGGTTTTGGAATTAGTCTTGTTAGTGTCGTCGCGATGATGGTTTTTTGTTTCTATGGACCGCTTCTATATAAGAATACTTTTATCTTTAATCCAAAAGTAACTTTTACGACGGCCGATGAAGCGCCACTTGATAAGAATAGAAATTTTTCTCTGTTTAAGAATTATGGCTCAAAGTCATTTAAGCTCTATACTTTTAGTGACCTCGATGAGGGCAGGTTTGTCGTTGACCCGACATTTGAGATTAAGAAAGTCAAAGGTAGCATAGTTTATCGCCCTATGATTTCTCTCTTTGACTCAACATATGGAATAAAGGGTATCTTCAAGATCGGTAATCGTTTTAACACTTTTAAGTTGATTAAAATGGTGAAGGATCACTATCCACTATTCATTGTCTTTTATCCGAGATTAAGTGAGTACTTAACTGCTGGAGAGCCAACTCTTGAATTAAGTGATGATGCTAGTAAAGAGCTCTTTGATCTTATTGCAAACTCTTTGTATGCAAATCCTTTTACCGCCCACCACCTTTTAAAGAAGGGACGACTCAATATTTTTCCCTATGTTCTCTTAAAGCGTGAACTCTTTAAATTGGTTTCTTATGAAGATAATATGACCGTTGATTTTGTTAAAAGGGGACAGAAGGTATTTCTTAGAACCTTAGCTAAGAACGATCTTCATAATGATTACCGCGAGTCGTTCTTTTCGTTAACGGAGCTTAATCCTATTGTTTACAATATTATTTGGGAAGGTAGTAAGTATAACGAAAAAGTGAACGAGTTATTCACGCGCTCTTTCTTTTTTAAGTCTAAGTGGGGTCAAGAAGTTGAGGCGGAGTCTGCGAGCTGGGCCAATCAAGGACTCTATAATCCACTGTCCATTCTTGATGTGGCAACAGGCAAGTATAAAGCGAACTTTGATGTGAAGCGATTTGATAAGTACATACAAAAGTACTTTGAGCAAAAGAGAAGTGATGCTTATCTTTATAATTTTGATTATCGAAGAATGTTTAAGGCCTCTATTCAGAGACTATTAGTTGTTTTAAAAATTCAAAAAAATAATGGTCAGCCATTTTATAGTTCGACGATAAAGTATTTAACGGACCTTCTAAGAGAATTAAAAGAGTTTGAATCGGGAGAGAGAGATTAAATGAATCACTTGTGGGCAGTCTTTTACGGAATTATTCAAGGCCTAACTGAGTTCTTACCTGTATCATCATCTGGTCACTTAGCACTCTTGCCGTATTTAGGTAATATCAAAGATCCAGGTCTTTCATTTGATTTGGCGATGCATATTGGTACTGCTCTCGCTGTCTTTGTCTATTTTCATAAGAGAGTTTTTTCAATTCTAAGGAATTTGTTTAATATAGTTAAGCCCCAAAATGCTGATCAATTCTTTGCTCAATACTTTATTATTGCGACTTTTGTTTCTGGCTCACTGGCACTCATTTTAAAGCCACTTGCAGAACTCTACGGACGTAATCATTTATTTATTTCATTTAATTTAGTCTTCTTTGGTATTATTCTTTACTTCATCGACAAGTATGGAAAAGTTAAAGAAGACCCATTTAAAAAAGAAAATGGGATAAAAGCTGCATTCTTTGTTGGTCTTTTCCAGGTCCTGGCCATATTCCCTGGGGTTTCTCGCTCAGGTATAACAATTACAGCAGCTAGAATGTTTGGCGCAAGTAAAGAAGACTCATCTTCTTTTTCCTTCTTGCTGTCGCTTCCATTAATTTTTGGGGGAGCTCTTTTAAAGGCAAGAGAATTAGTAAATTCAGACGCTACCTTTGATTATTATTATTGTTTGACGGGGATATTTGTTTCATTTGTTGTTGGACTTGTAACAATTCACTATTTCTTAAAGCTTATAAAGAAAATAGATTTTAAGTACTTTATGCATTATCGACTTTTATTAGGAGCCGTCGTGCTCTTTCTTTATCTTAGATCCTTATCAATTACATGATACAACATCTAGTGCCGTTCCAGCTGCTTGTGCAACTTCTTGAGACACACAGTAGTAGTGATTATTCCATTTGAGTCCGTCTTCAAAATAATTCCAAATTCCCACTTCTGAATCACCTAGCTTATTATCAATTGGACCTTCAATAAATCTCTTAACGATCTTATTATCGATATCAGCATTTCCACTATCTCTAATTTGATAATCTCCATATGCGACACCTTTAGCAAGGAAGCCTTCTTCACACAGGTTCTTAAAACAAGCAACTTCTGCAACCTTTGATTGATCGTTGATAAAACCTGTTTTAGGATCAAACGATGAGTCTGGAAGATTGTTGGCCTCACTGGATATAAACCTGTTGAGGTAGAGACTCACATTAGTATTATTTCTAAGAGCGCATCTATTAGTTCTTGGATTCTTAAACCCTGAACAACAGACACCTTGATCTTCTCCATCATTTACGAGCTCCCCAGCAGGTCTACAGCAAGAGAAACTATCCTCGGAAAATGTCTGATTATTTACAAGAGTTGAGTACTGAGCTGTATCGTAATTCTTGGGATAGAGAAGGTGATAGTCTGCATATTCTGAATCAGCTGTTGTCTCGTTCACGATCGCTTGTGAATAGGTTGTTGCAGTTGTGCTTGTACATCTTAGGTTCGTATTACTTTCGCTTGTTTGTATAGCGACATTTGGAATACCGACTAATTCAATATTACTAAGCCACTTTAAGATGATATTTGCTTTAGTGTTTGGTATACTTATGGCCTCGCAATCAGGGTCACCAACAGTTGTACAGGTTGATGTATCAACTGAGTTACTGCCATTAAGGTCGTAGTAATTAAAACACTCCATATGAGATTGTAAACTTGATGTGTCTAAGACATTAAATTTCTCAGGTCGCCAATCATGTCCACCAGAATTAAACTCTCTAATCCAATTCTCAGAACAACATGACTTCTTTGCCATAAGATCTACTGTTTTAAATAACTTCTCAGTTGGCGTTCCTGAGTTTGTGTCTTGGGCCGGCATTCTAAGTTTTGGATAGTCAGTAGGGTAAGTTGTTGTCTCATATTCGATAACAGCATTCTTTGAATATTCTTCATTCGTCGTGACCACTTCAGTTCGATAGACATTATCTAAGTCAACATTATCATCTCTATCTGTATTTGTTGTAATAACCGTATTAGTTGTAAGTGTCGTAGGGATTGTTATGATCTTATTAACGTCTCTACAGCATCTATTATTTCTTATGTCATAATCTACTTCACCAAATTTTGCAGGTTGCGAACAAATAAGCTCTTCGTTCCAAAATTGTTTCTCATAGAAATTTACTGGGCTTGATGAGTCTAGTGAAGTTGCTCTACCAGATAGTACATTATTTGCTGCACAGTCAAGGTTTGTAAAGCAGGTAGCTCCCGGTGCTCTCAAACACATATTTTCTTGAAAGACGACCCCTGAAGCTAGAGGGTTAGAATCATCGTCTTCTGAATTCGCTTTTTGTACAAATTCTTTTACAAGGTCATCTTCTAGGTCTAACTCTGTACTAAACTTTGTGATATTATTAATTGAAATATTTTGCGAGTTATGAAGAGTCATGTTGCTAGCATTTATAGTATCTGTCGCCGCTGAAAATTTTATTTCATTTCCATCTTCATCAAATGCTGGACACGCTAGGTAGTAAAAAGAGTTTCTGGCGTTACTTCGTGTTAATCCAAGTCCATGAATTGCATCACCGATATTTGAACTAGAATCATCGTTTATAGATCCAAAAGTCTGTGTCGTATATGCCAGAGTTGCATTATCTCTTCCTAGTATACACATTCCCTGAACCTGATTACTTTGAAGACTCACTTCAACATTAGAATCAATTTCTTCAGTACCTATGTAGTTAAAAGGTCTTCCTATGACAGGAGCAAGTAGGCCTGAAGTCGAATAAAACTCAGTGGCACTAGTTTGACTATTGATATCGATTGCTGATTTTGCTTTTCTATAAATTTTAGAATTGAATTTACTTTCTTTACTTCCAAGGTTTCTAAATGCCTGGCAATAAGTATTAGATGAACATGCACTTTGTCTCATCTCATCTGTTCCATGAAAACTAGTGTTAGAGTCTGCATCTGAATGATCTAGCTCACAGAGTGCTCCTCGGCCCCTATAAACACATCGTTTTGAACTGCCGCTATTTGATACGACGAGTGAAAATAGATCAATTGGGTTATCTGTAACATTTGGCATTTCACGGCCGTTTTGATCAAAGACAGGATATACAGATGAGATGTTTGAGACATCCGCGCAGTAATAGTCAAAGCCTAGTGTAGCTGCACAGTCACTATCTTTTTCACAGACATGGGCCTTTTGACATTCAGCTCCTGATGTTTCCATATCAGTTTCTGGAGGCTCGATTTCGTTATTTATGATCGAGTCTTGAATGAGAATATCAAAAGTATTATTTTCTAAAGTTAAGTCTCCAAAGTAAGTGTTAAAAGCGAGATATAATTTATTAGACTTTGCCCTTATCCTTCTTTGATCACCAATTGCAAACCATTTAACACCATCAAACGATCCAATAAGTGCTCCATAGTCAAAGCCATACCAGTCTCTTTGATATCCATTGGCAAACATAAAGTGTTGAGTCTTAAGACGAGTTAGCCTCTGGTCTTGTACATTTGTTGAGCTTTGATGCGACCATGGAAGCATTGTCGCTGGAACGTAGCATGAACGTCCAAATGCTTGTTCATCTGCTCTATACCTTTTAACGTTAGTCTTAGTTGCAGAAGAGTAGTCTGGAAAAAATCCTCCTCCAGAATAATCAAGAGTATTAGGAAACATTTTGATAAATCCGCTATAATAGTCGTAACCACAACCATCACAATTGCTAATACTTCCATCGGTTACAAAGATATCATAGGTTCTATTTCTTTCAACATCTACTTTCTTCGCCGGTAGTGCAGAGTTTCCTAGATATGTAAATGATCCATAGATTTCATTAAAGCCAACATAAGCATTTTCATTATTAGGTGTGCGCAGGTTTGAATTCAGATATTCGAATTCAGTGCCCTCTTGTTCATTAATTGGGTTATTTGATATGTCTGAATACTTTAGATCATTTTTTTGTAGGCCATTAGTATCAAAATGCAGATGAGGCACGTGTTTTGATGACATTTGAAATACCATTTGTAGAGGTTGAGAAGGTTGATCTTCGACGAAGGGAAGACACTGATAATTTACAACTGTCCCGTCATCATCTAAGACTTCTCCAAGATTACAATTATTCGCAGGACATGTGCAGATTTCGCCGATCTTTTGCATGGCCAGACTTTTCGAGGCCATTACAGGATCAGAATTTAGATCCACGCTATAATAAATTTTAACTTTCTGAGTGTCTAATACTCTCACTCCTGGAGAACCATCTCTATTTCTAATTCTAACGGTAGCAGGAGTTGAATTGATGATTGTATAGTCATCAGTTTCATAATACTTTATTCCATCTACTTCGACTACAATCGATCGAGAAGTATCATAATAGGTTGGGAGTAAGAAATCATTACTAGGTGGAAAGTGATCATTTGATTTACCTTCATTTTGCCCTTGAATATATTCCTTAAAGCATGTTGCGATATTTGTATTTGATATCTCACAGCTTCCATCTATTCTATATCTTATCACCGCCTCATCATACTTACTGTCAGTATCAAAGGTTTTTCCAATAGTAACAAGCGCTGCAGAAGTTAAGACATCATTACTCCCTGCTATCGTTGCATCTGTTACGGATGTTAAATAACTACCATCTTTGTAAATAGTTTCATTTTGATAAATAATCTCATATATACTGCTTGGGGGAGAGTTTGTTCCTGTGTAAGTATTATTGAAATCTCGATCGTCATCTCTGGCTTGAAAAGTTGTGTCTGCACTCGTTATGTTTTCATATTTTACAGAACATATACTCATTTCACCTTCTACAGGGTTGGTACATTCGTAGAGATACTTTAATTCCGTAAGAAATTGTGCCGCTTGCTCTTGCGGAGTGAGTTCATTATCATCGTCAGCATCGTCATCATCGTCGCTGCCATCATCCACAGGAGTCGTACCACAGACGAAGTAGAATTCAGGATATTTTGATTTATTAATAGGGTTAGAGGCCACATCAATAAGGGCCTGAATAAAGTCTGAATACTGCGCATCACCAGAGGTATAAGTCTTTTTTAGTTCTCCATCAACGACACACTGATTATTTAGGCAACAACTAAAACCCTGGTCTGTACATTGACTATTAACGGAGCAGCTTCCGACATTTGAATTAGAAGTTGTGGTATATTTAACCTCTGCTGTCAGGTTTGATGATGGTGAGTCTGTTACAATATTTCCATTTGAATCGACAATGTAGAAATTTGAACTTCTGTAGTTCGTATTAGAGCATGTTGGACATAGATCACTTAAGGCATATCGATTTACTCCTGAGTTTACACTATTTGCTACTCCTTTGACTTTGGTATTGTTACAAAGGCTATTTGTGAGATCACTGTCATTTGAGCGAAAGCTTATTTCTAAAAAAGACGTTTTAGTACCATCACTAAAATTTACCTCTGTTCTTGGTAGAGTTGCTAAGATGAGTTTTGTGCCGCCACCTATCGTTGGGAAATAAAATACAGAACAGTAGGCAGCATTATTATTATCTTCAACAAGCCTCTCATAGAAGCTACCTTTTAATTCGACTGTATCATTGAACGTTGAGGGAAATGGAAAGTTACTTGGATAGTTAACATCATTGTACTGAAAAAATGGACTTATCTCCTGTTGATCGTCAGTTGTCTCGCTATCATCTTCTGTTGTGTTACTGTCGCTTGCATTACTAACTCCACGTCTTTGGTTAGAACTAGGCGTACATGAAATTAAACTTGATATAATCAAGAAAATAAATAATACATTCTTTATAGCAAATAAACTTCTTCCCATTAACTTCTTACCTCAAGAAACTTATCGTTTTTTTAGCTAAGTCCTTAAATTTAATATACTTTATTTCTGTAAGATCTTTGTTAAGAATTTGTATCTATCTGAATATACAATGAGCATATCAGAGTCTAGTAGTCTGGTAAGCCACGTTTATGTGACATTGTTTAAGTATTTTACACCTAAAGTAATAAATTCAAGCATGAACTCTCTTGAGTTTTAATGTGAAATACTGATGACATGAAAATACTTACCCTTAAATTATTCTCATCTCTTCTTATTGTCGCCTATGCTCAAGGTAGCTTCTGTACCTTTAAAGCGACGATAAAAGACGCAAATTTAAAACCTATAAAAAAGTATTCAAAATTAATAGATATAAGTGAATCAAGAAATCAAAGAATCTCATTTTCTGATGATTCAGTTGTTTTAAATTTCTCTTCTCTAGGGCAAAAGAAATCTCATCTTGTCTCCTCATTATCACATCTCAATATTTCACAAAATGAATTCACACGTTTTGGTGATCAGTTTATTGAGTTACGACTTGTTGGTGATATATCAAATGGTGTTATGGGAATTCTTCGTAAACAGTCACTCGATGCGAAGATGACTTGTCCACTCATGTAGTCACTAATATTTCTCTATTTCATGTAATAGCTTTATCAGTCCCAGCTGTGAAAACCTCTCTTTAAGTTTTAACCTATCTCCATAGAATTGATATCTCTTTGAAGTTGTCGATTGCTTACTACTAATGCCAATTGCGACAGTACCTACAGGCTTTTCTAGAGTTCCTCCACCGGGACCAGCTATACCCGTGTAGGAGAGGCAAATGTCGACATTCAAACACTCACGTCCTCCAAGCGCCATCTCATGGGCAACCTCTTTACTTACAGCTCCAAACTCTTTTAATGTTTCACTCTGTACCTTCAAAATATTTTCTTTGATGTCATTACTGTAGGCAATAACACTTCCAAGGAATACCGATGATGAACCCGGAATATCAGTTATTTTTGAAGAGCTTAGACCACCAGTACAACTCTCGCAGAATCCAATTGTAAGGGACTTCTCTTTTGCTTTTTGCACGATAACTTCTTGCAGAGTTTCACTTCCATAGTGCCAAACTTTTTCTCTTAGCTCGATACTGTTAATTATTTTTTTAATCTCTTGTATTTTGTTTAAAGTATCTTCGTTCTTATCAAGAGTCATAGAAATGTCGACACCGGTGATTGTTGGGAGTGAAGAGACTTTTCCGTGTTCTGATAATTGATCCCAAAGCTTTGGGTATTTGACGTTAAATATTTCTTCTTCTGGTATACCAAATGTTCTTATGTGTAGATATTCTTTGGCACTAGATTGTAGTTGATAGTGAGACTTTATCTCCTCTATGATTTCTTCTTGTACCATGACTTGAAACTCT
>DDIK01000075.1 GCA_002338505.1 Bacteriovorax sp. UBA1852
TCATGATAATTATGAAGAAGATAATATTAAGCCACAAGTTGATATGTATACAGCAAAAGATGGAAAGAGAATCATTCTTCTAGCTCAAGGTAGACTTGTAAACCTTGGTTGTGGAACTGGTCACCCATCATTTGTTATGTCTAACTCATTTACAAACCAAGTAATGGCGCAACTAGAACTTTGGGAAAACTCTAATAAGTATGAAAACAAAGTTTATATGCTTCCAAAGCATCTTGATGAGAAAGTTGCAAGACTTCACCTTGAGAGAATTGGTGTTGAATGTGATACTCTTTCTGGAATTCAGGCTGAGTACTTAAATGTTCCAGTTGAAGGTCCATATAAGCCAGATCACTATAGATATTAATAAATTTCTATAAATAATCATAAGGGGGACTTTCTAGTCCCCTTTTTTGTATGAACTTGTGGAGAAGTGATGAAAATATTTTTAGCTAACGATCATGCAGCAATTGAGATTAAAGATCAGGTCATAAAATTCCTTGAGTCTTTAAATATGGAAGTTCTTAATCTTGGAACTGATTCAAGTGATTCTGTTCACTACCCTGAATATGCGTCTCTGCTTGCAAAGGAAGTTGCGAAAACAGGTGAGCGAGGAATTCTTATCTGTGGTTCTGGCATAGGTGTTTCTATGGTGGCAAATAAGTATCAAGGCGTGAGAGCCGCTCTATGTAAGAGTGTTGAAGACGTGAAACTTTCAAGGCTTCACAATAACTCAAATGTACTATGTCTTGGTTCGAGGTCTTCGACAATATCAGAAATAAGAGATATGATAAGTTGTTGGCTAGAGACAGAATTTGAAGGTGGAAGACACCAGACACGAGTCGATATGTTCTCTCAACTTGGGACCGAGGTTAAATAAAGTATGAAACTTAGTGAAAAGCTTTTATTTGTATTTGCATTTGCCGTGATTATCACGGGTGTCGTAATTTCTCACATGAACCTTGATTACTATCAAGCAGTTTATACTAAAGAAGATGGTTTCTTAGAATGGGCAACTGTTGTTGCACTTTTTCTGGGAATGATCACCTGTATCTATAGAATAAAAATCCTAAGAAAATTTAGAGAACCTACTTTTATTTTTGGACTGTGTGCGATGTCTTTTCTTTTCTTCTTTGGAATGGGGGAAGAGATCAGTTGGGGCCAGAGAATATTTAAATGGCAGTCTCCACAGTGGTTTTGCACTTATAATACTCAGTGCGAAACAAATCTTCATAACTTAAAATTTGGCGATCTTAAAATTAATAAGCTTTTCTTTGGGCTTATCCTAGGTATTTGTATCGCTACCTATTTTTTAATTCTCCCAGTTCTTTATAGAAAAGTTGATAAGGTTAAAGACCTTGTTAATAAGTGGGCCTTACCAATTCCAAAGTATGTCCATATAGGTGCCTATCTCTTTCTCTTTATTTTGTCTGAAACTATTCCAGGGCATAAGAAAGGGGAGATTCTTGAGTTTGGTGGATGTTGGATTTTCTTTATTATGATTTTGAGTCCACTGAATCGTGAATACTTTTCTAGGAAGTCATTCGAGCGTTAAGCTCCTTTTTTTAATTTGAGGGTGAATCGAGTTCCAGATTCTTCAGGGAAATCATCTTTGTGCTTACTTTTCACAGTGATGTCACCTTCCATTTTACCAATATAGGACTTAATAATACTTAGTCCAAAACCAGAGCCCGGCTCGCTATTAGTTCCCTTTGTCGATGTGTGGATATTATCCTTAAACATTCCTCTCACCATTTCATCCTTCATCCCAATACCGCTATCTTGTATATAGATATGGTGAAAATGCTGATCAGACTGAGCGAGGCCTATCTCAATAGTTCCATCTTCAAAAGTAAACTTAATGGCGTTACTGACAAGATTGTTAATGATATTGACTCCTAGAGATAATTCATCAGCTAGTACTTTAATGTCTGTTAATTCCTCGCTGATTACAATATTTATGTTCTTTATGCTAATTTGCTGCTCAAAAGTATCAATTGATTCAGTTATAACCTTAGAGATATCTATATCTTTAAGTTCTATTTTAAATCCTTCTTCTTTTGCTAATTCTAGATGGCGAACATTATCAATAACACGAGATTGATTGGTAAAAGATGTTGAGATCTTTTGAAGATATTTCTCTAGTTTCTCATCAACAATATCAGAATTCTTCAGTGTCTTTTGTAGACGATTAAACGATATACGACCTGACATAAGTAAATTGGCAAGATCGTGGCAAAGAACTCTAATAAGAGTTTCTTTGTCCTTTGAGGATAATTCAAGCTCTACTGTTTTCTCTTCTAGGGCCTGAGTCCTTTCGCTGACAAGCCTTTCGAGATTTTTAAAGAGAAATGCATTCTTAATTGAAAGTGCCATTTGTGTCGATATGATCTCTAAAACTCTCGTCTTATCAGCGGTATAAACCTTATCAGTTTGATCATTCGCTAAGTAGAGAACTGATTCAATTTCACCATTTGCAATAAGTGGGAGAATCAATATTGAGCAGACCTCATTATCATCAAAAAAGCTGTCTTTATTATAGTCTTGAAGATCATTTCGAGAGTCAATTCTAATGATCTGACTGGAGTTGTAAGCATAGTCAATGAGGCTTTGTGGGTAGTTATTTATATCTGTATTATCGTCCTTGGATATAATTATATATTTAGAGTTATCACGTCTAAATATTGCTCCAATATGACTATTTGAAAATGAAACTGAGGTCTCAAGGATATTCTTAAATAATACTTCAAGATCTCGCTCATTTGAAAATGACTGAGAGACATCAATAAAGGTATTAATGTCAATTTGCTTATTTAGATCATTTGTTTGTGTATTTGAAAGTTCCTCTTTGAGGGAAGCTACTTTAAAGTTTGCACCCCATCTGGAATAGAGATCAATTGCTCTTTGTAGGTAATGTGCACTATCTAGAGCTATATTTTTTGATCGAAGGTAGCGACCATATAACTCACATGCAAGGGCCTCAATATGTAGATAGTCATCTTCATAAGAAATACTGATGGCATTTATAAAATCAAAACTTATCTCTTTTTCTTTTTGAGGTGCGAAGACCATCTTCTTGATTGCTAGAGCTAAGAAGTATCGAGATCGAAAGTTCTTAGGCATTTGCTTTTGGACTTTTTCTAGTTCTCTTAGGTTCTTTGAAGCAATTTTACTTGCCATCTTCCATGTGGATTTATCGAGCGTCGCCATCTCACAACAAATGAGAGTACTAAAGAAATAATGATCATAGAGAGGGATTTGCTTTTGGGTGCCATCTTCACAGACAACTTCAGCTTTAAGAACTTGTTCGTAAGCGGATTTAATATCTCTTTTGAAATAGCATAGCATACTCTCAAAAATGTAAAGCCAGGACTGGTTTTGCTTATCAGTTTCAGTTACATACTTATTTTTGAATTCCTCAGCATTAAAATTTTTGTCTCTTGATTCATATTGTGGATCGAAGTGACCTGTGAGCTCAGAGATATATCTTCTCATGACTTGCATCATAGGAATAATGTATTGATCGCTAATATTGTCAGCAAAGCGACTGTAGTCTACGGCATTTTCGTAGACCTTAGTTAAGTCTCTTCCTAGATAGATTTCGCGACTAAATGTAGAGTAGAGACAGTAGTCGGCGAAATTAAAATCACCGCAGTTGATCCCCGCAACATGGCCCATCTTTAATTCATTAATACTCTCTTCAATAGGAGCGTGATAGAGTTGAATGAAATTATTGTACGCAAAAATAAGTTTAGAACGATACATTTTTCCATTAACTTTATCATTCATATCGTATGCTAGTTTTACAAGTTCAAATGCTCGGGAATGATTTCCGAGTGCAATCGTTTCTACAAAGGCCATAAGTGATACAGCATAAGATGAAACATCTGAGATTCCATACTTGAGAGTAAGATCAAGGCAATTTAAACAATTTAAGAGCATTGATTCGGGGCTTTGTACAAAGCAGCTTGGCGACATATTTGAAAGTATTTTCATTGATGCAAGAGCGTCTTTATTTTCAATTTCTGGAAGACCTAAAATTTTTGAATCACTTCTAAAAAGAAGCTTTGTCTTTATTTTTAAAAGCTTTGGTAGTACTTGAATAAATGTAACCTTCTTAGGGAAGTTTATCCCATAGAGTTTCAATGCTTCAGAGCCGATTGAGATCGCATCGTCAGCACGTCCTTGATTTGTATAGTAATTCATCTGGATTTCAAATATTTTTGCTTTGTCTTCTTTAGTCTTTGCTTTGGATAAGAGAAGATTGTATAAGTCTTCGGCCTCTTGTGTCTTTGCACATAGGTAATAGTTTTCAGAAAGGTGTGTGGCGATACGAAGAGATTGAGCGTAGTGAGTTTCCCATTTTTTATCAGGTAAACTATTAAACGCCACTTCTAAAAAATTCATTGCCGCCATATAGGAAGATGACTCATAGGCTTTTGTCGCCGCAATTTCATTTAATTCGATGACCTCTGACTGAGAAAAAACATTCTCTTTACGTGCTTTGTTGAGGTGAAAGATCAGCTCAAAGATATCTATAGTCTTATTTTTTGAGTAGCTCTCTTTGTAATATTGGGCAATCTTTATATGAATTGAAGTTTTGTCTTCTTCAGAGAGTAATTCATTAGAAGCTTCTTGGATTTTATCATGAGTAAATTTAAAGCTTGAATCAATATCTGTATTTGAGCTGTGTTCGATATACTTGTAGTTCTCGTCTAGTGGAATGATAAGTTCATTCTCAATAAGCTTCTTGCATGCTTGAACAATATCAATTTTACTAATGTCTAATATTTGAGTGATATCTTTTAGTGAAAATTTTGTCCCAAGAATCGATGCATGTTGAAGTGTCGTCAATTGATCATGTGTGAGTGTATCTAGCTTCTTCATGAGAATCTCAATGAGGTTATCTCCGAATTGCTCTTGTGCGATACTTGCCTTATTCCAGTCCCATCTCTTTGTGATTCGATCAAATTTGATATATTCTTTTTCGTATAAATTCTTCAAAAGACTGATTGTGAAGAATGGATTCCCCCTCGTTTTCTTATAGAGTATTGCTGCAAGCTCTTTTATCTCATTGTCATTTCTTTTTAATGTATCACTTAATAGCTCGATAAAATCTAGCTCTCTAAGACTGACTAACATTATCTCTTCTACTCTGGCTCCTGCATCACTTACTTGATCAATAGAAATTTGAAAGGGGTGATTCTTATCGACTTCATTATTTCTATAACCGCAAATAAGCATGAGGTGTTTGTCTTTGATGTCATTGAATAAATACCTTACTAAATTGAGGGTCGACTGATCTGCCCATTGTAAGTCATCTAAAAAAATCACCAACGGATAGCTTTGTTTTTTGAAGCAAGAAATA
>DDIK01000073.1 GCA_002338505.1 Bacteriovorax sp. UBA1852
ATATAATGTGGAGAAAGAAAATGAGGAAGTTAATCTCGCTAACAGTAATTCTACTAACTAGTTCAAATATTCTAGCTTCACAGGAAGATCTTTATGACTTCCTGTGGCTAGACCCTGATAAAAGTGTCTATGTCCTACAAAAGAAAATGAATGAAAAGAAGAGAACATTTTATTTAAATGCAGGATATTTAAAAAACATGTCGAGTGATTTTCAAAGTACGGCAGGTTTTAATTTAGAGTTTGGATATTTCTTTAAAGAGGATTGGGGATTAGAGCTTATGTATAATTCATATAGCAATTCAAATAATGATTCTTTTGAAAATATCAAAAAGATAAATGGACAAGAGCCATTTGTGAGAAAACCAATCTCAAATATGGCACTTATGTTCACTTGGTCTCCTTTTTATGGGAAAGTTAATACCTTTAATAAGATCTATTACTTTGATTGGTCTTTCGGAGTAGGGGTTGCCAAGCTAGAAACAGAGAGTAATGCAAATACAGTTGCAAACTCTGCGACACAAGAACAATACGAATCTGAAAGCTACACTGGTGCAGTACTTAAAACAAATTTAAAGTTTTATGTTACTCAGAGAATGCATGTCGAAATAGACTTCATGAGTACGATTTACAATGCTCCTGGACCTAAGATTAACGATCAGCAAACTGAGGGAATGACCACCAATAGTGACCTTGTTTTCAGTGTCGGTTTCTCCTTTTAGGATTGGGGTGTAAGTCATGAAGACAGTAAGAACACTTTTTCTAATCCTTTCAATCATTACAGGCTCTCATGCTTTTTCCATGGGGCAGTCAGTTATTCTTGATTATAAGAAGAAAGCACATGCTCTCACTAAAAGAGGGTTTTACTATAGCGCGCTTCCATACTTATTGAGTTATCTTGAAGTTGAAGATCGTATCGATAAGCAAACTAAGCAAGATATTTTTAGAATAGTTTTAAAGACAGGAACTTTAGCTTTTGAAACTATGGCCGTTGAAGATCTGCTTAGAAAGAACTCAACACCTCTTAAATATGTTGCCGCAATGAAGCTTATTAAAATGGGCCAACTTACTCGAGCAAAAAGAGTTTTAGAGGGATTTCCAAAAAATCATCGCTTCTCTCTTGAGGCATATTACTCATTAGGAGCGATTCTAAGCTACTCTAACGACAAAGGAGCAACAAAGGCTCTTAATACCTGTATTGAGACCTCAGAACTCTTAAAAGAAAAGACTAAGAGTAAGAAGCTCAAAAGATACTATACCTTAGTAGAAGAGAAATGTGAGATTTATAAAGCTCGAAATTCTTATGCATTAGATAATTTCGTCATGGCCGAAAAAGAATTCGATAATATTCCGAAGAGAAGTTATTTATGGCCCAAGACTCTTCTAGAGCGTGCGTGGACTAATTATCATTTAAAAGACTACAACAGAACACTTGGGCTTCTCGTAACTTATAAATCTCCTTTGTTAAAAAGTTATTACTTTCCTGAGGGAAGTTACCTTGAGGCCTTGTCATTCTATAAACTATGCCTGTGGGAAGACGCTCTCTCTGTTATTGAAAGTTATCATAAGCTTTACCATCCAAAGGCAGTAACTCTGTCAAAGATTCTTAAGAAAAATAGAAATTCTAAAACTTATTTCTATAATTTAATGCGTGGAGAAATGAGTGCGAAGGAAAAAAAGAATCCATTTATTAGAAATCTCGTCACTCAGATTAGAAAGAGTATTAAGTATAATGTCGATCATCTCGACATCGTGAAAGCTAAGAGAGAATTAAAAATATTGAAAGAAAGAAAGTATAAGAAAGTATATCAAAATGAGCTTATTGAGCAGATCAATTGGAGAGTTGAGAGTCTTAATTACTTCATCAAAAAAGAAATGTTTGATTTTATCAATCAGATGAATAAATTTTCAAGAGAGCTCCTAAAACTAAGATTAGAGATTATTAGTAAGCAAAAACACCTTGTTTATAGCAATAAAAGCCTTGTCTCAGATAGAGGGCGAGGTAGTTCAGACAATGTAAATCGTAAGGCAACTGAGCAATTTTACGACTTTTTCGGAGAATTTTGGGCGGATGAGCTTGGAAGTTACTCATTTGGATTAAAGTCAAACTGCAAACTAGTCGATAAAAAGAGTCGAGAATGAAAAAAATGACAAGAATTTTAACATTGATATCAATTCTGTACGTTTGTTCCATATCAGCAAAAGAGAAAGTCGTTTACAAGTATAAGACTTATGAAAGTTTTGATCTTGGTAATCTCGAAATTAAGGGTGAAGTTATTGCACCTGGAGATTTATCCGCAGGGGACAGAGCTCCGAAACAATTTAGTGAAAAACTATTTGAAAGAGAAAATTTCAAGGACTTCTATTTAAGAGAGATTCGACAACTTAGATAGTCCTCGGGGGAATTATGGAACAAGAAGTATTAAATGAAGTTGTAAAGCCATCTACGCTACAAACAATAGCAATGTTTATGCAAGATGGTGGTACCTTTATGTGGATCATCCTAGCATTATGGAGTGTTGGTGTTGCAATTTCTTTAGAAAGAGCAAAGGCACTTTTTACTTTTGACACAAATGGTTCAGGATTGATGAATCATATAAAGTCTAAGGTTCTACAAAATGATGTTCATGCTGCTATTCAAACATGCTCAAATTCAAAAGCCTTACTTGCTCACGTTATGAAGAGTGGACTTAAAAGGGCCAATCAATCCAAAGAGCAAATTATGGATGCCGTTGAAGGAGCAATGCTTGAAGTTATTCCAAAGGCAGAGAAGAGACTAGCCCACTTAGGTCTTATTGCAAATATTTCAACTCTTATTGGACTTCTAGGAACAATTGCTGGTCTTATCCAGTCATTTGCTGCCGTTGCCAATGCCGATCCAGCCTCAAAAGCGAAACTACTTGCTCTAGGGATTTCTAAGGCCATGAACACGACAGCCTTCGGACTTATTTCAGCAATCTCAATAATGATCATACATGCAGTTTTAACTGCTAAGTCAGAAAAGATAATCGCTGAGGTTGAAGAATATTCTTCTAAGATTGTTGATCTCTTAGGCGCTAAGAAATCAGGTGGAAATATCCCAAGTCCAGAAGATACACCAACTAAACCATCAGCTAAGAAGAAAAGTGAAGAGGAGAAAATTACTCCACCAGATCTTCCAATCCCTGGTGCAGATGGAGACCTTGAGGTCGCTTAGGATAATTTATGAAAATCGCTCGTAAGAAAAAAGTTTTACCTAAATTAAATCTGATTCCTATTTTGGATTCAGTATTTATATTTATCTTTTTTCTTCTATTGTCGACACAATTTGTTCAGACCCATGAAATAGGGACTGAAGCACCAAGCGTTCGCTCGACAGACGTGCCACATAAGAAGAACCCTCTTAACTTGACTGCAAATATTACGAAAGAGGGAATTGTCCTTACGACAGGACTTCAAGATAAAGTCTATCGAAAAATTGCGATGGCCGAGTCTGGAAATAAGAAAGAGTACGATGTTAAAAAGTTTAAACAGACACTTTTTGAAATTAAAGCAAAGCATAAGAAAGAATCATCTATTGTATTTAAGCCTGATCGTAAGGTGAAGTATAAAGATATTATTGCTCTTATGGATGCCGCAAGAGGTGATGAGTCGATAGGGAAGAAGCTCTTCAGCGAAGTAGCTTTTACACCGGTGAGATAATTATGAGACTTAAGAAACATAGAAGATCGAAAGAGGCCATGGACCTAGATATCACATCTTTATTGGATATCTTAGTTATTCTCCTTGTCTTCTTATTAAATAGCTACAGTGCTTCCGAGTTCAAATTCGAGCCAGTCTCTAATATTGAATTAGCTCCATCAGACTCACAAAAAATGGGCCTACTTGTTCCAACAATTCAGGTGAATAAGTTTAAAGATATTTATCTAGAGAACAAGAAAGTTGGAAGCCTCAAAAGAGGTGTCGCTTCAGTGAATAGTCTTGAAGAAAAGTTAACGGAAATAAAAAAAGAAAATGAAGAGAATTTAACAAAAATCACGAATAAGGCAATGTTAGCAGACAGAAAGAAGAAATTAGAAATGGTTAACATCGTAATGGATAAGAGCTTAGCATACGAAGATCTTGATCGTATTATGACAATAGCGGGGAATAGCGGACATACTAAATTTAAATTTATTGTCCAAACACTACACTGATGAAAAATATTATAACTTTAACCATATTCATGATTTGCACACTCTTACAGACGCAGCTAAGTGCCAAACCTGTTCGCCCTGCAAAGAAGTGGAAAGATGTTCACAAGTTATTACTAGATGAAAAGAAGACTATTAGAAGACTGGGCGCCAGAGGAATAATATATAAGCATCGAATATTTGAAATTGATAATGAATTGATGAAAATTGTCAGAGATAAAGAACATAAGAGATTTTTTGAGCTGGCAAAGAAGAATAAGATTAAAGGTCGAAAAGAAGATTATTACAAGAACTCCATGAAGCTCTATTATAATAACAAAAGACTTGGGATGGAGATCATTAAACGATATCCACGTTATAATAGAATTTCTGAAATATATTATTCTCTTGGGTTAAATGAAAGAGATTATAATAGCTCTAAAGACTCAGAATATTTCTTTATTAGGGCAAATAAATTCAATAAGAACAAAGCTCTAGGCTATAAGATCAATGTAGAGCTTGCTGAATATTATTATAATAAGAAAGAATACACTCTCGCAGGAAGATACTATTCAAAAGTCGTTCTTAACAAAGATGACAAATGGTTAACTAAGCATATGTACAACTATGCATGGTGTGTGTTTAAGGAAAAAAAATACAAACAAGCAATATTACTTCTTAATCAGTCGCTAGACCTTGGGAAGACGCCAAAATACCTAGAAGTTACTGAACAGGTATATGAAGCAGCAGTTTCATTTTATGTATTTTCAAAAAATATATTACCAGGAATTAACTTTTTCAAAAAAAATAAAGGAAATGAGTATTATTGGTTACATAAGTTTTCAAAGAAAGCTGCAGAAAAGGGATTTTATAAGGAAAGTCTAGCTGTTATGGCCGAGGCGCTGAGTTTTGCTACTGAGCAAGAAAAAAATGAACTTTTTCTGAGTAAGGTTATTATAGCGCGAAATAATAAAGACATTGTGAAATACGATGAGACTATTAAAGAACTAGAAAAAAGAAGTAAATCACTTTCTGATCAAGAAAGAAAAGAGCTTGTCGCAGAAGTTTTAAACTTTGCTGGTTTGATGCAAAGAAAGCTTCAGCAGTCATTCAATAAAGTAACAAATAAGTATAGCTCTCATATTCTGAGTAAGGCGCTTGGATACTTTGATACACTTATAACTATAGATGTTAAGAAGAAAGATCAATATCGCTTCTTTCAAGGTGAGACACTATTTGGAGTGACAGAATTTGAGAGAGCTAGTAAGTACTACCTTAGTGGCCTTAAAAATAACTTAAATCAAAAAGCTAAAGACAGAGATAAAGAACTTCAGGGAAAACTATTTAACGCGATGTTTTCTCTTTTAACATCAAGTGATATACCTAAGAAACTTAGAGATAAATATGCTTTTTATACATATGGAAAGTATCTTAAGGAACATCCAAAAGATAAGAAGTCAGTATCAGTTTATAGAGCGTTATTTGACTTGAGTATTGAATATAAGAAACATAACTACGCTTTTAGTACCCTAAAGTCGTTTACGAATAATCATAAGAACTTAAAAGGTGAACATAAGAAAATGTTCTTCTATCTATTTGATAGTGGTATTCAAAATCAAGTTCCTGATTTTCTTGCTGGGTTAGTCTCTAAGATGAATCAACTCAAAGTTGGTATTACAAAACAAGAAAAAGACGTTGCAGTCGAAAACCTTGGTGGACTTGTATTTCATAATATTGAGAGTAAAGAGAATAAAGTTGAAAATGATTTACTTATTAAAGAATACTCCAATTTATTTGCCAATAAACTTTACCCGTCTACTATTAGAGCAAATAGTGCTTTAAAGTTGTCACACTTTCTTGCTGATAATTTTAGAACAAAGGACAGCTTCGAATGGATTAAGAAATCTCTTGCACTCTATGAGAAGAAGGAATTAGACAAGAGAATTGATGTTTATAATAATTTCTCATATCTTTTTGTGGAGTTACAAGACTTTGAGAGTGCAGAAGCTATGATGAATGTCTTCGTCAATAAATACTGCACGCATCCCAAGAATAAAATTAATGAATTAATTATTCTACGTATGAATGTTGCTCAAGTAATGAATAAGGAAATCTCTTTATATAAAGACCTTCATGGGCTTGTTAAGTGTGGTCTTAAGTATGAGCGAAATAAAGAGATTAAAGAGTTTGTTGTTAGCAATCTTATTGAAACAATGAATATAGACACACTTTCTAAAATCGTTAAGATAGATAAAAATGCAGCTACTGATAGAGTTGTGAATTTCTTTTATCAAAATTATTGGAGAGATATAGATAGACCTAAAAGTTTCAGCACCTTGGAGGCTATTTCTAAGTATAATGAAGTTGCATTTAAGAGAATCGGTCAAATAGCCGATTATAAGAAGCTGATGAATGAAATAAAGAACACTACATTCACAAATCTTTCTAAGGTGATCACTAAGGATAACTTTGAAGAAAAGTTAGCCGAATTTATTGGGCTTAATATTGAAAAAAGTGCATCTCTTATTAGTAATGTTTCTTCACGAATAGTTGCATATCATGATGTTGCTAAAGTTAATGTGTTGAAAAGTCTTACCAGTAAATTAAATGAAAATATTCAATATTTTGAGAGCTTTACGATCGAGGAATTGGATGCTGAAACATTAAAAATTGTTCAAGGGGAAGTTTTTGGTGTCGCAAAAGACCTCAGAACACAAGCTCAAACATTTGAGACAAAAGTGAGTTCTTTAAAATCAACTAGTATTGAGATGATTTCAAAAGTTAAAGACATAAAGCTTTTTAAAGCAGATATGAATAGAGGAGTCACTATATGAAAATAGCGATAATCTCTTTCATTCTTATCCTAACTGTCTCTTGTAGTTCTAGTCTTAAGCCCGTAAAGGTAGATCTAGCTCCTACTGATGCGATTACAAAGTCTTCGAGTGACTTCTTTAACGAAGGAGAGTTGCTCTATCTTGGCAATGAGTTGAGCGTTGCATGTCGCCAGGGAGATTCAGAAAAAGCCATTAAAATAATGAACCAATCGCACAAGAAAAATCGTGAAAAGGCAATGTACTGGAACTCAATAGGTAGCTGTTATCAAAATCTTGGAATGATGACGAAGGCAATGTATTTCTATAATTTTGGTCTCATGCTTTCAAAAAATAAAAAAGAGAAAGATACAATTAATAATAATAAAGCGTTGCTCTATATTCAGATTGGTAACGTGGAAAAAGGTTATTTGATTTTAAATGAACTTAAGAGAAGTAGTGAAGTATTAGTGCACGTGAACAGAGCGCTACTCTCTAAAAAAGTTGGCCACAAGGATGTCTCTAAGAAAGCTTTCGAGTCTGCTAGGAGATATGCTCCTAAGGATAGAAGCTTGAAAGTTTTAGAAGAGTCATTAGAGCGTGAAGTGGCCTCCGTGAAAGACTAGGTGCGAGATGAAATCCAAGAAAAACATTAAAGGATTTCAATTAAAGGCATTTGATATTTCATATTCTGATTTATCAATTGCTAAGAACAAACTTCTTATTGGAAGCGATGCTTCTTGTGATCTTGTTATAAGCTCTCCATCAATATCTTCATACCACGCGATGATCGTTCATCTCGATGATGGTATTCTTTTAGTAGATCTAGAAAGTAATAATGGAACATTTGTTAATGGAGAGAGCATTCAAAGACATTTCGTCTGTGATGGTGATCACCTTAAGTTTGCCGATGTCGACTACCGAGTAGAAGAAACTATATTGGCGACATTTGTTGATGTTGATAAGGATGTCGTCTCAATTAACTCTCAATCAGAAGCTATTCCAGTTGCTATTCCTGAGAAAACAGGACTTGTCCTCATTGATGACGAATATTGTGATATTGTTTTTGATGAGATGGATGTCTCACCAGTCATCTCAGATAATCATTTTAATGTAGATTTCTCTAACTTTGTTGATCCCTATGAGCCAAAAGAAGATGTACAAAGTATTAAAGACTCCAAAGAGAAGTTAGCTATCGAGATATCTACTCTGAATTGTTCAAATATAATAGACTTCGATATTATAGAGGCTTCTTCTGCCAGGAAATTGAATAAAATTCTTAATCAACATATTACACATGTTTTTGGAGAAGAGGCAAAGGCAAATGTTTCTAACTCAAGTGGTAAGTTTCTTTTAAGTCTTCCAGAGAGTTTAAATAAAAGGAATGTGACGAAGGAAGAAAATCTCAATTCATCTACAATTCAATTGAGTGTAAACGAAACAGTCTCTGTCTATAAAGGCTCCAATGAGGTTACTTTAAAGCTTGTTAATCTTAAGGAAAGAGTACTTGCTGACAAGTTTTTTACTGTTGAAAAAGAGCTTTATAAAGAAGGTTCAAAAGTCCTAGGGGCAGTGCTGAGCATCGCTCTCTTGCTGTTGCTTGTTGACACTAATATACCAAAGCCAGAAAAAAAGAAAGAGTTTGTTATATATAAAAAGGCTATTCCAGCAAAAGAAGTAACGAAGAAGTCGACTGAAAATGTTGCTAAGAAAGACGTTGATAATGGTTCTAGTCAAAAGAATGATAAAGTTATTAAGAAGGCCGTTGCAAAGAACGATCCTAAACCAGTAAAAAAGACAAAGCCTAAAAAGATCAAAAGAAAACTCACAAAAGTGAAACCAGTAAAGAAAGTTACACCTAAAAAGGTAGTTAAAAAGGTAAGAAAGATTGTGAAGGCTAAGCCAAAACCTAAGTTTAAGCTTAAACTAAGAAAGTCTCTCAAGGGTATGCTGGCACAAACTGATGTATCGAAGATAACTTCTAAAACAGCCACAACCTCTGCGCTACCAAATGAGAATGCAAAGGTGGGAAAACTTGCATCTAATAGTGGTGCTAAAACAATGAGTAATTTAGGAAGCGGTACAAATCTTTCTGGTAATTATGATAAGTCTAAGGGAATCAGAGGGCTAGCATCAAAACGTGGAGTTGAGATGGCGAATACCTCGAGAAAGACTGTCGTTCTTGGTTCAATGGATCCTGAGCTCTTAAGAAAAATACTTAGAGAATATCTCCCTCAATTTAGACATTGCTACCAAAGTGAGCTTGATAAGAAAGATAACTCACAAGGTACTGTTGATCTTAACTTTAGAATTAACGGGGCTGGTCGAGTAAGCTCTGTAAATATTGGTGGAGCTGACTTTTCTAAGGGAACTGTTAATTGTCTTGGCTCTGTTTTGAAGCTTATACAATTTCCACGACCTAAGGGTGGAGGGGTTGTTGATGTTAAGCAACCACTCAACTTCTCTTCATCTAAGAATAGAATCTAAAACTATATGATTATAGATGCTTAGCACTGTTTCTTAGCTGTAAACTCTTTAGACACACTATAAAAAACACTCAAAAATCCATGTAAAGCGTTATTCTTGTTATCTTATAGATATGAAAAAACTATTTATAAGAACGATTGTATCGACATCCGTATTATTTAATCTCTGTGCTTTTGCTGAGGGTACTAAGACCTGGTATGAAAAAGACAGAGGAGAAAAAAGTATTAGAAATGGCTACGAAGAGGTCTTTGATAATTACTCTGAAGCTGACATAAGGGAGATCTTCTCTGGAGGAAACCTCTACTGTGAATCACGGATAATCAAGAAACTTAATAAGTTAGATGACGACGATAAGGAGTTTGCAGTTATTAAAGCAAACTCTCTAGGTCTCATCGATGAAGTGATGACGGATATTTTATTACAATATACAAAAGCTTACGAAGAGATCCCATCTTCAATAGAGAGAAATAATTTTCGCATACGTAAAGGACGTGATCTTGTTGAAAAAATGTATCGCAGCCTCTTTGCAAGAAGTAATAGTCCTAGGTTTTGTCTTACTAATAACTTCAAGCCCTTTGTTGAAGAACTTAATAAAATAGCTGCTGAAGATGAGCATAAGTTCATATTTCAGTTCCTAAATCACTATGCAAAGAAAAAGAAGTTAATATCTAAAGAGCAATTCAAGCAAATTGAAATGCTTCGAATTCACCATTATTCTCCAGATAAGCTTTCATCAATTCGCGATTATAAGCAAAAGCAAAGAGAATTAAAAAAGTTAGGTTACGACTTGAACACTACTACAACCCCTTTTCATATTAATGAAAGAGGAGAAGGTGAGCTTTCGTTAAGAACTAATATTTACATGAATTATAGTAACGTTGTTATAAAAGGAATGGTAGAGGTTTTGGAAAATATGAATGTGAGAACAAATGCTGATCGCTCTCATCTTGTTTTCTCTAAGTTGAATGATATTGTTATTGAAAAAGTTAAACTTTCTCAAACAGAACAGTTACGCGCTAGTGTAAAGCTCTATAAAAGAGAAAAAAAGGAATTATTAAGTACTATATATGCTAAGGGATTAAGTTTCTCTTATCGAGAACATGTGGCAATGGCGTTTGAGCTTGGCTTAATTAATGAGATTGATCTCGAGTTCTTCTCATCTCTTCAGACAAAAGTAATAGAAAAGACAATCATACAAAAAGTAGTATCAGAATCAAAAAAATATGGAATTGTTGCGACAGCGCTAGGTGGACCTACTGCTGGCTATTTATACTCACTTATAGTCTCATTTACTGATAGTTATGTGAATGGCAATGAGAAGAAACCGACATATAAGCATGACTTATTTTATGGAAATTGTGGAGGTAAATTATGAGAAATATAATTTTACTAATTGCACTCTTGATTGCAGCCAAGTCTTTTGCTGTTAAAACATACTCCGTAGTGACAGAAATTGTCGAAAGAGATACTGATAATGAATTATCTTTTACAAAGAAAAAGCTAAAAAACCTGCTTTCGACAGATAAGTTTGAAGGTAAGTATTTTAAAATTGTTAAAGGTACTGGTGATGATCCTATTCTTAACGACGGATCTCTAGATGCTCAAAAAGCTGCTAATGTATATTATCACCTTGAAAAAGCAAGAGATTACTTTGTTTCGATCGGCGGAGTTCAAGACTATCAGGCTGTAATTAGAATCGATATTATTAATTTTCAACATAGTTCTTGGCATTTTGTTAATCCAAATACTATAGATTCCGTTAGTAAAGAGAAGCCACAGAAATTTAATAATGCTGAAACTATTAGTAAGGGAACAGGTGATATGAGTTTAGGTGTTAAGCCTTGGGGTAATGAGATTTGGTTTAGACCACCTAAGAAAGTTAAAATTTCTAATGAAGATAAAGCTGAGTTCAAGAAAATGATTAAAGGCTCTCTACCGAAGAATACTTCATTTAATATTGATATGCTTACGTTTTCAGGAATTGAGGCGTTTTTTGCAGAAGATACTGAAGAATCTCTTAAAACTAATGCTGAATCAATACTGACAAATTATTTAAGAGATAGTGCTATTAGGTGGGCAATACCTGAAATTGCGACGCTTATCATTAGTTACCAAAGTGCTTTCTTGGATACTGCATTTATCCCAGGTATTATCTATCATGAATATACACATCTTGTGATGGCAGATGTTCTCCCTCCTGTTGTTAATAATCCTTTTATTGAGGGGTATGCAGATTTCTTTGCTATCAAGGTGGCAAATACTGATAAGTTTGCTAATGATCTCGGAGAATATGGATCTAATTTTAAGGAGAGGACTTCAGAGAGCGAAATAGTTTTTGAAGAGTCTTTAAATGAGAAGCTTGGCTCAGACTTTATGCTCTCACTTCTCTTTGATCTCGAAAAGAAAATCACTGAACTTGAAGGCGACCCAGCATACTTCTCAAAGAAACTATATCAGATGAGAAAAATCATGACTGTTGATTCAGACATTTCTGTGGATCTTGGTGATCTCTTATGGGCCACTTTTCCAAAGTACCGTAGGGTTATTATTGGAATGATGGCCAATAGAGGAATCTAAAAAAATTACACGTTGCGCGATTATCGTTGAGGTAAATCCTGTTTAGGTGTACCTTGCTCCAAAATATAAACCACAACTTGGAGATATCGATGATCAGGTACATTTCAACTTCATTAATAGTCTTTCTTATGACTTTTAATTCAATGGCACAGAATGCAAGCATTCAAAAAAATGCGATTTCAAATACTTTGGCAAAGTATGAATTCATGCTCACTTCAGCACCGAATGCCGGAACAGATGAAGCGAATGCAGTTGCTGCAAAGCTTAAGTCTGAACTAGAGGAGCTTGCTAAAAATGCTTCTAGAGAAGAGTTAAAGAAAGAGTTTAATAAAATAGTTTCTAAAATTCCATCTACTAAGAAAAGACAAGAATATATTGAAGTTTTAGAAAACTCATCTAGAGCAGAACTAAGCGCGCTTATGAGTAACCCAAAATTTCTAAGCGATACTTTTAGAGGAGAAGGTTCAAACTTTACTTCATCTCAAGATCTCTTCAGTAATGCTCTTTATATACTACTTGGTGGAGTTGTTCTCTTTGCAATTATTGCAGCAATAAGTGATGCTTCTGATCACCAATACTACTTCTCTTCAGCAATTTCTTTCTATCAATTTGGAGCTTTTGCATTCTGTTCTTCTGGAGACCTAACTTGGGACGAAGAAGATTTTCTTATCGACAATGCACTTTCAAAGTGTGAGAGAAATGCTTATAACCCAGAAACTTGTAGATTCTCAAGATTTGATGTTGACGAATTTGTTTACGAAGATCCATATGGATTTGATGAAGTCGAGTGTAGAATTAGAGCAGTAGCAAAAGCTGACAAATAATCATTACAACTATTTAGATATACAAAAGGGAGACATAGGTCTCCCTTTTTTTGTAATAGTAAATCTTTACATGTTGCTCTTAAAATATCGTAAGGTATAATTTATAATATGCAAATGAACTCGAATAAACCCATAAGAACTTTATTCTTTATTCTCACTCTATGTGTTCATGGTTTTTTACTATTTAATTCGAATCATACTCCAAGCTCTCGAATTAATTTCAGTGAAAAATTTAATGATATATCTCAAATTAAGGTTGCGTTGAAGCTCCTTGAAAAGAAAGAAGTCACTCAAGCAAAGAAAACACCTAGAAAAAAGGTGAGGAAAGCGCCGAAGAAAAAAGTAAAGAAGTCGGTTGCAAAGAAAGATCTTGCTCAAGAGAAAACACTTAAGAAAATCGTCAAAAGGGAATCAGGTTCTTTACAAGAAGAAGCACTCTATCTTAAAAGAGTTCGAGATGAAATTTTAAGACATAAGAAATACCCGCGTATTGCAAGAAAACTAAGAAAGTCTGGTATTGTAAGTATCTCTTTTGATATTGAGTACCCAGGAAAAGTAAATAATTTAAAAGTTGTGAAAAAACTCGATTTCGAGCCACTTAATAAGTCAGCACTTGAATCTGTTAAGTCGATTGAGAAATTTCCTGTAATGCCTGACTCTTTAAGTTCAAAAAAGCTCAAGGTAAGTCTGCCAATCTCTTTCGAAATTCTGTAATTTTTATCAAAAATACATACATCTACAAAATAGTGACACATTTCAAAATCTCTATGATAATTAATTACTTATGAGGGTATTTCTTTTTTTTATTTTAGCCATTTCTACTTGGGCCAATGAGAGTAATTATGAACTCGATACTGTCCATGTCACACATGAAGATGATGGTATCTATACTCAAGAAGATAGTGCAACGAGTGATATCATCAATCTTGAGAGCATTAATAATCATCAAGCAAATTCAATGGATGATATTTTGAGATTATCATCCGGAGCTACTACTGCTGGTGGACCAAGAAGTTCTGGTGAAGCTGTGCAGGTGCGAGGCCTAGATGCTAATAAGATCTACGTCTACATTGACGGGGCCAGACAAAATTTTTCGACTGATCATAGTACTATGATAGCCATTGACCCTGAAGATATCAAAGCAGTGAAGGTCAATAAGTCCTCATCAAATTTTTCTCACTCAGGAAGTCTTGGTGGTGGAATTGAATTGAAGACTAAGGGCGCGAGAGACTATCTCAAAGCCGGTCATGAACAAGGCTTTTTAATGAAGTCATCATTTCAGGATGCCAACGATGAAGCAATGTTTAGTGTGAAAGCATTTGCGATTGAAGGAGATTCTGACTACTTACTTTCTATGACAGATAGAGATGCTAAAAATACAAAGACATATGACGATCAAATACTAGAGAACTCAGCATATAAAGATCAAGCAGCTCTTTTTAAATTTAATAAATCATTTTCTAATAATAAACTAAGCTTTACCTATAGCTTTTTTAATCGCAAAGATGAAGCACCTTTAAATCCAACTCTAGATCCTCCTTTGAATATAAGAGAGCTTAATTCAAAGAATGAAGTTAAGAGAAATATGGGAGTGCTTAACTTTTCAAGAAAAAGCAGTAAGTATCAAAGGGAGCTTAAAGGAAATATATCTTTTACTGACCAATCTCTTACAAAGAATAGGGCAAGTGATGGGAGAAAAGAGCTTCGAAATATTAAGACTCTAGGTCTCTCGTTCGAAGATAACTTCAGCCCTGCAAACTCCATAAGTCTTAATATAGGCCATGAGCTAAATAGAGATGAACTTAAGGGGATGTCAAATAACCTTCTCTTATCATCATATCCTAATGGAATAAGTAGCACGCTTTCTAATTTTATTGATTTTAGTTATAAACCTGATCAATTCTTTGAGTATCAATTAGGACTTAAGACGTACTTTTATAATCTCTCATCTGACGATCCCACATTAGAAGATCGCGATGAGGTATTTTTAAAAAAGAAATTAGGTCTTAAATTCTCTCCAACCAAGAATCTCAAATTCTTTGGTGTTTATTCTGAGGGACTTAATACTCCAAAGATTCAAGAGCTCTATCTTGATGGCTTTCACTTTGAAGGTGATGATTTCTATACTGCCGATAATTACTTTATCCCTAATCTTGAATTAAGACCTGAAAGCTCTGACACTTTTGAGGTTGGATTAACCTATGAGAAAAGTTTCTTCGATCTTGACCTTTTAAAGCTAGGTTATAGTCGTTACTGGACTAGTGCTGAGAATTATATAACTCTTTATCAGACCTTTGGTGATCCATGGGAAGAGATAAATGGAACTACTCAAGCTGTTAATATCCCTGAAGCGAGACTATATGGGCAAGATCTTAGCTTTGAATATACCTATGACTTTATGACATATAAAGGAAGCTATAGTCGAATACGAGGTGATAATATCTCCGAAGGAATTTATCTTCAAAGGCTTTCAGCGGATACTTATCTTCATGAGATAAGTTTCTATCTTGATAAGTATAATGTAAATTTTGGTTATCTTGGACTAAACACACTTAAGCAGGACCGAGTGAATCCTCAGACAACTCAAAGAGAAACGGCAACAAACGGATACTTTGTTCATAGTGTTTTTTTGAATAAGAGATTTGAAAGAGGAGGACTTAAAGGTCTTAGTTTTCATTCAAAAGTTGAGAACTTAACAAATCGTTCATATCGAAAACATGCCTCAAACATTGATGAGACAGGAATTGATTACAAGTTTGGAATATCATATAAAGTAATGACATTATAAAAAGGAGTTAAAATGAAGTATTTAATAACGTTTCTAGTGGCGACATCAATCATGGCGGCGATACCAAGTGGAAAATATAAGCTTGATAAGATTGTATGCACTTCAGGAAAAGAATTGAAATTGGGTGGAAAATTTATGGTTTATACTGTTACTCTCGATGTTACGGCATCAGATATGAGAATGACGGCGATTGCAAAGAGTGGTTCTTGGGCGCCATTTAGAATTGACTGTACACAAACAAATTATGGAAAGTATTCTATGATTAATGGTTCAAGCTATCAGGGTTATCTTGCTCTTGAAAATGTAGCTTGTAATAATCAAGCTTGGACAAATAGATTAAGAAAGAGACCTTTTGGCGCTCAGGATACTGAAGTTGTTCATGGTTATAGTGTAAGTGGTAATTCACTTCAGATTAAAGCGATGAATACAACTAATAACTTTAGATCATGCGAGAAGACGAACTCTTATCCAGTTTATTATTATACAAAAATGTAGAAGTATCATGGAGAGGGTGTCAGAGAGAAACTTTGTGACACCCTTTTTTTTATTGCTGTGAAATTGACGTAACAGTCATCTCACTTATATCGATAATAACCTGTGCTTTCTTGATTTCATTTGTGTTTTGATCGACAAGCCCAGCGAGCGTCAGATTATTCTTAGCTCTCTTACAATTGATTTCTTTTCCTAATTTAAATTCAGAATTACTGCCGTTAGCACTTCTTAAGAAAAGAGATGCCTCACTCTTACATGAGCTTATATAGCTTGTGATAATCTGATCACTTGGAATAGTAAAAGACATTGTTTTTGCGATGACTGTTGTCGTTAATAGAGAGAGAATTATTATTTTCTTCATGAGACTTTCCTTAGTCTTTGTTATTGAAAATTTCTAGCGATTAAAGTTCGTGTCGTCATCTTTATTAAAGTTTCGACTCTTTTGAAACTTTTGATTAAGACCTTCTTCTTTTCTTCTTGGCCTCTTGTTGTCTTTTTTGTAGTCTTTCTTTGGATGAGCTTTCTTTATATCACTTGGACTTAGAGTCGGACCATACTCTCTCATATATCTTTTTTCTTTTGCAAATTGACTTTGAGCTGTTACTCGAAATTTATCATGGACCATTTCCTTGTCCGCACAACTCGCGCAAATCCATTCTGCATCTAATAGAGGAATACGATGTTTAAATCTTTCAACATCTGGATGAATTAGTTCACAGACTTCACAGAAGTTTCTCATCTGTTGGTGTTTTTCTGATTTTTTTTCTAGCTTCTTAGGAGAGTCTCGATGATTCTCCGTCTTTGCTGTTTTAACACCGGCCTTAAGTAGTGCATCTTTTAATGACATAAAAACCTCATCCCTTAATAAATATCATCATAATGATACTTGGAATTTAATAGATTTGAAAACTAATTATGTGATCAATTAAGAAATGAGTACTTATCTATGTATTTGATTTTATTTAAGTACAGTCCATGAGGTGGTGTGATAAATCCGACTCTTTTGGTTGAGTCTTCTTGAAGAGATTCTTTAATGTCTTCGAGGCTGCATTGACCACGTCCTAGATCAATGAGTGTACCCATAATAATTCTAATCATTTGCTTAAGGAAGCCGTCCCCCTCAATAATGAGCTGATGACCTGATATGTTAAGTCCATGTGAATCAAACTCTACATCTAGTTTTAATTCGCATCGCTTCAAGGTTCTTACAAAGTTTGTATTTGAAGGCCTATAGCTATAATTTTTAAAGTTATGGGAGCCTAGAAATAACTGAGTTCCTTCTTGCATCAAGTCAAAGTCTAGATTCTCTTCATCAAAGTAGGTGACGAAAGGAAAGAGAAATGGACTCTTGGGTTTATTATGCGTAAAGAAGTAGAAGTATTCTTTGCTCATTGCGTGAGCTATTACGGCCAACTCTTTGTCGACGACAATAATATTTTCGACCTTAATATCAAATGGAAGCAATTCATTTATTTTGTGAGAGAACTTCTGGCAATCTAGCTCGACACCAATCAACTTTACTTTTACTCTTTGCTCAAAAGCATTTACCCGAGCATCAGTTCTACTCGCTCCAAGACTCTTATATTCGACTTCATGTGAAAAGGTATCGTAAAGAGCTTTTTCGAGGGCAGTATTAAAGGCTTGATGAATACTAGGGTGCTCACTTTGTTTTTGCCAACCAAAGTATCTCGCACCCACATAGCTTAAATTGAAAATATAATAATAACGACTTTTCTTCTTTGACATGATTTAGACTATGCCAAGATCCTTACCTTTTTTCATGAGCTCTTCTTTTTGCTCAGGACTCATATTCATTATAGTATCCTGCATTTTCTGAAGCTCTTCAGGTGTCATTTGCGACATCATATCTTGTGCTTGTTTGAAGAGGTCTTCCTTAGGTACTCTAGGGCCTTCTTCTTTATGTTCATGGGAGAAGATTATTTTCTCACCTTCTATAAATGAGTGAATCTGGTTCTTCTCTCTCATCTCATTGAGGACCGTGTTAAAGCTAAAGCCTTTATTGTCAGCAGCTTCAAACATTTTCTCTGTAGGAAGCGAGACGCGCTTATTTGGGAAACCGTTGGCATTTAATGTCTCAATCACTTTATCAATAAAATCTTTCATAAATCCTCATACTTACTTATTTTGTTTAATAAATTACGAATATTTTATATCATATAATAAGAGGTAAGTCATATGTCCGAGGTCAAGCTAAGTTGCCATTGTGGTGAGGTGAGAGGTCTTCTCACTTTTAAAGATAAGAAGTCGCTAAGTCATATAATATGTATGTGTGATGACTGTCAGAGTTTCGCTCACTTTTTGAAGAGAGAAGATGAAATACTTGACGAATTTGGAGGAACTGAAATTTATCAAGTAAGTTCTAATGAAATCCAAATTAATAGAGGTCGTGAAAAGATCAAGTGCTTAAAACTTAGTCCAAAAGGAATATGTCGCTTTTTTGCCTCTTGTTGTAATACTCCAATCGCAAATATGGTATCATTAAAAGTCTCTTTTGCAGGTGTTGTGACAGACTTTATTCAAGATGAAGATAATCAGCTTGATAGAGATATTGAATATAGGTGCATGTCAAAATATGCTAAGAAGGAAGTAATAGGTAATTCTTCACAAGGGTTTTCAAAATTACTTACATTGAAAATTCTTAAAAGAGTTGTATTGGGATATTTCAATAAGAGATACTTACCCAATTCATTTTTTGATGCAGACTCCGGAAATGTCTTGCATGAGATTGTATTAGTTTCAAAAGAAAAAAAAGAAGAAATAAGAGAATCACTATGAGTAATATATTTAATTTATCCTATTTAAGAAACAAGTATATCCTTGCATTTGGCTCACTCTCGCTCATCATGGCCTTTTTTACATTTGCAGAATACTACTTTTCAAAGAACCTTGATAAAATGTCTTCTCTTATCAATATTAGTGGCCGCCAAAGAATGCTAAGTCAAAGAACTGCATTTCTTGCTACTAGTCTTATTTCTCAAAAGAAGGAGAAGGATCTTGAAAAACTTCATGCAAGTCTTAAGTTATTCGAAGAATCTCATAATGCTATTCTTAGGGGAGATAAAGATAAGAATTTACCAGAACATGACTTTCAAAAAGCTAATGCTCTCTATTTTGACCAAGGTTTGGAGAGGTCAGTTCGTCTCTATATTGAAAACTTAAAAACTGTCGTAAGAAGCTTTGAAAATCGGCCCGTCGAAGCAAGAGAATCTCTTAATTATATACAAGCTAACTTTGACTCGCTATTAGTTAGTTTAAATAAGGCCGTGAATCTCTATGAAAAAGTTGCAATCGAAAAAAATAAAACATTTATCGGAGTCAAGATTCTAGGATTTTCTCTTTTACTCTTACTCTTTTTCTATCAATATAAATTTATTTTTTCACCTCTAGCTTCGAAGTTATCTCTTGGCTTTTCCGAATTAGAAAAAACATCAAAGATGTTAGATCAAAAAAGTAAAGAGGCATTAAAGTTATCTGAAGCGAAGTCAGACTTTCTTGCTAATATGTCACATGAACTCAGAACACCCATGAATGGTATTCTTGGTATGTCTGACTTACTTTCATTAACAAAATTGAATGATGAACAAAAAGAGATGGTCGATACAATTCGAACATCGGGAAGTAGTCTCTTGCTCATCCTTAATGATGTTCTAGATTTCTCAAAAATTGAAAAAGGAAAATTCACTCTTGAGTACCTCACCTTTGACCTTAGAAAAATGGTTAAGGATATCGTCGAGTTAACAAGAGCTAATAAGGGAAGTCGAAAGATTCAGGTTGCTTCTAATATAGCAGATGAGATACCTCATCATTTTGAAGGTGATGCTCATCGTATCAGACAGGTCTTATTAAACTTCCTTTCTAACGCGGTTAAGTTTACAGAAGAGGGGTTAGTTAAACTTGTTGTTTCTGGAGAAGAAGTAAGTGATGCGGCCCAGTATGAACTTCGCTTCTCTGTTGTGGACTCTGGTATAGGAATTAAAGAAGAAGACCTTCAAAAGTTATTTAAAGAGTTTTCCCAAGTGGATGAGACTATTTCGCGTAAGTATGGGGGAACAGGGTTAGGGCTCTCGATTTCTTCAAGTCTTGCAAGACTTATGAATGGACGAGTTGAAGTTGAAAGTGTTTTTGGAAAAGGTTCGACCTTTAGCCTTGTCCTCACTTTAGATGTTATTGAAAACTATGAATTTAAAGAAGTTAATGATGTAACAACAGATGGCTTTGCTAAAGAATATCCACATAAGATTCTAGTTGTTGAAGATAATAAAATTAATCAAAAACTGGCACTCATGGTTTTCAAAAAGCTTGGTTACGAAGTGACCTTTGCCAATCATGGGAAAGAGGCCCTTTCTATTCTTGTCGACAATTATTTTTCTATTATATTTATGGATATTCAAATGCCTATTATGGATGGATTGACCTGTACGAAGGAAATCTTTAGCTCTCATATAATAGATCCCGATAAAACAAAGATTGTCGCTATGACAGCAAACGCATTCCAAGAAGATAAGGAAAAATGCTTAAATGCTGGAATGGTTGATTTCATATCAAAACCAATAGATTTAAGCTTGATTAAAGAAGTCTTAATGAAGTATCGCTAAGTTTATTAAAGCGTATCTCTTTCCCATTGAAGGCATTGTTGAATCACACCTTTAAAGATTTCATGCTTGCTTATTAGTGTTCCTTGATTGGCCTTAATAGAAGAGTCACAACCACCGTGAGTGTGAACGCCAATGATCTTATTTGAATTCATATCAATAATAGGAGACCCTGAGTTTCCTCCAAGTGTATCGACTTCATGTTCTAGTAAAGCTTTTCTAAACCAAGTTCCAGCTTTTAGGACTTGAGAAATATGTGATTGTTGAGAAAAAGCAATCTCTGGTGTGTCCTTATCTGCGCCGTAACCTGTGATCCTGATAAGATCACCTTTTTTAGAATGCTTTGTCGATTCGACTTTGTAGCTTCCTTGTACTTCTCCAGGATAAAGTCCAGTTATCTTATTGGGGAGAATTTTTAAAACTGCCCAGTCATTTCCTTCACCCATATCTTTATATCTTAAGAAGTCTTTATTTCTAAAGTAAATATCGACCTCTGCGGACTCTTGTGGGCCAGCCGAAGTTGATTCCGGAACATTGAACGATATTTTTTCCGCAGCATCCACACAATGTCCTGCAGTGATAGCACATGATTTACCTATGAGAGTTGCAGTACAACCAATGAGACGATTCGCACTTGAAGCACGGCCTATTGCAGATTCATTTGAAAGAACTCTATCATCATAATTTGCACAAATTGATTTTTCCCCAGCATGTATAAAGGGACTTGATATAAGAAGTATTCCTAACAGTCTTAAATTCATACTCTCTCCTTGAATATGTTTTTATGAACTTGCTGAGTCGTAGTGTGTAAGGCCTCTATTCCATATGAAATGTAGGAGGTAGTACAAAATAAAACACAGAAGCAACATTAATGGTATTAAGTACCAGTAACTTCTGTCAAATATAAAGTGGACCGGACCCGAGCCTACAAGGAGAATGGGAATCGCGCTCATGAAGACAGTTCTTAAATATTTTGAAAATATAAAGTCAGGCCATCGAGCGAGTTCTTGCATTTGTAACCGAAGAAAATTTATGCCAAGTCCTTCAATTAACCAAAACATTGAGCAGCTTATAACAAATTGAATAAGTGCGTAGAGAGTGAATGAGAGAACAATGAGAAAAGGGAGCATTAGCCACTCGATGAAACCAAGATTATTTTGCATGCCAAAGTAAATTAGCAATGAGTGAGTGAGAATAATATTTGGAATACCTGATGGTTTTATATAGCGAAAAAATACAATATAAATCGAGCTCACTGGCTTTAAAAGAATATAGTCGAGATTTCCAGTTTTTAGATCATCAGAAAACATCCAGAAATTTGTACTTAAAAGAGTTGTATTAAGTGCATTTAAGGCAAGCATAAAAGTCACAAAGAACATGAGTTGATGACGAACCCAATGATCAATAACTTCAATATGATCATATATAAACGAAATTTTAAAATATGAACTTCCTGTAAAAAGAAGATCCATGATAATTAAAAGCACAAAAGAAGTTCTAAAGCTCATGGCCTGTGAGGCACTTGTTGAAAGGTAGCGTCTATAGACTCTTAGATAGTGTTTGATTTCACTTAAAAAGCCCATGCTACATCCCTGCCGCAGTATAATTTCTTATTCCACGTCTCCAAACAATGGTATTAATCGTGAGGACTGTAATAAGCCAAGCTCCTAGCGTGTAGATAAACTTGAGATAGGGGACTTCCTGACCCATAAATATCTTTATTGGGTAATAAGTAAGATAAGGAAACGGCGTATAGTCGAGAATATTTCTCCATACTTCAGGAAAAAGATCTAAAGGAAATACTGCGCCAGATAGAAAGACTGTAATAACTTGAAGACTTACTCTAATAATCCACGTTTCTTCGAGCCAAAATCCAATAATACCCGTGAGGTATTGTAATACAAACCAAAAGAGACTTACATAGATACTGGCACTAAGTCCTAGGAAGAAGTGAAAGAAGCTTAGAGATTCAAGTATGCCAGTTGCAAGAAAAATTCCTAGGGTTACGATTGATATAATGATTTGAAGAATTTGGAAACTTAGAAAACTTGCTGTATGAAATTCCCAAAAATTAAAGGGATAAATGAGATAGCTTGATATTCTTCCCATCCTTATATCAACGGCCATATCGAGAGCAGAGTGGCCCTGTCCAATCATTGATACCACAAAGCTCCATATGTGATAGGTAATCATAGCTGTGAACGTATATCCTTGAATCATCTCTTCTGGGGAACTCTTATAAATAGTTTTCCAAAGAGAGTATTTAACAAAGAAGAAAATAAGAGCAGGGCCTATAACTTGTAAAAAGAAATTAAAACGATAGGCCGTATTTTTTACCCAAGATATTTTCATGGTCTGCAACCATTTCTTTGCGTGACTCATTGGTTTAAAATCTCTGGGTTTTTCATGATTGACTTCATTACTTTTTCAATAGGTATCTTTTCAGTATGAAAATCAATAACAGGATAGTTTTGAATAATATGAGAGCTCAGATCTCTTAAATCACTTTCATCAATTTTTAATTCAATCTCTCTTCCACCCTTGAGGACCTGGACATCTTTTTCTTTAAAGAATTGATCATCTAATGAAATAGCATCTTTAAAAGTGAAGTAGACACTTTTTTTATGTCCTAAAACTTTTTCGAAGCTCTTTAGTGGTCCATCAAATGCTTTTTCTCCGCCTGCAATTAAGACGAGGTCCTTACAGAGAGCTTGAACATCTTGCATATAATGAGAAGTTAGAATAACGGTTAAGTTATTTTCCTCATGATATTCTTTAATGAAATTTCTTATATTTTCTTGAGCAATAAGATCTAGTCCAATAGTAGGTTCATCCAGAAAGAGAACTTCTGGCTCATGAAGAAGTGAGGCCATAAGTTCAAGCTTCATTCTCTCTCCAAGGGAGAGTTTTCTCACATGAACATCAAAGAGTTCTGTGACTCCAAGCATTTCACCCATTTCATTAATCTTCTTATTAAATTTAGAGTCGGGGACTTCATAATATTTTTGTAGTAGAAGAAAGGAATCGAGAGCTGGTATATCCCACCAAAGTTGCGACTTTTGTCCCATGACAAGTGCAATTTTTTTACGAAAAGCCTTCTCTCTCTTTGAAGGAACGTGACCTGCTACGACTATCTCACCAGAACTTGGAACAATGATACCAGTAAACATTTTCATAAGAGTCGTTTTTCCAGCTCCATTAGGGCCAAGAAGTCCTATGATTTCACCTGACTTAATATCGAGATCAAAGTCTTTAACGGCGTACTTGTGAATTGCGTCACGCTGGTAGAATGACTTGATCGCACCTGAGAGTCCAGGCTCTTTCTTGTATGTTGTAAATTTCTTTGTAAGTTTATCAGCTTTTATCATGGCTTAATAATAGTGCTTTGTTTGAGAATCTGTAAATATACTAAGTCTCTACATTGCAAAAAAGGCCGGACTATTCTTTAATAGAGGTATGAAAAGACTATTTCTTGCAATTGACATACCTGAGGACATTAAAGACGATTTGTTGGACCTTAGAATTAATGCTCTTGATGTGAATTGGACTGCATGGGAAAATTATCATCTGACACTGAAATTTCTTGGTGATGAATTAAGTGCCAGAGACGAAAAAGATATCATTTATAAACTTGAAAAATTATCCTTTGAAGAAATGACTATTTCAATTCAATCTGTCGGCTTCTTTGGTAGTGAGAGAAACCCAAGAGTTCTCTATGCGGGAATTGAAAAGTCGGATCTCTTATTAGATCTGCAAAGAGGTATTATTAAGTCGCTGGAAAATCAAAATTTCATGCTAGAGAAAACAAAGTATATTCCACATATCACTCTTGGAAGGCCTAAGAAGCTCTCCTATGAAAAGGTTGCTCAGTTTCTTCAATTATTTTCAACCTTTAGATCTCGTGAGTTTAAAGTTGATAAATACTATCTCATTGAGAGTAGTCTCACGCGGCATGGGCCCCATTACCAAAAAGTGCATGAATTTGAGCTTGATAGTTATTAGGAGAATTTATGAAGAAGTCATTCATCGTTCAGGGAAAAGTACAGGGGGTCATGTTTAGAAAGTCGTACTGTCTTGCTGCTTTACAAAGAGGATTACTAGCGGGTGCCACAAATCTTGATGATCGCTCCAAAGTGCTATGCTCTGTAGAGGGGTGCGAGCTAGATGTCTCAAAATTTATGAGAGAAATTCTTGAATGTGAAAAATTAAATAGCTGGGGAGCAAATATTATAAGTATTGAAGATGTAAAATCCTACAAAGACCTTTCTGAGCACGACCATGACAATCGTGAACTAAACGGTCCCCTAAGCTTGAATGGAGTAGAGTTACTTATCTAAGAATCTATAGCATGAAGCCTAATATATTCATACATTGCTATAGAAGCTGCGACTGATACATTTAAACTTTCAGTAAGTCCAAATTGTTTTATTTTAAGTCCTAGGTAATCATCACTTGTTATAATATTTTCTCTAACACATAGTGGGCCAAATTCTTCATGGCCAAAGAGAAAGGCAGACTTCTTTGGTAGCTCTACTTGTCCTAGAAATTTATCAGCTTTCGAGTCAAAAGCTATAAGGCTATATTTAAGATTTCTTATTCTTTCTAGTGATGAATTAATATCATCATACCAATATATCTTCACTCTCTTAAGAGCACCTTTTGCAATGGTGGGATCAAAGAACTTCGTACCAACAATATGCACCTCTTTAATTGAGAATGTCTCACATGTTCGTATGATCTTTCCCATATTAAAGTTACCCTTGAGATGATCAAGAATGATAATAAGGTCATGAATACCTTCTTTGGCCTCTTTCTCATTGATCTCACATTCTTTTTCAAACTTCTTAGCAATAAATGTATTTGATTTCTTTCCCATATCCGATGATATTAGTTGGTATTGAGAGACTTTGTAAATAAGCTCTTTGCCCGGTGTACATCTATCTTGAAGCTAATTAAGATAGTTATATGATTAAGAAACTAATTTTATCACTCATGGGCCTTCAATTAATGGCCGCAAATATTCCAATTGCAAAAGTAGAGTATCTTGTGGAATTGATGGAGATTAAGAAGCTCTATCAGAAATATCGTCGTACTCATGAGATAAAGATATCAAGAACATATTCAATTAATCAAGAATCAAGAAATAAGTTTGAAACTAAGTACGAAGAGATATACGGTTGGGAAAATCTTAAGCCTGAGTATGTAAATCTCTTTCAAAGTAAATTCACTGAAGCAGAAATAAATAAGCTTCTCGCAATCTATGAACTCAAAGAGTCCAAAAAACTCTTAGATAATTTTAAGTTTTCAGAAGATGAAATTATAAAAAACTTCTTTGATAGTTCTAAGAATCTAAAAAAGTTTAACGAATCTTTTAACCCTCAGAATCAGATTTTCTAATATTGGCAAACTTAGGAATAAGCGCAACCGCAATTAGTATAATCACCGCACCTACGAGTTGTTTTGAATTGAGACTCTCATCAAAGAAGATCCAACCAGAGGCACTTGCAAATAGAGATTCACTTAAGAAAATAAGGCCTACAATGTGTGCGGCGATTCTCTTTTGTGCGGCCATTTGAAAAGAAAACGCAACAAGAGAAGAAAAGATAGAGAGTAGTAAGAACCCATAAAGGCTTGATGGAAATATCAGGGCACTACTTTTAAATAAAGGTGATAAGTCTGGAGGGCCTTCAAGAGTTAGACCAAGAATGACTGCCATTATCCCCATGAAAAAGCATTGAATAAAGTTGAAATTCATTGGCTCAAAGTTTTCAGCATAGCGATCGACAATGAGTATATGAATCGCAAAGAAAAGAGCTGATAAGAGAATCCAAAAGTCCCCCTGATTAAAACCGTCGAGTTTGAGATCACACATGAGTGCCATTCCAAACATGGCAATTAAAAGAAGAAGCCAAAAAGTCTTTCTAAGCTTATTTTTTAAAAAGATTACTGAAAGAATTGGTGTGAAGACGGCATAGAAGACTGTGAGAAATCCAGATTTCGCTAGAGTTGTCTCTGCTATTCCAATGGTTTGAAGCTGCAAAGCTGTCATTAAAAAAAAGGCGCAAATAAGTCCTTCTTTGATGTGAGTAAAACCTTTACGAAAGTAGAGAATTGGTAGGGCCAAAGTTCCAGCAAATATGTAGCGAAGACAATGTGACCAAATAGGAGAGTAGTCAATAAAGGTCCATCTAGAACCTGCAAAAGCAAAGCCCCAGATCGCACATGCAGCTATGAGAAGTAGTAT
>DDIK01000096.1 GCA_002338505.1 Bacteriovorax sp. UBA1852
TGAGACTTGTGTGAGTTCATTGATTGTTTAGACATCATTTCAATTTGTTTTAGATATTGAATTTGTGTTTTTAGCCCTTGTACTTCTGAGGTCTTTGACCAGCCGCCTTTGGCATAGAAGTCATTTTGTTTTTTAACATGCTCTTTTAATTGTTTTTTTATGCTTTCTGATTGATCACTTTGACTATCCATAAAGCCCATCATTGCAACTGCTGCTCCGGCCATTGGTATTGTGTATGTACCTGGACATACAGCAGCTTCAGATTTATATACAGCATAGAGTCCATATAATGCTGTTGCGCCGACACCGGCATTATATAGTTTAGCTAATTGAGCAGAACTATCATCAGACTTCATAGCATTTGAGAACTCTTTTTGTAATTCATCTAACTCACTATGAAGACCCTTTAAATTTGACTTACACTCATTTGGACTTTCTGCCTCCTCACACTTTTTATACTCCTCATGGAAATCTTCATTCTCAGCAGCAGTAACACATCGTTCAAGAGGACAGTTAAAAATTTGAGCTCGACCACAGCTTTTAGGACTCTCACCATTTAGATAACAAAAATTTGGATCATATTGATCAGCGTATGAAATAGTTGAGTAGATAAGCATAGTCGCAATAATTATATTTTTCATAGTTTCCTCTCTTCTCTATTATAAGTGTTCGACATAAGTGAACATAGAATTTAGAGAAAAGTAACCTCTTATCAGGTACTTGTAATAACTTCCTTCACTTGGCTAAACCAATTATTGTTGTCGGGTACTTAGAAAGTTGTCAATTTCCCATGTGTACAACTCATCCCCCTTAAATTCATAGAAGAACTCAGTTAACATATTGTTATTATGAATTTCTCGGGGAGTTATACTTATGATTTCTACAATGTGTAGAGTGCTACTTTTAAGTTTCTTTTTTCTTTCTCAATCATCTACTTTTGCTGGCAAAACTCTTGAGACAATCAAGAAGCGTGGAAACTTAACTTGTGGAGTCTCAACTGGTCTTCCTGGATTTTCATCACCAGATAGTAAAGGAAATTGGAAAGGTCTCGATATTGATTTTTGTAAAGCACTTTCAGTTGCTTTATTTGGAAATGAATCACGAGTAAAGTACGTTTCTCTAAATGCTCAACAAAGATTTACTGCACTTCAGTCAGGAGAGATTGATGTTCTCTCAAGAAATACAACGAACACTCTTTCTAGAGATACAAGTACAGGGTTAAATTTCACATATCCTATTTACTTTGATGGCCAAGCATTTATGGTTAAGAAAGCTAGTGGTGTTAAAAGTGCTAAGGATTTGAGTGGAGCTTCCGTCTGTACACAACAAGGGACAACAACAGAGCTTAATATGGCCGACTATTTTAGAGCTAACCGTATGAAGCTTAGGCCAGTTGTCTTTGAGAGTAATGACGAGGGAGTTCAGGCATTTGTTAAAGGACGTTGTGATGTTTTGACAAATGATGCTTCTGGCTTAGCAGCAGAGAGAAGTAAATTTAAAAAACCTGAAGACTATATTATTTTACCAGAGATAATATCAAAAGAACCTCTTGCTCCTGCTGTTAGGCATGGTGATGATGAGTGGTATGACATCGTAAAATGGACGGTTTTCGCCCTAATTAATGCCGAAGAACTTGGCATTAATTCTAAGAATATTGATACCTTTAAACGCTCTAAAGATCCTAGGGTTAAGAGGTTTCTTGGCAAGTCCCCAGGTGTTGGAAAATCTATCGGTCTTGATGAGAAATGGATATTTAACATCATATCTAAAGTTGGAAATTATGGAGAAATATTTGAACGCAATGTTGGTTCCCAGACGCCTCTTAAACTTAAGAGAGGATTAAATGATCTATGGACAAAGGGTGGTCTTCTTTATTCTCCTCCTTTTAAGTAGAGTTAAAATACGATGAATAAGTATTTTCAAGACGAGAAAATTAGAGCACAGATTTTTCAATTTCTTACGCTCTTTATGATCCTTGGTATCTTTGGATACCTCTTTCATAATACTCAGACTAATTTAGAAAAACAAAATATTGCCACGGGCTTTGGGTTTTTAAAGTTCGAAGCTGGTTTTGATATTGGCGAATCAATGATCGAATATTGGTCGGATGATACTTACAAGAAAGCTATATTTGTAGGTGTCCTCAATACCCTAAAAGTTGCTATCATAGGAAACTTCTTAGCTGTATTCTTTGGTGTCTTAATAGGTCTTTCTCATTTAAGTCAGAATTGGCTTCTTAGAAAAATCTCTAAGTTCTACATAGAGACAATTAGAAATATTCCTCTGCTTTTGCAACTCTTTTTCTGGTATGCCGTTTTTACTGAAAATCTGCCAGGTGTTAAAGAGGCGATGGAACTCCTACCAAATATATTTCTTAATAATAGAGGACTCTATTTCCCGATACCTGTTGATACTAAATCTTTCAGTTTTATCTTTATAGCTTTAGTTATATCAATAATAGGTTTCTTTTTCTTAGAAAAAGTAAGAGTTAAAAAAGAAATTCTTGAAGGTAAGTCATTTTCTTTTTTTGAAAAACTAAATTACCTCATTTTCTTGTTACCAGTACTGACTTGGTTTATTCTAGGTAGTCCGAGTGAGATTAATTATCCAAGTCTTTCTGGATTCAATTTTAGTGGTGGCTATCGTTTTTCTCCAGAGTTCAGCGCCCTTGTCTTGGGTCTTGTCATCTACACATCAGCCTTTAATGCAGAAATCACAAGAGCGGGAATAAGCTCGATTGATAAAGGTCAGTGGGAAGCTGCAAGTGCTCTTGGTATCTCAAAGAGTGATTCTCTAAAAATTATTATCCTTCCTCAAGCCTTAAGAGTTATGCTACCGCCATTGACGTCACAAATTCTAAACCTTACAAAGAATAGCTCCCTTGCTGTTGCTATTGGCTATCCTGACTTTGTCTCAATTACAAATACGACGATGAATCAAACAGGACAGGCCATAGAATGTGTCTTTATCATTATGGTGATTTATTTATCTCTTAGTATTTTAACAAGTTTTGTTATGAATCAATTTGCAAAACGTTTCCAGATTGTTGAAAGATAGGGGGGATTGATATGAATTGGTTTATCTACGAATTTCCAAAATGGCTTAAGAAGAATCTCTTTAATACACCTGTTAATAGCGTCGTATCTCTCTTCATTATTTCACTCGGCCTTAAGGCCTCAATGTATATTTTAGACTGGACATTTTTAAGTGCTGTCTTTACTGGTGATGCCAGTACATGTCGAGAAAGCACAGGGTTTTGTTATCCATTCATCAAAGAAAAGTTTCCATTTATTATATATGGCTTCTATCCTAGGGAGCTAATTTGGAGGCCCACGCTTGCAATGATTTTACTCTTGAGCTCATTCTTCTATGTAAAAGAGCCTAAGAGATGGAATAAGTATTCTTTGTGGATTCTCTCAAGTGGCTTCTTTCTCTTCTTTTTCTTAATGAGAGGCGGACTTTTTCTCGAAGTCGTCACAAATGACAAGTGGGGAGGTCTCCCTTTAACTCTCATGCTATCTTCAATTGGTATTATCTTTTCATACCCATTTGGTATTATGCTTGCCCTTGCCAGACGTGGAAATTTAAAAATTCTTAAAACCTTAAGTATTACATATATCGAAATGATTAGGGGAGTTCCTCTTATTTCGATTCTCTTTATGAGCTCCGTTATGTTTCCTCTTTTCTTACCAGAGGGCATTACGATAGATAAACTTCTGAGGGCGCAAGTCGCTATCATTCTCTTTGTCTCAGCCTATATGGCAGAGGTAATTAGAGGTGGTCTAGAATCAATTGATAAAGGCCAATATGAGGCCTCTAACTCCCTTGGTTTAAGTTATTTTCAAACAATGAGATTCATTATCATTCCTCAAGCAATTAGAGTGGTTATTCCACCTACAGTAAATACTGCAATAGGAATGTTTAAAGATACCTCTCTTGTTCTCATCATTGCACTCTTTGATTTATTAAATACGACAAAGTCTTCTTTAAAAGATTCTGACTGGCTTGGGTTCTCTGTTGAGGCCTATGTCTTTGTTGCAATTATTTACTATGTCTTTTGTTATGCCATGTCGAAGTATGCAAATCGATTAGAAGAAGAGTTTGGAATTAAGTCTCGATAAACATCTATAAGGATAAGTTATGAGTGAAAATATAATAGAAATGAATAAGATTAATAAATGGTATGATGACTTTCATGTTTTAAAGGACGTCGATCTTAATGTTAAAAAAGGTGAGAAGATCGTTATCTGTGGACCTTCTGGTTCAGGAAAATCAACGATGATTAGATGTATAAATCGACTAGAGGAGTTTCAACAAGGCTCACTTATGGTCGATGGAATCAATATAAATAATAATATTAAAAATATTGAAGCCGTTAGAAAAGATGTAGGAATGGTCTTTCAACATTTTAATCTCTTTCCACATCTCACAATTTTAGAGAATCTCACCCTCGCGCCAACAAGAGTGAAAAGAGTTCCAAAAGAAGAAGCGGAGCTAATGGCCATGGAATATCTTGATTTAGTACGTATTGGTGATCAGGCCCATAAATTTCCAGGTCAGTTATCGGGAGGTCAAAAGCAGCGGGTGGCAATTGCACGTAGCCTTTGTATGCGTCCAAAAGTTCTTCTCTTTGATGAGCCAACATCTGCTCTTGATCCTGAAATGGTTAAGGAAGTGTTGGATGTTATGGTAAAGCTTGCAAAAGAGGGAATTACCATGCTTTGTGTGACTCATGAGATGGGATTCGCAAGAGAAGTCGCCGATCGGGTTCTCTTTATGGACGAAGGTAGAATTGTTGAAGAGAATAACCCTAATGATTTCTTTGATAATCCAAAAAATGAACGGACTAAGAATTTTCTTTCTCAAATTATTCACTAACATAAGATAGAGATTACAAATGGATCAATTTGGATTATTTGGAAATATTGAAAGTGAAGAGATCATTACTACAGATGGTCAATGCACTTATTATCCTAATTTTATATCACATGCTACTTATGACGAATTATATGAAGAAATCAATTGGCGACAAGATCAAATTACGCTCTTTGGTAAAACTCACAATGTCCCTAGACTTCACGCTTGGTATAATGACAATAACGACAGTTACACTTACTCAAAGATAAAACTCCCAGTTAATAGCTTTGAAAGTCACTTAGCTCAAATTAGAGAAACAATAGCAACGAAGCTTGGTATTTATTTTAATAGCTGTCTATGTAATCTCTACCGAGATGGTAATGATTATGCAGCTATTCATGCCGATGATGAAGCTGAATTAGGTGAAAATCCGATCATTGCTTCAGTCAGTATTGGCGCAAAAAGGAAGTTTGTCTTTAAACATAAAACAAATAAAGGTCTGGATAAGGTTTCACTTGATCTCGAAGATTGTAGTTTACTTCTTATGAAGGGAAGTCTTCAGCATTATTGGAAGCATGAGCTACCAAGATCTAAGAAGATTAAAGATCCAAGAATTAATCTGACGTTTCGTCAACTTTAGGATACCAGTCCTTAGTTGCCCAATCATATAATTCATGTGGATGGTAGCTAGCTTTATAATTCATTGATTGGTTTTCTCTTATCCAGTAACCAAGATAATAATATTCAAGTCCTAGTGCCTGAGCAACTTCAATCTCTTTTATGGCCCCAAAATTTCCAAGGCTTCTTTTTTGAAAGTCTGTATCAAAGACAAAGTATACGGAGCTCAATCCCTTTGTCGTTCTATCAAGAATTCCGAAAGCGACCAGTTGTTCGCCTAGAAAAAATTCACTCAGATAACCTGTGCCCGAATTGATATAGAATGTTTGAATGAAATCTTTCTCATTGGTAATATCATTTTTATCAAATCTCTTAAGAGAATGTTTTTTAAATATTTCAAAATGGCCCGGTTGATACTTTAGAGGTCCATGCTTAAGAGTAATGTCTTGATTTTTCTTAATGACTCTTTTTTGTGACTTACTAGGTTTAAAACTTTCAACATCTACTCTTAGAGGAACACATTTAGAACAGTTGTCACAGCTTGGCCTAAAGAGAAATTGTCCAAATTTTCTCCATCCTTTAGTGAGAAGAAAGTCCATCTCTTCAGACTTTATATGGTCAGCAAAGAAATACTCATGCTTTTCCAATCTATCATCGAGATAGGGGCATTTGTCTTCTGGCGAAATTTTTGGACTTGTTAATAATCTCATCAGTTCTATTATAGCACTAACCTAAGTTTGATGGTTCAAACAATTGAAATTATTACAATATTTTTCTAATATATGATCTTTGTCAATGTACTGACATGTGGATATCTGTTATATTGAGTTATATTGTACACAAGGAGAAATGATGAAAAGACGTGATTTTTTCAAAAAAGCATTAATGGGCCTATCGGCACTAACGATAGCTCCAACAGTATTAGCAGAAGCATGTAAAGCAGGGACAGCTCCTGCAGGTAAGAGAGTCGCTAAGAATAAAGAGAGACTTGATTACGTTGTTAATGCAGCAGACGCTAAAGGACACAAGAAGTTTAAGCCTGAAGAAAACCCGAATTGCCTAAACTGTAAATTCTACGAACCTAATAAGAAAGGTAAGGATGACAGTAAAACTCCAGGTTATGGGCGTTGTGCGATGATGGCCAACAAGTATGTTTCTCAATGTGGCTGGTGTAAGTCATGGAGAAAAGTCTAATTTAGAGCTTTTGATGGTCTCCTCAGGGAGACCATTTCCTTTGCTGCTCCACTATAGTCTTTAGAGGTTTTATTTGCTCCTCAAGGCTCCTACTTTCCTGCATCTCATAGACACTCGTAATAGCCTCAAAAGTTGATAAGAAGTCCTCACTACATGCTTTTCTAATTGATTTATAAATACTCTTCTTACTTTCTTGAAGGTGTAATTGAGTTAATTTTTGGAGCTCTTTATTCGCAAATAATATGGCCTTCGCCTTATCCCAAGTTCCATCCAAAACGATCATAGCACCGTGATTATTAATTTCTTCTTTTGAAATTGGCAGAGAGCTCTGTGTCTTAAATAATAGAAAGGGATTATATTCATTGATAAAATCATTTATTACTTTGTGCAGGTTAGGATCGTTTGATTCTATCAACTTAAAATTCTTATATGTAAGAGCTGCCATTCTACCTGTATTAAAGGGGTGACTACTTTCTCTTATATGTCTTATGAGAAGAGTAGGCAGAGAGTTTTCATAAACACTTATGGAATCACAATAGCATTGGGTTTGTGGACGTGTGCAGACTGAACAAGTTTCTCGTTTTGACATAAATCTTATTCTTCTAAGTTATTAAATACATCAACATAAATTGGCTTTCGATAAAACATCGTTATAAAAATAGCTGGATATGAAAAGAACTCAAAAATTGGATTTGAACAGATGTACTCAATATCATCAACAATATAACTATTTTGATCGTCAATTTTTACAATCTTATGTTTATGTATCCACTTGGTGATTGGAAATGGCATCTCAACACCTTCATCTATAAAGTAGACGAGGTTATCACTATCAAAGCGGTCGATGACCTTATTGTGCCAATATTGATAAAGGCCTAGGAAGTTTGTTGTTAGCTTAAGGTCGCTGTCTTTTTTGCAGCCATCAAATTGATTGAGCTCAACTTTTATAAAAGGGGGATTGAGTTTCATAAAAAGCTCTTCATCAAAGTGCCTGATGATTTTAGTTGGGCACCCTTTTACTTTTGTTTTAATTTTGATTCGCTTCAATTAAACATCCTTGATTTACTCATTATAAAATTAATACTTTATAAAATAAAGACACTGTAAAATTTAGACTATTTCTGACACTTCTTGACTAATGACTATCTTCTTCGTAACATATTTTTATTGAGATGTATCTCAAATTCTCGCACAATTTATAGGGAGGTCTTAAATGAGTCTAAGAGAAAGATTTAAGTTAGAAGACTTAGAAAGTGAAAAGTTTAAGCAAACT